>NZ_JBHWEL010000068.1:0-50210 GCF_042734135.1 Streptomyces sp. NPDC059668 | reverse complement strand
GAATTCCCGGAGCGCCGCTTCCGCGGCGGGGGGGGCGGCGCGCCCGCCCGGCTCCGGTGCCGGGACAGGCCCCTTCCCGCCGCGGCGGGAACCGGTGCCGCGGCGGGAAGCTAGAACACCTTGCCCGGGTTGAGGATCCCGAGCGGGTCGAACGCGGCCTTGACGGCGCGCTGCATCTCCACCCCGACCGGCCCGATCTCGCGTGCCAGCCACTCCTTCTTCAGGACGCCGACCCCGTGTTCGCCGGTGATCGTGCCGCCGAGCTCCAGGCCGAGGGCCATGATCTCGTCGAAGGACTCGCGGGCGCGCCGGGACTCGTCGGGGTCGGTGGCGTCGAAGCAGACGGTGGGGTGGGTGTTGCCGTCGCCGGCGTGCGCGCAGACGCCGATGGTCAGGGCGTACTTCTCCGCGACGCGCTCGATGCCGTCGAGCATGTCGCCGAGCCGGGAGCGCGGCACGCACACGTCGTCGATCATCGTGGTGCCCTTGACCGCTTCGAGCGCGGTGAGCGACAACCGCCGTGCCTGGAGGAGGAGTTCGGACTCCGCCGCGTCCTCCGCCGGTACCACCTGGGTGGCGCCCGCGGCCTCGCACAGCGCGCCCACGGCGGCGAGGTCGGCCGCCGGGTCGTGGGTGTCGAAGGCGGCGAGGAGAAGCGCCTCCGTGGTCTCCGGGAGGCCCATGTGGGCCAGGGCGTTGACCGCCTTCACCGTCGTGCGGTCCATGAGTTCCAGGAGGGAGGGCACATGGCCGCCCTCCATGATCCGGCAGACGGCGTCGCAGGCGGCCCGCGCCGACCCGAACTCGGCGGCCAGCACCAGCTGCCGGGGCGGCCGCGGCTTCAGGGCCAGCACCGCCCGTACGACGATGCCGAGCGAGCCCTCCGATCCGACGAGGAGGCGGGTGAGGTCGTAGCCGGCGACCCCCTTCGCGGTGCGGCGGCCGGTGCTCATCAGCCGTCCGTCGGCGAGCACGACGTCCAGGCCGAGGACGTACTCGGCGGTCACCCCGTACTTCACGCAGCACAGGCCGCCCGAGGCGGTGCCGATGTTGCCGCCGATCGTGCACATCTCCCAGCTGGAGGGGTCCGGCGGGTAGTACAGACCGTGTTCGTCGACCGCGCGCGAGAGCACGGCGTTGACGACGCCGGGCTCGACGACGGCGATCCGGTCGACGGGGCTGATCTCCAGGATCCGGTCCATCTTCACCAGGGAGAGCACGATGCAGCCGTCCGAGGCGTTCGCGGCGCCGGACAGGCCCGTGCGGGCGCCCTGCGGGACGACCGGGACGCGCAGGGCGGTCGCGGTGCGCATGACGTGCTGGACCTGTTCGACGGTGCGGGGCAGGACGACGACGGCGGGTGTGCCGGCCTCGCAGAAGCTCGCCATGTCGTTGGCGTACGAGACCGTGACGTCCGGGTCGGTGAGGACCGCCTCGCTCGGCAGGCCCGCCAGGAGACGGTCGACGAGGGTGCCGGTGGCGTCGTCGCGCGGGGCTTCGATACGGCTCATGATCACAGCGTCGCACTCGGGGCCATCGGTGTGAACCCCGTCTGCCGCACCCTTCGTGTGCCGGGATGTGGTCGTCGTACTGACGCATGGTGAGCGGCATGGAGATCGAACAGCGGGAGCGGGCCGTCACCGGTTCCGGACCCCGGAGACCGTCCGGGCGGCGCCGCTCCCGCGCTGCCCGGCGCGCGCTGATCGGCGGGGTCGCGGGGTGTGCCGTGTTCGGCGGGGTGATGGTGCTGCTGCCCTCGGGCGGGTTCACTCCGACGCCGCCCGCCCCGGGGCCGGTGGCCGGTGCGATGACGGCGGTGGCGGCCGGGATGCCCGTGTCGCTGCGGGAGCTGACGGCGCTCGTCGGCGACCGCGAGACCTATCTGCGCGCCCATCCGCGGGACGCCCGGTCGTGGGCGGTGCTCGGGACGGCGTACGTGGAGCAGGGGCGGCGCACCGCCACGCCCGGATTCTTCCCGAAGGCCGAGCGGGCGCTGCGTACGTCGCTGACGACCGGGCCGACGAGGAACCTGGCCGCGTCGCAGGGGCTGGCCGCGCTCGCCAACGCCCGCGGTGACTTCCGCGAGGGCCGGAAGTGGGGGGAGACGGCGCGGAAGCTGGCGCCGAAGCAGTGGACGACGTATCCGCTGCTGATCGACTCCTACCGGGGGCTGGGCGACTACAAGGCGAGCCGCAAGGCGCTGGAGAAGCTTCAGGCGCTGCACTCCGGGCCGCCGGTGCTGGCCCGGGCCGCCCTCGTGTACTGGGACCGGGGCTGGCGCGAGGACGCGGTGGCGGCGTTCTCGGAGGCGGCGACGGGTGCCCGGACGCCGGCCGAGCGGGCGGCCTGGCTGGCGGAGTCCGGCAGGCTGGCATGGGAGCGCGGGGACCGTGAGCTGTCGCTGCGCTCCTACGAGGGCGCGCTGCGCAGCGACCGGAGCGAGCCGGCCGCGCTCGCCGGGCGGGGGCGTGCGCTGGCGTCCCTCGGGCGGGTGCCGGAGGCGCTCCGCTCCTATCAGGCGGCGTTCGCCGGGCGGCCCGCGCCGGGATACGCGCTGGAGCTGGGTGAGCTGTACGAGGCGCGGGGCCTCGGCCCGGCGGCGCGGGCGCAGTACGGCCTGGTACGGGCGCGGGTGCGGACGGAGACCGCGGGCGGTGTCGACGACGCCCTGGTCCTCGGGCTGTTGGAGGCGGACCACGGGGACGCGGCTCAGGCGGTGCGGGGGCTGCGCGCGGAGTGGAAACGGCAGCCGGGTATCGGCGTCGCGGACGCGCTGGGGTGGGCCCTGCACCGGGCCGGGAAGGACGAGGAGGCCCTGAAGTTCGCGGCGCGGGCGACGGACAAGGAGCACGGCGGCGGGGTGCGCAGTGCGCTGTACGTCTATCACCGGGGGCAGATCGAACGCGGCCTGGGGCAGACGGGGGCGGCCCGCCGGCATCTGACGGAGTCGCTCCAGATCAATCCGTACTTCTCCCCCCTTCTCGCTCCCCTGGCCCGGCGGACGCTGGACACGCTGGGTGAGCCGTCCACCTCGTCCACGGCGCTTCCGGACGGGCTGGAGGAGGAACCGGCGTTCCCGGAACCGGAGCCTCCGGAGCCGGTCCGCACCTCACCGGCGCCACCCCCGGCGGCCGGGTCCGTCCCTTCCTGGTCCGCTCCTCCGGCTCCGGCCGGTTCGCTCCCGGCACCGGACCCGGCGGTCTCGGCGTCGCCGGGATTCCCGGCCGACCCGGCCATGGGCGGGCGGCGGACGGAGCCCACACCCGTGCCCCGCCGTACCGGCCCGCACTGACCGGGCGGGCGGTACGGCGGGCGGGCGGGCGGGTGACGGGGCCGCGACGTCGTGCCGCGGGGCGCCGCTACAGGTTGCCGCGCTTCTCCTGCTCCCGCTCGATCGCCTCGAACAGGGCCTTGAAGTTGCCCTTGCCGAAGCCCATCGAGCCGTGCCGCTCGATCATCTCGAAGAAGACGGTCGGCCGGTCCTGGACCGGCTTGGTGAAGATCTGCAGCAGATAGCCGTCCTCGTCGCGGTCGACGAGGATCTTCAGTTCGCGCAGGGTGTCGACGGGGACGCGGGTGTCGCCCGCCCACTCGCCGAGGGTGTCGTAGTACGAGTCGGGCGTGTCGAGGAACTGGACCCCGGCCGCGCTCATGGTCCGTACGGTCTCGACGATGTCGTTGGTGTTCAGCGCGATGTGCTGGACGCCCGCGCCGCCGTAGAACTCCAGGTACTCGTCGATCTGGGACTTCTTCTTGGCGACGGCGGGCTCGTTGATCGGGAACTTGACCTTGAGCGTGCCGTCGGCGACGACCTTCGACATCAGGGCGCTGTACTCGGTCGCGATGTCGTCGCCCACGAACTCCTTCATGTTCGTGAAGCCCATGACCTTGTTGTAGAAGGCGACCCACTCGTTCATGCGGCCGAGCTCGACGTTGCCGACGCAGTGGTCGACGGCCTGGAAGGTGCGCCGGGCCGGCGGCTCGACGATCGGGTCGGCGGCCGCGTACCCGGGCAGGTAGGGGCCGTCGTACCCGGTCCGCTCGACGAGCGTGTGCCGGGTCTCGCCGTACGTGGCGATCGCGGCCAGCACGACGGTGCCGTTCTCGTCCTTCAGCTCGTACGGCTCGGTGAGCGGGCGGGCGCCGTGCTCGACGGCGTACGCGAACGCGGCGCGCGCGTCCGGGACCTCGATGGCGAGGTCGACGACCCCGTCGCCGTGTGCCGCCACGTGCTCGGCGAGGAAGTGGCCCCAGGGGGTGGAGGGCCTGATCACGGAGGTCAGGACGAAGCGCGCGGAGCCGTTCTCCAGGACGTACGACGCCGTCTCGCGGCTGCCGTTCTCCGGTCCGGAGTAGGCGACCAGCCGCATGCCGAACGCGGTGGAGTAGTAGTGCGCGGCCTGCTTGGCGTTGCCCACGGCGAAGACGACGGCGTCCATTCCCTTCACCGGGAAGGGGTCGGCCTGCCGGGCGGTGTCGGGAGCCTGGTCTGGGTTCGCGTCGATGAGGGACATGGCCGCAGGCTCTCGCCCTTCCACAAGGTGCGCAATAGTTTGCGTATCGACTGGGCAATGTGTTCAGCGGTCCGCCCCGGATGCCGGGCGGTCTGTACAGGATGACCACTCCGGAGGCGTGCATGGCGATCGATCATCTGGACGGCCGGCTCATCGTGCTGCTGGCGCGGGAGCCGCGGATCGGCGTGCTGGAGATGTCCCGGCGGCTGGGGGTCGCGCGCGGCACGGTGCAGGCCCGGCTGGACCGTCTTCAGTCGAATGGAGTCATCCGGGGATTCGGCCCGCAGGTGGACCCGGCGGCGCTCGGGTACCCCGTGACGGCCTTCGCGACGCTGGAGATCCGACAGGGGCAAGGCCCGGACGTACGGGCTCACTTGGCGACCGTCCCGGAGGTTCTGGAGCTGCACACGACCACCGGCAGCGGGGACATGCTGTGCCGGCTGGTGGCCCGCTCGAACGCCGATCTCCAACGGGTGATCGACCGGGTCGTCGGTTTTGATGGCATCGTCCGGGCCTCCACGGCGATCGTCATGGAGAACGCCGTACCGCTGCGGATCATCCCGCTGGTGGAACAGGCGGCGGCCGAGCACTGACCGACGACAGGGTGAGGCGGCGTGAACTTCTGGGAGTACCTGAGCAGCCGCCATCAGCAGCTGCTCATGGACGCGTACCAGCACGCCAGCGTGGTCTTCCAGTGCATGGTCGTGGCGACGCTCATCGGCGTGGTGCTCGGTGTGGTCACCTACCGCAGCGACTGGGCGGGCGGCCTCGCCACGACCACCACCTCCACGATCCTGACCGTCCCGTCGCTCGCCATGATCGGTCTGCTGATCCCGGTCGTGGGGCTGGGCGTCCCGCCCACCGTGATCGCGCTGACGCTGTACGGACTGCTGCCGGTGGTGCGCAACTCGATCGTGGGCCTGCGCGGGGTCGACCCCGCGCTGGTGGACGCCGCGAAGGGCATCGGCATGTCACGGCCGGCCCGGCTGCTGAAGGTCGAACTGCCGCTCGCCTGGCCACCGATCCTCACGGGTATCCGGGTCTCCACGCAGATGCTGATGGGCATCGCGGCGATCGCGGCCTACGCCTCCGGGCCCGGCCTCGGCAACGAGATCTTCCGAGGCATCGGGTCCCTGGGCAGCAAGAACGCGCTCAACCAGGTGCTCGCGGGCACGGTCGGGATCATCATCCTCGCGCTGCTGTTCGACGCCGCGTACGTGCTCATCGGGCGGCTGACCATCCCGAGGGGGATCCGTGGCTGAGACGACCGAGGCCGGGCGGGACCGGGACCGGCACGCCGCCGCCGTCGCGCACACGTCCACGACCGGCGCCACCATCGAGCTGGATCACCTCACCAAGCGCTATCCCGGCAGCCGCGACCCCGCCGTGGACAGCGTCAACATGGAGATCAAGGCGGGCGAGCTCGTCGTCTTCGTCGGCCCGTCCGGCTGCGGCAAGTCCACCACCCTCAAGATGATCAACCGGCTGATCGAACCGACCGGCGGCCGTATCCGCATCGGCGGCGAGGACGTCACCGACATGGACCCGGTGAAGCTGCGCCGCAGGATCGGGTACGCGATCCAGTCGTCCGGGCTCTTCCCGCACATGACGGTCGCCCAGAACATCGCCCTGGTACCGAAGATGGTCGGCTGGCCGAAGCCGCGCATCAGGGCGCGGGTCGAGGAGATGCTGGACCTGGTCGGCCTCGACCCTGGCGAGTTCCAGGGCCGCTATCCGCGCCAGCTGTCGGGCGGCCAGCAGCAGCGGGTGGGCGTGGCGCGGGCGCTGGCCGCCGACCCGCCCGTGCTGCTCATGGACGAGCCCTTCGGCGCCGTGGACCCGATCACCCGCGACCATCTCCAGGACGAGCTGATCCGGCTCCAGCGCGAGCTGCACAAGACGATCGTCTTCGTCACGCACGACTTCGACGAGGCGATCAAGCTGGGCGACCGGATCGCCGTCCTGCGCGAGCGCTCGCACATCGCGCAGTTCGACACCCCGGAGGCGATCCTCACCAACCCCGCCGACGACTTCGTGTCGGGGTTCGTGGGCGCGGGCGCGGCGCTCAAGCGGCTCAACCTCACCCGGGTGCGGGACGTGGAGATCACGGACTATCCGACGGTCACCGTCAACGACCGCCTCCAGGAGATCTTCAACAAGCTCCGGAGCAGCGGGACGAACGAGATCCTGCTGCTCGACAAGCGGCGCCGCCCCTACAAGTGGCTGCGGCGCGGTGACCTGATGCGGGCCAAGGGCTCGCTGGCGCGGGCGGGCACGCTGGTGCACGACACGGTGACCCGGGACGCCACTCTGCGGGACGCGCTGGAGGCCGTGCTCACCGACAACACCGGCCGGGTGGCGGTGACCGGGCGGCGCGGCGAGTACATCGGTGTCGTCGACATGGAGACGCTGATGAACTCCGTGCACGAACTGCTGGAGGAGGACCGGCTGGAGGCGATGGAGCACCAGCACGAGCTGGAGGACGCGCGCGCCCAGCAGACCCACTTCGAGCAGGAGGGCCCGGGCGGGGAGGCGAAGGCATGAGGACTCCCCCGCCCGGTCGCCGGCCCGAGGGCGAGCACGAGGTCAAGGGGCTCGCGTTCCGGGACGACGGCGCCTTCCCCGACGACGAGGCCCTTCCCGAGGACGCCGGCCTCCCGGACGAGCGGGAGGCCCCGCCGCCGCCCACCGCGCCGCGGCGCCGGATCACCTGGCAGAAGCTGACCGTCCTGCCGGCGGTGCTGGCGGCCGTGCTGCTGGCCACCTGGGTGTGGTTCCAGCAGGCCACCCTCGACCCCATCTCCAAGAACGCGCTGTCGAACGGACAGGTGTCGAAGGCCCTGTGGCAGCAGATCGAACTGACCGTGATCTCGACGTTCTTCGTGCTGATCATCGCGATCCCGCTGGGGGTCCTGCTCACCCGCGGGATGTTCCGCAAGGCAGCGCCGGTCGCGATGGCCTTCGCCAACATGGGGCAGGCCACCCCGGCGATCGGTCTGCTGGCACTGCTGGTGATCTGGCTCGGCACCGGCCAGAAGGCGGCGCTGATCGGCATCACCGTCTACGCCATCCTGCCGGTCCTCTCCAACACGATCGCGGGTCTGAAGGCGAACGACCCGACGCTCCTGGAGGCGGCGCGCGGTATCGGCATGTCCCCGATGGGGGTCCTGTCGAGGATCGAACTCCCGCTGGCCGTCCCGCTGATCCTGGCCGGCGTCCGTACGGCCCTGGTCCTGAACGTGGGCACGGCCACGCTGGCCACCTTCGGCGGGGGCGGCGGACTCGGTGTCCTGATCACCACCGGGATCACCAACCAGCGGATGCCGGTCCTGGTGCTCGGTTCGGTCCTCACCGTGACGCTCGCGCTGCTCGTGGACTGGCTGGCCTCGCTGGCCGAACTGCTGCTGCGACCACGGGGACTGGAGGCGGACTCATGAGACGGACGGGTCCGTGCGCGGTACTGGCCGGTGCGCTGGTCCTGCTCTCCGGCTGCGGTCTGACCAGCGGCTCCCCCATGGTCGACGACGTCGTTCCCGGCTCGATCGGACAGGGGCTGCCGCTCAAGGGCGCCCATCTGACGGTGACGTCCAAGGAGTTCACCGAGCAGCTGATCCTCGGCGCGATCATGGGTATCGCCTTCCAGGCGGCCGGCGCGGACGTCCTCGACCGGACCGGGATCCAGGGCTCGATCGGCGCCCGGGAGGCCGTCAAGAGCGGTGACGCGGACGGCATGTACGAGTACACGGGCACCGCCTGGATCACGTACCTCGGCAACAGCAAGCCCATCCCCGACCCGCGGAAGCAGTGGCAGGCGGTGCGCGACGCCGACCTGAAGAACGGGATCACCTGGCTGCCGCCGTCCGCGCTCAACAACACCTACGCGCTGGCCATGAACCAGGCCAACTTCAAGAAGTACGGCACGAAGACGCTCTCCGACGTGGCCGCGCTGTCCAGGAAGGACCCCGGCGCGGTCACGCTCTGCGTGGAGAGCGAGTTCGCCAACCGGGCCGACGGGCTGCCGGGCATGGAGAAGGCGTACGGGATGAGCGTGCCCGCGAAGAACGTCACGCAGATGGACACCGGGATCATCTACACCCAGGTGGCGAAGGGGAGTTGTACGTACGGGGAGGTGTTCACCACGGACGGGCGCATCCGGTCGATGCACCTGGCCGTGATGGCGGACGACAAGAAGTTCTTCCCCAACTACAACGCGGCGCCCGCGATCAACTCCAAGGCGCTGAAGCGGTATCCGGCGATCGCCCGGGTCCTCGACCCGGTGACGAGGAAGCTGGACAACACGGTGGCGCAGGAGTTGAACGCCAAAGTGGACGTGCAGGGGCAGGACCCGCACGAGGTGGCGCTGGACTGGATGACCGCGGAGGGGTTCGTGAAGCAGGGCTGAGGCCCGGGCGCTCCGCGTCGGCGTTCAGCGGGCCCGGCATCCAAAGAAGTACTTGCAAAGAAACCCTTGCAAGCTCTTCTTTGCAACGCTACCTTTGCATGCATGCAGGAGCACGGAGAACAGCCCGGACCGGCCGCACCCGGCACACCGGCCGAACCGTCCGCACCCGAACCCACCACACCCGAACCGTCGGTATCCGAACCGTCGGTATCCGATCCGACCGCACCCGGTCTGACCGCCCGCACCCTCGACGCCCGCTCGCTGCGTGGCATCGCGCATCCGCTGCGGATGCAGCTGCTGAACTCGCTGCGACGCCGCGGCCCGGCCACCGCGTCGCAACTGGCCGCGAAACTGGGCGAGTCCAGCGGGGCCACCAGCTACCACCTGCGGCAGCTGGCCGCACACGGCTTCGTCGAGGACGCCCCGGGGCAGGGCAAGGGGCGGGAGCGCTGGTGGCAGGCGGTCGATCAGGCGCTGGTCTTCGACAGTGACCGGTTCGAAAGCTCGGACCCGGAGGTGCGGGGCGCCGCCGACCTCTTCCTGCACGAGGTCGCGACCGTCCACAACCGCGAGCTGTCCACCTGGATCGCGAACCGGGACGACTGGCTGCCGGTCTGGTCGCGCGCCAACGACATGAGCGACTGGACCCTGCGGCTGACACCCGAACGCTCCGCGGAGCTGGTCACCAGGATGCACGAACTCCTGGAAAGCTACCGCGCGGGCGCCTCGGCCGAGGACGACCCCGAGGCCGCCGAGGTCCGCGTCCACAGCCACGTCTTCCCTGTCCAGAAGGGCTGAGCCCGCCCCACCGCCGCCACCTCCGCAAGGACAGAACCTTCCCCACCGACCCCCCTCACCAGGGACCGACAGGACCGAGAGGTACTCCGATGATCAACGCTCAGACGCATCTCGCCCTGCACCACATCCGCGCGGCCGACCTCCGCGCGGAGGCCGACGCCCACCGGCTCGCCGTCGCCGCCCGGGTGCCGGGCGAACTGCGCACCCGACTCGGCTGGACCCTGGTGGAGGTGGGCCTGCGCCTCGCCTCCGCGCCCAGGCCGGCCGTCGCTTCCTAGGACACGTCCGGCTTTCGCGGCCCCCGGGGATCACGGGACCGCCTCTAGCAGCCGGGAACCGCGCCCTTCCCCTTCTCCAGGGACACCAGCGCGTCGACCGCGCCCTTGAGCGTGGTCACCGCCACCAGCCGCAGCCCCTTCGGCAGCTCGGCCTTGGCGTCCGAGCACTCCGCCTTCGGGACCAGGAAGACGGTCGCGCCGTCCCGCCGCGCGGCCTGCGCCTTCAGCGCCACGCCACCGACCGCGCCGACCCTGCCGTCGGCGTCGATCGTCCCCGTACCCGCGACGGTGCGGCCGCCCGTGAGGTCGCCCCCGCTGCCGTCGCCGTCCAGCTTGTCGACGATGCCGAGCGTGAAGAGCAGCCCGGCGCTGGGGCCGCCCACGTCGGCCAGCTTGAGCGTGACCTTCACGTCGTTCTTCTCGTGCAGATAGGACAGGGCCGCCTCGGTGGCCGTGTCCTGCGACTGCTTCATCTCGTCGGCGTTGTGCTGCTCGATCTCCTTGACGCTGTTCCCGCTCGGGTAGACCGAGTCGCGGGGCATCACCGCCCGGTCCTTGGCGAACCAGCCGCTGATCACGTCACCGAGCGAGACGTGCGCGTCCGGCCCGGTCGCCTCGATCGTCGTCATCCGCAGCTGACCGCGGGTCTGCCGGACGGGCGCCCCGCTGATCGTGATCACCGGGTCGCCCTTGTTCTCACCGAGGACGTTCGCCGTCAGACCGGGCTGCGCGAGGGAGAACGGCAGCGGCGCGAAGACAGCCGTGGCGAGCAGGGCCACGACGGGAACGGCGCAGACGGCGACGGCCTTGGGACGTGTGAGGCGAGAGAGCACGGGATCAATCTAACGTCCGTGCCGTCCCGGATCTTCAGGGAGTCGTCCGCCGGGCCACCCGGCCGGCCTCAGCGCAGTGCGTCCGCGACCTCGCGGGCCGCGTCCATGACCCGCGCCCCCACCCGTTCCGGCACGGAGTCCGCGAGCATGACGACACCCACGCTGCCCTCGACACCGGTCACGCCGAGGAGCGGAGCCGCGGCGCCGCTCGCGCCCGCCTCCAGCTCTCCGTGCGTGAGCGTGTAGCCGGGCTCGCCCACGGGTGCCTGGCGCGCGGAGAGGATCGCGCGGCCCGCCGCACCCCGGTCCAGCGGGTGCCGGAACCCGGCGCGATAGGCGACGTGGTAGTCGGTCCAGGTGGGCTCGACGACGGCCACGGCGAGGGCCTCGGTCCCGTCGACGAGCGTGAGATGGGCGGTGGCCCCTATGTCCTCGGCCAGTGCGCGCAGCGCGGGCAGCGCGGCCTCCCGGACCAGCGGATGCACCTGGCGGCCCAGGCGCAGCACCCCGAGCCCGACCCGCGCACGGCCGCCCAGATCACGGCGTACCAGCGCGTGCTGCTCCAGCGTGGCGAGCAACCGGTACACGACCGTGCGGTTGACACCCAGTTTGTTCGAGAGCTCGGTGACCGTCAGCCCGTGATCCGTGTCGGCGAGCAACTTGAGGACGCGCAGTCCCCGGTCGAGCGTCTGAGAGGTCTCCGCGGTCACGACGCCCACTCCTTAGTGGTGAGGTCGGCGGCCCCCTCCCGGCGGTCGCGCCGCCGAGTCCCGTCGGCGACGCGCTTCAGAGGCCGCCGTCGGCTGACGACCCGGGCTCTTCCCGGGCGGAGTCGCTACACGGCTGCGCTCCGCGGCTGCGCTGCCACGGGGCGTGTGCGTAGCGTGACAGTAGCGAGCCGGTCCGCTCAGCGGAAGTCTCCGTCCAGAATCCGGGCATCGGCGGGTACGGACTCTCTCCCTTTGTCCCGTTACACGCAGCGCCCGCCACACGGCGCGCACCACCCCCACGCACAGCGCACACGCCCCGGGGGTAGCTGCCCCGGCACACACGAGAGCGCGCGACGGCCTCGATCGGCGCCGCGGTGGACGGACTCAGTGGTGGACGCACTCACTGGTGGACGGACCCGGGTGCGGACGGACCCGCGAGTGGGCGGACACGGCGGTGGACGGACCCGCGAGTGGCCGGGCTCGGTGACGGACGGACCCGCGAGTGGCCGGGCTCGGTGACGGACGGACCCGGGGCACGGGTCGTCACCGCATCCTGGTGGCCCACTCCTGCACCTTGGCGATCCGCTGCCGCAGCTGTCCCGCGGTGGCCTCCGCGCTCGGCGGGCCGCCGCACACCCGCCGCAGTTCGGTGTGGATCACACCGTGCGGCTTGCCGCTCTGGTGGACGTACGCGCCGACCATGGTGTTGAGCTGCTTGCGCAGTTCCAGCATCTCCTTGTGCGAGACCACCGGACGCCGCTCGGCGGGGAGTTCGAGGAGATCGGCCTCCTCCGCGGGCTTCTTGCGGCTGTGCGCGATCTGCCGGGCCTGCCGCTTCTGCAGCAGCATCTGCACCTGGTCGGGTTCCAGCAGCCCGGGAATGCCGAGGTAGTCCTGCTCCTCCTCGCTCCCCGGATGGGCCTGCATCCCGAACTCGGCGCCGTCGTACAGCACCCGGTCGAAGACGGCCTCGGACTCCAGCGCCTCGAAGGAGAACTGCTCCTGCTCGCCGGTGTCCTCGTCCTGCTCCTTGTTCGCCTCGTCCATCTCCTTCTCGGACTCGGCGTACGGGTCCTCCTCGCCCTCCTTCTTGGGCTTGTCGAGGACGTGGTCCCGCTCGACCTCCATCTCGTTGGCGAAGCCGAGAAGGTCGGGGACGGTCGGCAGGAAGACGGAGGCGGTCTCGCCGCGTCGCCGGGAGCGGACGAAACGGCCGACGGCCTGCGCGAAGAACAGGGGGGTCGAGATCGTGGTCGCGTACACGCCGACCGCGAGACGCGGGACGTCGACGCCCTCGGACACCATGCGGACGGCGACCATCCACCGGTCCTGGCTCGCGGCGAAGTCGTCGATGCGATTCGAGGCGCCGGTGTCGTCGGACAGGACGAGGGTCGCCTTCGTACCGGTGATCTCGCGGATCAGCTTGGCGTAGGCACGGGCCGAGTCCTGGTCGGAGGCGATGACGAGGGCACCGGCGTCCGGGATGCCCTTGCGCACCTCGGTCAGCCGCTGGTCGGCGGCGCGCAGCACACTGGGCATCCACTCGCCGCGCGGATCGAGCGCGGTGCGCCACGCCTGGCTGACTGCGTCCTTGGTCATCGGCTCGCCGAGCCGCGCCGCGATCTCGTCGCCCGCCTTCGTGCGCCACCGCATGTTGCCGCTGTAGGAGAGGAAGATGACCGGCCGCACGACGCCGTCGCCGAGCGCCGACCCGTAGCCGTAGGTGTAGTCGGCGGAGGAACGCCGGATGCCGTCGTTGCCCTCCGCGTACGTGACGAACGGGATGGGATTGGTGTCGGAGCGGAACGGCGTACCGGTGAGCGCGAGCCGCCGGGTGGCCGGCTCGAACGCCTCCAGGCAGGCCTCGCCCCAGGACTTGGAGTCACCGGCGTGGTGGATCTCGTCGAGGATGACGAGGGTCTTGCGCTGCTCGGAGCGGTTGCGGTGCAGCATCGGCCGGACACCGACACCGGCGTACGTCACGGCGACGCCCTGGTACTCCTTGCTGAGCGGACCCGCGCTGTACTCGGGGTCCAGCTTGATCCCTATCCGCGCCGCCGCCTCGGCCCACTGCTTCTTCAGGTGCTCGGTCGGCGCGACCACGGTCACCTGCTGCACCACGTGGTGGTGCAGCAGCCAGGACGCGAGGGTCAGCGCGAACGTCGTCTTGCCGGCGCCGGGTGTGGCGACGGCCAGGAAATCGCGCGGCTGCTCCTGGATGTACCTCTCCATCGCCCCCTGCTGCCAGGCGCGCAGCTTGCCGGCGGTACCCCAGGGGGCGCGCCCGGGAAAGGCGGGTGAGAGGTGGTGCGAGGAGGAAGCGTTGGCGGCGGTGGTAGTCACGGTCTCCGTGGGGTGGTCGAGCGGCTCGGCTACGTATGACAACCGGGCCACCCTACCGGCGACCCGGATGTGTCACGGCGCGGACGAGGCCGGGTCACCCGCGGATGCGACCCACCTCACAGCGCGCGCAGCCGGGTCGTCACCCACGCGCCGGTCAGTGCCACCGCCGCCATCGGCAGGAACACGACGGCGAAGGCGGCGGGGTGGGCGTCGGCCGCCGAGGTGGCCGTGTCCGTGACCGTGCCGCCGCCCAGGGAGGCGAAGGCCGCGCCGCCCGCAGCGAGCAGGACTATGTTCGAGAGCGCGTCGGAGATCTGCAGCGAGGCGGAGTTCGCGCCGGCCTCCTCGGGCGCCGAGAGCTTGAGCAGCAGCACGCTGGTGGAGGCGATCACCAGCCCCATCCCGAAGCAGCCGAACCCCCAGGCGACCGCGACGGTCCACACCGGCACGGCGGGCACCAGCACACTGGGCACCGCGGCGATCGCGGCGGCGACCAGCACCATCCCGAAGAACATCAGCCGTTCCCGGTACGGCTCCACGCGCGGCCTCGACTGCACGTACGAACCCAGCGCCCAGGTGCCGCCGCCCGCCGCGAGCGAGAACCCGGCGAGCGTCGGCGACAGTCCGCGCTGGGTGACCAGCATGAGCGGCACGAAGGACTCGGCGGCGACGAAGGCACCGGCCGCGACCCCGCGCAGCAGGACCACGGAGGGCAGGCCGCGCGCGGCCCGGTAGGTGCCGGCCGGGAGCAGTCTGAGCACGGCCGGGACGAGCAGCGCGGCCCCCGCCGCGGCCGGGACGAGCGACAGCCACCTCAGGTCCTGGGCGGCGTACTGGAGCAGCCCCGCGCCGAGAGCGATCCCGAGCGCCGAGTGGATGCGCCGCCGGCCCGGGGGGAGCGCGGCGTCCGCCGTCCGTCCGCGCGTGCGCCGCCGGATCTGCGGCAGGGCGAGGGCCAGCGGGAGGACGACCAGCACCGGTATGCCGACGAAGACCCAGCGCCAGCCGAGGTGTTCGGTGACCGCGCCCGCCGCGAGCGGTCCCACGACGGACGGCACCACCCAGGCCGCGGCGAAGCCCGCCATGATGGCCGGCCGCAGCCGCTCCGGGTAGGCCTGCCCCACGACCACGTACAGCGCGACGATCACCAGGCCGCCGCCGAGCCCCTGCACCGCCCGGCCGAGCACGAACAACCACATGCCGCCGGCCGTGCCGGACAGGATCAGTCCCGCCGCGAAGGCCCCGATTCCCGCGGTCAGCGAGCCGAGGGGACCGTCCCGGTCCGACCACTGGCCGGCGAGCACCATCCCGAACAGGCTGGTCGTGAAGTACCCCGAGAACGCGAAGGCGTACAGCGCGACCCCGTCGAGTTCCCTGGCCGCCACCGGCATGGCCGTGCCGACCGCCGTCGCCTCGAACGCGATCAGCAGCACGACGGAGACGATCCCGACGGTGAGCGCCCGGTACGGCCGGCTCAGCACCCCTTCCACGGCCTGGGCCCCGGCCTGCGGCCGGGCGGTTGCGGCGTCCTTCGGTTCCAGTGCGGTCATGGCCTTCAGCGTAAGGGGCACAACCCGCACTGACTCCTGTCCGAAGACCGTGATCAGCTGGTTCTTTGGTCGTACGACCACTCTCGCGCCCCGCCCCGCGAGGCGCTTCGTGAACGGCGTGTGGCAGTCCCGTTGCGGCGGGCCCGGACCCCTTGAGCCCCGCCGCCGCCCCCGCCTACGGTCGACCCATCAGGTTCGGAACGAGTGAGCCGTGCCGCACCTGACACGGCCGTGTGCCCGAGTGGTTCAGGGACTCGCCTGCAAAGCGAGTTACGCGGGTTCGATTCCCGCCACGGCCTCTGCATGCCTGACCAGGCAAAATGATTGGGTGGCACTCCTACCGAGTGCCACCCAATCCGCCGCCTGTCAGTTCCCGTCTCATTTGGGCTTCCCGACACCCGCCGAGGCAGAGCCGAGACCTCCCCTTGTTGAGGGGCCCGAACCGTCGGCCGTAGGGCCTCGATGGTTGTATCCCCGACGCGGTACGTCAGCGTGTAGGACCCGCCGTCGCCCCTTCGAAGTTCCGTACAGTGTTCCCCGTCGGACTCATTGCGGTTTATGTCCACCCAGCCGAGCGAGCCAGAGCCGAGCGGAGAAGCCGGGGTTCCTCGCTTCTTGAGCAGCACAAATAAAAAACGGACGCAGCCTTCATTCGAGGTCGCGCCCTTCTCTTCTTCCGCTCCCTCGTCACGGCGAGTGTCGTTCAGTATCCCAGCATTCTTTAATGCGGATCACGGGACAACTCTAGGTGGTTTCCCTCAGCTTGGAAGCCGGGGCGAAGTTATCCACCTGCCACCCTCCGCCGGCCAACGAAACCCTTGCGCGTAGATGTCCAATAATGCCGTAGGGGTCACGGGGATTCTTCGCCATGGATCCAAGTTTGGCCGCTTCCCTCCTGAAGGCCTTATTCGGAGTAGGGTTACGCGGGGAAGTAATCCACGCCTTGTCGGTGCGACTTGCGAAGTAGGCAATTTCCTCTTCGCTAGGGATACTCACATTCCCTCCACGAAACGGGGCAATCAATACAACTGGGTTGTCGGCCAGTAGATCGCTCCACAGCCCTTCGTGGTGAGATGTCTTCGAACCATGGTGCGCAGCCTTGTAAAGGGTCGCAGGTTGCGTAGGGGTGAAACTTTGCAAAACCGCCCCCCAACCACACCCCTCAGGCCCTCGGAGGATATCTGCGCCAAGCAGCACGTTTATCTCGCCTGCGGCTACCCACAACGCAATAGAAGCCTCGTTGGGATCATAAGTTGAACGGCGAGTTCGCTCACCCAGCGCGAACAGATGATTTTTTGCGAGCACCTGTTGCGCCCTGTATACCCCATGTTCTGACGGCGATAGCGCTGTAACCCTTGTCGCAGGCGCAGCACCCTGAGCGGACAAGTCGAGCAGGATTTTATTCTCTTCGGCGCGGCGGCCAGGCACCTTTCCTGTCTCTCTTCTCCGCCGTTCGATGATCTCGAAAATGCGCCGATATTCTTTGTATGCGGCCGTGTTGGTGACTCCTGCGATCTCGCGTTCAGCTTCAACGAGCGCCAGAAATTCACGGTTCATCAATGCATGCGAAGTGACGACGGTGGCCGCAGAGCAAGCTTCGACGACCTCCGCGATCCCATCAAAATGGTCATCGTGCGCGTGGGTGGCCACAACCGCGAGAACTTCAGTGGCGAGATCGACGCCCATTCCGCGAAGGTAGTCCAAAGCAGCGACCCCGCGAGTGCGTTGATCACGACAGGAATCTACTACCATCCATCGACGTCCACCGAGGTGCACAACAACTGACTCACCCTTGCCAGGACCAAATAGCGAAACCTCGAACACATCGAGCGGAGGAGGCTCAGTCGAAAAGCTGCTCAAGGCGCTCCATGAGTGCGTCGGCCTTATCGTACACGTTCTGCACTTCCTTCTGGGTGATGCGCCCAAGCCTCCGGAGTCGCAGACTCTCGGTGAGAGTCGGCCGAATTCCAGGCGACGTCACCTTGCGTACCGATAGATAGAAAACGTCACCCGGGACTACGCCGTCTGCATCGCATCCGAGCAATTCTCGATCGAAGTCTGCCGTAATAGGCATACCTTCGCGATCAATCGGATAGAGCTCGGCGGTAAAGAAGTCCTCATCGACCACGAGGATCTTCCCCTCCCATTTACTGAGCCCCGTAACGGTACGCGAGGAACGCGGGCGCGCATGCAGCGCTTGAGTGCTCCACGTAGACGGCCCCGTATCGGGCTGTCCGGCCTCTGTGAGAGTCTGCACTTCCCTCACCGCACCCGAAGGCTCAATAGTTGGAGGAGTCAGCGCGACAGTCAACGAGAGAGCCTCTGTGCCCCGGGGAGGCAGAGGAATGGCAGTCGTTTCAGCGTCGAATCCGCTACCTGCTGACTGGGTTAGAGGCACAAATGGCGTAACGGTTCTCATTGACTTCCCCCTGTTGACTCTCCGAGAGAGGCGACGCGATCAATAACGGCCTGAGCGCGTCCGCGAGAAATGCTGAACCCTTCAGTCAAAATCTTCGTCGCGACGGTGATCTTTTCAGGCGACCGATCCAAATCCGTCTGCTCAGGGGGCGCCGGCTCGAACCGCTGCGTGGGCGAGTCGGCGTGGGTGAGCGTGTAGTGATCATTAATGGACACAAACACACCCGGCCGCACAGCAGCAGACGGCTGCACATTGACGTTGACGCTGCCGCTGTATCCGTCGTCTCGCGCCCCCATGAGGCCGACGCTCATCATTCCAGGCAAATGCAGCACGTCATTCCACGCTTCTTTAGGTGTCAGCGCATCTCCAATAGCATGCCATGCATCGAATGGGGTCGAAAAGTGAACGGTGCGATTGATGCCCAACGCACTAATAGTCGGAGTTCCTCCTGAAAGGAGAATCCCAGTCGCCAGATCTCGCGCTGCCTCTACGTCATTGGCTTCTTCGGTATTAACTTCAAGGGTATCGGGAACTACCTTGAGTTGAATCGAACCAAAGTTCACAACGGAGGCTTTGGGGCTAATCAGTTCTATCTGATAGGACTCGTAGTCCTCCGGGCCGATCAAATCCATCTGCCGTAGCCAACGTGGCGTGACGAGGAGCGGGTCGAACTCGCCCAGCACTACGACCGCCATGGCGTCGCTGGCCAGCTCCGGGTTGTCCACCTGACTCCTTCCCTCATATGATCTTGATCCGAGCCCTGGCGTCTTTTGGATGGCATGCTAGCTGTTACAGCATCCCCTAGGAACATCCTTCGGACCACTACAGACGAAGGTGCTGTAGGCCATCGTCGCGCTGCCGCACCGAGGCCGTCCCCTTCTCATCTGGCACTTTGAAGCTGATCAGCGAGGCCTGCCAGCTATTCCTCAGTGAGCTGATAGCGGTCTGGGTCCCACCGCACCTTGTAGTGCGGCTCCAGTTCCGCAATCGCCTTACGCATCTCGTGCGTGGAGTCAAGGAACCACTCCACGCGCTGGACGGGAAGGCGCTCGTTGACTCGCGGGCCCGTTCGCCGCCCCCGAGCATCACTGGATCCACGTGCACAGGTGCCGTCGATGCGTACAGCACGATCTTGACGGCTGTGATGGTTCGATCGCATGCCCGACGCCTGTCGGTATGGTGATCGAAGTAGGTCCTCGCCCACGGCGCCAGCGTGCCGCCGCTCAGCCCACCGATGAGAGCGGCCACGACGGGTACGGCGTACACCACATGTCCCCCCTGGTCTCAATGCTGGATGCCGTGAAGAGTAGCGACGCCCCCACCTCCCCCCGCGACTTGCCCCCGCCCCCGTCTCAGCTTCCGTCTCGTTCATCGCCGCACGCGGCCATTCAGAGCTGTTCAGTCTGCAGGTGTAGGCACGGCGTCCGTACGGGAACGAACTACGCTGCACGTGCCCGGATCATGCCCTAACCAGCACAGACAGACCTGCAAAGCGAGTTACGCGGGTTCAATTCCCGTCACGGCCTCCAGAGTCCGCCGGTCCCCCGCGTCGGGGCAGGCGAACGGGGCTCCGCGCGTGATAGGTGCGCGCGGGCCCCGGTGTCGGTGGGCCGGTGTCCCGGTGGGGACGCTCGGGTGGGGCGTCTCGGTTCTCAGTCGATGGTGGGCGTCTCAGTGGGGGCCCAGGCCTCCGCTGCCGAACGAGCCGCTGCCGCCCTCGGCCCAGCGTCGCCGTTCTTGCGACGCGCTCGGCCTGGACGAGTGGGACAGCTCGTACGGGGTGAGGGCATGCCCGCTCTTGTCCACCTTGGGGATCTCCGCCGACTCGCGCATCTCACGGACCTCGTGGACCGCGCCCTCCGGTGGCAGCTGCGGGTGCTCCTCGGGGCGTGGGAGCTGTTGGCTCGCCCGTATGCGGCAGCCCAGCCAGAGGCTGCCGGCCAGCAACGTCACGAGGGCCACGGCGACCAGGAACAGCCCGAGGCTGAGCAGACCGCTGGGCGCTGCCATCATCTCCATCGATGCAGTACTCATATCACCCAAATACCCACAAATACCCTGCCGAATCGGACGCCCCTACCGCGGACCACGGACCAGCCCCTCCGGTCCCGACAGGGCGGCCGGCCCGTGCCGACGACCCGAGGCCGGTACGGCCCGCCTCCGGGGGACCGACCGTCCGGGGCCGTCCCGGCCTTGTGCGACGCGGGCGCCGCGCGTGCCCGGGCACGTGAAACCGTCCCGTCCCGGCGGGAACGCGTCTCGTCGCGGGCGCCGAGCCACCCGGACCGAGCCGCCTGGGCCGAGCCGCCTGGGCCGAGCTGCCCGGGCCGAGCTGCGTGGACAGAAGCGAATCCGCCCCGTCACGGGGGGCGTCTCTCGTCGCGGCACTACGTGACCCGGCCCGGCCCGGCCCGACCCGACGCAGCCCGGCCCGCAGCGTGCACCCCGGGCCCAGCGCCCCGCCCCGCGCCCACCCCCGTCGGCCCCCCATCCGCCCCGCAGGGCTACGCGTACAGCGTGCCGCCCGCCTGGTCCTCGAATATCCCCGGCCAGTAGCGCAGGCCGTCGTCGCCGTCCAGCTTCGGGGTCGGGTCGCAGGCGACCGGGTCGACCGCGGCGAGGGTCTGGGCCATGGTGGCGGCTAGCTGCTCATAGGAGTCGGTGAGGTCGTACGCCGCGTCGATCGACTTCTCGCGGTGCAGCAGCCAGAGGGTGAAGGCGAGCGTGGAGATGTCGGCGTTGAGCGGGCGCAGCGTGGCGTCCGGCTCGCTCCAGGCGAGGACCGCGCCTGTAGCGCCGTCCACGACGAGGCTGGTGTCCTCCACGAGATAGCCGAGGCGTATGAGCCGGTCCGCCGTCACGGGCAGTTCCTCGGCGGTGAACTCCTCGGGGCGCTCGTCCGCGTAGTACTCGGTGAGGGCGGGCAGCGGCACCTCCGTGTCCAGCTGGAAGAGCAGGCCGTCCTCCGGCAGGCCCGTCTCGCGCAGGAAGCGGCGCGTCGGCTCGTGCACCAGCGCGGGCGGGAAGTCGACGTCCTCGAAGCGCATGATCGCGCCCGGACCGAACTCCTCGTCCAGGAGCCGCTGCGGCAGGTCGAGCAGGACCCCCTCGCCGGGGCCAGCGATCCGCGCGAGGGGGCGGATCAGCGCGGCCATCCGCCAGTACGCCGCCACCTCGCCGCCCGCGCCCGTCTCGAAGACCTCGGTCAGCGACTCGGAGGCCTCCGTGACCGCCTTCGGACCGAACCGGCCGCCTTGGGACGCGAACTGCCCCCGGGACGCGGTCAGTTCCTCCGTCGCCGCCGCGAAACGCACCAGCGCCGCCAGCGACGGGGCCAGCGGGGCGAGGTCCGTCAGGACGGGACGGGAGGAGAGGTACATCGTGGCGACCCTCCCGGTCGCCCCGTCCAGCACGATCGACTCCAGGTCCCGGTCGAAGGTCCGCAGCGCCCCGATGACCAGCTGGTCCCGGAGCTCCTCGGCGAGCTTGTCGGCGTCCCCGGCCAGGTCCGTCACCCTGCGCAGACCGTGCTTCCGCAGGGTGCCGAACTCCAGCAGGGTGCCCTCGGAGGGCAGTCCGGGACCCGTCAGCCAGTGCCGTGTGCCCGCGTGTGTGATGTACGGATCCAGCTCGCCCTCGGTCAGCGTGATCGCGCCGACGACATCGGTGTCAGTCGTACTCATGGCTCCCCCGCGCATGTGAACGCTTGTGTGCTTCCCCCGGGGAACACCCCACCGCCCAGCGGCTGTTCCCCACTGACCGAGAACCATACGCCGCTCCACTGACAACGCCGGAAACATGCAGGCACACGGTGGGCACAGCCGGGAAACACGCCGGTTCAAGCCACCTTCGGCAGGACCCGGCGCCCGGCGCGGACGCCCCACCGCCCCGTGTCGGGCGCGAGAGATCGCGGCGCGGGAGATCACGGCGCGGAAGATCACTTCCCGGGGCACGCGGTCGCCCGGGCGTCCCGCACGCGGAACGTCCGGCCCGCGGCCGGCGCCCTCAGGTGAAGTACACGCCGCCCAGGACGACCGCCAGGGCCGCCACGAAGAACAGCAGCACCCAGATCATCAGCTTGCCGATGCCGGGCGGGGGTTCGAAGCGCGGCAGGTCCCCGTCGCCGTCCCGCTGCTGCCGGGGTTCGTCCCCGAGGGGCCCGGTCGTGGTCATGCGGTCGTCACCACCGCGGCCTGCGGGCGGATCGGCAGGCGGTTGACCGGACGCCCGGTCGCCGCCCGTACGGCCGACGCGACGGCGGCCGGGGAGGTCACGACCGGCACCGCGCTGACCGCCTTCGCGCCGAAGGGCGCGACGACGTCCCGCTCCTCGACGAGCTTGACGATGCGGATGTCGGGCGCGTCCAGGGCGGTCGGCAGGGCGTAGCCGGTCAGGTCGGGGTGGCGGACCAGGCCGCGCGCGGTGCGCAGGTTCTCGGAGAGCGCCGCGCCGACGCCCTGGGTGACGCCTGCCTCGATCCGGGCCGTGAGCTGCGCCGGGTTGAGGATCCGGCCGACGTCCTGGGCGAGAGCGAGCTCGACGACCCGTACCGAGCCCAGCTCGATGTCCACGTCCACCACCGCGCGGATCGCGCAGAAGGCGAGGCCCACGAAGGCGTCGCCCTGTCCCGCGGCGTCGAGCGGCTCGGTCGGGTGCGGGCGGCACTGCGCCGTGGCCCACAGCTCCTTGCCGTCCATGGCCTCGGTGACGGTCGTGGAGAGCACGCCGTCGTACGACGTGATCTTGCCGTCGGTGATCTGGAGCAGCTCGGTGGACATGCCGAACTTGTGCGCCAGGGGCTGGAGCAGCTGCGTGCGGACCATCTTCGCCGCGCGTTCGACCGCTCCGCCCGACACCCAGGTGTGGCGGCCCCGGCAGCTCGGTCCGGCGGGCGGCTGGTCGGTGTCGACCGGTGCGACGTGCACCTCGTCGATGCCGAGCGTCTCCTGGACGATCTGCCGGGCCAGCGTGGTGAAGCCCTGACCGGTCTCGACGGCCGCGCAGAGCACCGTGGCGACACCGTCGTGGACCTTGACCGTGGCGGTGGAGACCTCGTCCGTGCCCTCCGCGCCGAGCATGTGGACCATGCCGAGGCCGTAGCCGACACCGCGGCGCACGGCGCCGGGCTCGCCCGCGCCCTCGGGGCCGCCGGGGAGCAGCCACTCGTCCTCGGGCGTGTCCTTGGGGAGGGCGGGGAGCGGGAAGTCCCGTACGGCCTGGAGGAGTTCCGCGACCGGGGCGGGGCAGGTCACCGTCTGGCCGGTCGGCAGCACGTCGCCGGTGGCCATCGCGTTGCGCAGGCGCAGCTCCGCCGGGTCCACGCCGAGTTTCTTCGCCAGCTTGTCCATCTGCGCCTCGTAGGCGGCGCAGACCTGCATGGCGCCCTCGCCGCGCACATGGCCGGAGGGCGGGTTGTTGGTGCGTACGGCCCAGCCCTCGATGAAGGCGTTCGGGACGACGTAGGGGCCGCAGGCGAAGGAGACCGCCGCGGCCAGGGACTCCGAGGACGTGTCGGCGTAGGCGCCCGCGTCGAGCAGGATCTGCGCCTCGACCTTGACCAGCTTGCCGTCGCCGTCCGCGTGGTGGCGGTAGCGCAGCAGGGTGGGGTGGCGGTGGGCGTGGCCGAGGAAGGACTCCTCGCGCGTAGCGGTGAGTTTCACCGGGCAGCCGGTCTTCAGCGCCAGCAGTCCGAGGGGGAGCTGGAAGCCCTGGTCCTCGCGGTCCGCGGTGGCGCCGGGCACGCCGGTGACGACGACCTTCACGCGCTCGGGCTCCAGGCCGTAGCAGGCGGCGGCCGTGTCGCGGTCGGTGTGCGGGTCGGTGGAGGCGATGTAGAGCTCCACCCCGCCGTCGGGGCGGGGCACGGCGAGGCCGGCCTCCGCGCCGATCGGGGCGGGGTCCTGGCGGCCGATGCGGTAGAGGCCCTCGACGACGATCTCGCCCGCCGCGTCGGGGTCGCCGTGGCGCAGCGGGATGTGCCGGATGAGGTTGCCGTCGGGGTGCAGCGGTTCGGCCTCGAAGGCCTGCTCGGGGTCGGTGACCGGTTCGAGGACCTCGTACTCGACGATGACGGCGGCCGCGGCCATCCGGGCGGTGTCCGGGTGGTCGGCGGCGACGGCGGCGATGGGCTCGCCGTGGTGGCGCACGACCTCGGAGGCGAAGACGGGACGGTCGGCTCTGCCGCGGCCGTGCAGAGCGGCGCCGGGCACGTCCTCGTGGGTGATGACCGCGCGAACGCCGGGCATCTCGCGCGCGTGGCTGGTGTCGATCGACACGATGCGCGCGTGCGGGTGGGGCGACCTGAGGACGGCCGCCCAGAGCAGCCCCTCGGCCCACAGGTCGGCCGCGTACGGGAAGGTGCCCTCCGTCTTGGCGCGGGCCTCCGCGGCGGGCAGCGACACGCCGAGCCCGTGCGGCAGCGGCTCCGGTCCGGTGTCGGTCGCCGCGGCGGCCGTGGTCACGGTCTCGTTGCTCACGCCTGGCCTCCGTCCTGGCCGTACGGCTGCTCGTACGGCGCCTGGGCGTCGTACGGAGCGGGGTCCTCGTACGCCGACGGGTTGACTCCCCCGGCGCCGGGGCCCGCCTGGTGCGGGATGCGCGGCTCGTCGGCGTCCGGCGTGGACTCGGCGGCGGCCGCGCTGTGCGCCTCGCGTTCGGCGACGACCTCGCGCACGGCGTTCAGGACCCCCCGGTAGCCGGAGCAGCGGCAGAGGTTGCCGCAGAGCGCCTGGCGGGCCTCCAGTTCGGTGGGGGCGGGGTTGCCCTCCAGGAGGTCGTGCACGGTCATGGCCATGCCCGGTACGCAGAAACCGCATTGCACCGCGCCGCACTTGGCCAGCGCGCGCTGCACGTCCGAGGGCCGGCCGTCGGCGGCCAGCCCCTCCACGGTGCGCACCTCGCTGCCCGCGGCGGTGACGCCGGGCACCAGGCAGGACGCCACGAGCCGTCCGTCCACCTGCACGTTGCAGGCGCCGCACTCGCCCTGCGAGCAGCCGTCCTTGGCGCCCGCGAGGCCGAGCCGCTCGCGCAGGACGTAGAGCAGCGACTCGCCGATCCAGGCGTCGGTCACCGGGCGGTCGGCGCCGTTGACCCGCAGGACGTAGGAGGCGAGGGGGTGTTCGTCGTGCGCGGGCGGCGCGTCGGAGTGCTCGTCGGCGGCGTCCCGGGGGGCGTCCTCGGGGTCGTCGGGGGCCGTGGAGCCGGCCTCGCCGGAGGCGGGGCCGGGCGGCCCGGCGGGGTGCGGTTCGCGTGCTTCGGCGGACGCGGAGGGATCACCCTCGGCCGACGGGCGGCCGGCGTCCGGCCCGGAGGCCTCATGGGCGCGCTCCGCGGCCCGCTGGGCGGCCTCGGCGGCCGGTTCGGCATGTACAGACCGCGAGGGCGCCACGGGGGCCCCAGCGGCCTCAGGAGCGGCCGACGGCGGTGCGGCGGACCAGGGTTCCCCGATGGCCTCCGTCGTCGCCCAGGGCGCGGACGCGCCGCCGGGGAGCGTGGCGGGCGGGGTGCCGCCCCACTGCTCGACGAGCGCCGACGTGGTGAACTCGCCCGATTCGTCCGGAAGATCACCTCCGGCGACCGGGATCGACCACTGTCCGGTGACGTCGTGCCCGGGCGCGTCGCCCGTGTGGTGACCGCCGGCGCCGCCCTCCCGGGCGGCCTCCCCGAAGTCCCACTGTCCGGTGGCGCCGGGGTGGTACGAGAACCCGTCGTGCGTGGTCCGGTGATGCCTGGTGTCCTGGTGCGCGGTGCCCTGCTCGGGCCACCGGCCCGCCTCGGCCTGCGCGTCCCACGCGCCCGTGCCGCCCTGGTCCTGCGCCGGGGGCGCCGTGGTGATCTCCGGGGGCACGTAACCGTGTCCGGGCGCCGCGAGCGGGCTGTTGCGGTCCCGTTCGGCGAGGAGGGCCTCGATGCCCCCCTCGGGCAGCTTGACGAACGCGGTGGCGCCGTCGTCGTAGTCGCCCTGCGGGAGGGGGTCCCAGCGGCCCCTGCCCTGCGGAGCGCCCTCTTCGTGCTGGTCGTCGGTCACGACAGTGCCCTCCCCAGTGCTCGTCGGGCCAGCGCGGCGACGGTGCGGCGCAGATGCAGTACGGCGGGCGGAAGCGGTTGTACGGAGCCGTCCTCGGCCGGGACCGGGTCGGGGATGCAGGCGGCGGCGACGTACTCGCCGAACGCGGTGAGTGCCTCGGGCACGATGGCGCGGTTGTTGTCCCAGTCGATCAGCTGGGCGACCCATGCCTCCGCGTCCAGGGGCCGCAGGGGCATCGGCGCTATGGCACCGACGGCGCACCGCACGCCGCGGCGGGCCGGGTCGAGGACCAGCGCCACGGACGCGATCGCCCGCCCGGGACCGGTGCGTCCCGTCGCCTTCAGGAAGACCTGCGGCGCGTGCAGCAGCGGAACGCGGACGTAGCCGATGAGTTCACCGCCGCGCAGCATCTCCATGCCCGCGAGCAGGTGCGACACCGGGATCTCCCGGCGGGAGCCGCCCTGGCCCGCGATGACCAGCGTGGCCTCCAGGGCGGCCAGCACGGGTAGCGCGTCGCCGGTGGGCGCGGCCGAGGCGATGTTGCCGCCCAGGGTGCCCGCGTTGCGGATCTGCGGCGGCCCCGCGGCACGCGCGGCGGCGGCGAGCGCGGGGATGAGGGCGGCGAAGTCGGGACGCCCCATGCGGGCGTGGGTGAGGCCGGCGCCGAGCAGCGCGTGGCCGTCCTGGTACTGCCAGCCCCGGATCTCGCTGATCCGGCCGAGGCCGACGAGCGCGGCGGGCCGCAGCTGGCCGGAGTTGACCGCGGCCATGAGGTCGGTACCGCCGGCCACCGGGACGGCGGCGGGCATGGCGGCCAGCGCCGCCACTGCCTCGTCCAGCGAGGCGGGCAGCGTCACGGCCTGCGCCGCCTGCGGTGCGTGCGTGGTCAAACCGGCTGCCCCTTCCCGCTGCCCCACCTGGTCCCACCTGTGTTGCGCGTACGGTACGTGCTGACAGGGCGGACGTGGCAACTCTGGCACATCTTCCCCGGCCCCCGACGCGGGGGTCCGCTAGGAGGCATTCGCCCCTCTCACCAGGGAGATGGTCCGTTTTCGTACGGCATCGCCGGTCAGTGCGAATTGCCACTCTTCGGTGAGCCTTGGGGGCCTTTTTCCTCGTCGGGCCCCGGTGGCGGGCCCGGCGGCCCGGGACACGCCGCCCGGGAGCCGCCTCACACGTTTGGGGGCGCCCCCTCGATCGGGCGTCCGAGCACCCCGGGGCGCTTCTGCCACGGAAGCGGCCCTCCGGGCGGCCGGTAGGCCACTCCCAGGGCGTCAAGTCGCCCGTAGTGGACGGCCATCCGCCGTTCGAAGCCGGCGAAGTCGCGCTCGGCGGGGGCGGGGAGCGCGCTCCAGGCGACCTCGGCGAAGGCCGCGAGCCGGGGGAAGACCTGGTAGTCCACGCGCGCGGGGTCCTCCATCACCTCGGTCCACGCGTTGGCCTGAGTGCCCAGCACATGCCGCGCCTCCGCCTCGGTGAGCTCGGACGGAACGGGCTCGAAGCGGTAGACGTCCTCCAGGGTGCGGACGTACGCGATGGGCACCGGCTCGTCGTCGCCGGCGGCCTGGCGGTAGTCCAAGTACACCTGCTGCTCGGGGCACATGACGACGTCGTGGCCCGCGCGGGCGGCCGTGATGCCGCCCTGGTACCCGCGCCACGAGGAGACCGCCGCGCCGTCCGCGAGACCGCCCTGCAGGATCTCGTCCCAGCCGATCAGCCGACGGCCGCGCGCGGAGAGCCAGTTGTCGAAATGCCGGACGAACCAGGACTGCAACTCGTCCTCGTCCGCGAGCCCCAGTTCCTCGATACGCGCCTGCGCGGCCGGCGACCGCTCCCACTGGTCCTTGGCGCACTCGTCGCCGCCGATGTGGAAGAAGTGCGAGAACGGCCCGGCGTCCGCCGGGAACAGGTCGAGGAGTTCCTCGAACACCCCCTCGTAGAAGCGCAGGGTGCTGTCGGTGGGGGCGAGTACGTTCTCGGAGACGCCCCACGAGTCCCAGACGGTGAGCGAGGCGGTGTCGACGACGTCGGAGTTGCCCAGTTCCGGATACGCGGCGATGGCCGCCTGAGAGTGCCCCGGGATGTCTATCTCGGGCACGACACCGATATGCCGCTCGGCCGCGTACGCGACGATCTCGCGGATGTCGTCCTGGGTGTAGAAGCCTCCGTGCGGCTTCTCCTCCCACAGCGGCGAGGCGCGGTGGCCGAATTTCGTGCGCGCCCGCCAGGATCCGACCTCGGTCAGCCTCGGGAAACGTTTGATCTGAACACGCCAGCCTTGGTCGTCGGTGAGATGGAAGTGGAAGACGTTGAGTTTGTGCGCGGCCAGCAGGTCGAGGTAGCGCAGGACGCCTTCCTTCGGCATGAAGTGCCGGGACACGTCGAGCATGAGACCGCGCCAGGGGAATCGGGGGGCGTCCTCGACGGAGCCGGCGGGCACGGTCCATCTCGCGTCGGGCGCGAGGGGCGCGCGCCGGAAGGCGTCCGGGCCGAGCAGCTGACGCAGCGTCTGCGCTCCCCAGAACACACCGGCCGGACCCCCGCCGCGGAGATCTACGGCGTCCGCGCCGACGTGCAGCCGGTAGCCCTCGGCGGCGAGGTCACCCGTGTCCGGCGGGTCGGCACGCAGGCGGATCACCCCGCCGTCGCCCCCGGCCCCGGGCGCCAGCGCGAACCCCGTCACGGCGCCGAGCGTGGCCCGCAGCCAGCGCGCGGTCGTCTCCGTGCCGGGCCCGGCATCGATCACGGTGGCCCCGTCGATGACGAAGTCGCCGGCACCGGGGACGCGCCACACGGCACCCGGCGCCGGAATCAGTGCGGAATCCGTCATGTCCATCAGTCCATCAGTCCTTCACCGCTCCGCCGAGGCCGGAGACCAGTCGTCGCTGTACGAGTACGAAGAAGATCAGCACGGGAATCGTCATCACCGTGGACGCCGCCATCACGCCGCCCCAGTCCGGCTCGTCGGGCTTGTAGAAGACGAGCAGCGCCATCGGCAGGGTGGACTGCGAGGTGTCGCTGATGATGAAGGACTTGGCGAACAGGAAGTCGTTCCAGGCCGAGATGAAGGAAAAGACACTCGTGGCCACCAGTCCCGGGAAGACGAGCGGGAAAAGGATCTGCCAGAGGAATCGCGCGCGGCTCGCCCCGTCGATGTACGCGGCCTCCTCCAGCGCGTCCGGTACGGCCTTCACGAAACCCCGCAGCATCCAGATCGCGAAGGGCAGCGAGAAGGCGATGTGGGGCAGGATCAGCGAGCCCAGTGTGTTCAGCTGACCGAAGTCCCGCATGAGGAAGAAGAGGGGGATCGTCAGCGCCTCCACGGGCACCATCTGCGCGACCAGGAACATGATCAACAGGGTGGTCCGGAATCGGAAGCGGAATCGCGTGACCGCCGTCGCCGCGAGAAACGCGATCAACGCCGAGACGACGACGACCGAGCCGGCCACCACCAGACTGTTGAGGAAGTAGCGGCCGAATTCCTGCTGCCCGAAGACACGCCGGAAGGAATCCAGCGAGGGCGAAAGCGTCCAGGGCCGGGGCTCGGTGGACCGGATCTCACCGGCCGGTTTGAAGGCGCTGAGCACCATCCAGTAGAGGGGGAACGCGACGGCCACCGCGATCAGCAGCGCGGAGGCCTCCGCGGCGAGCCGCCACGGCCGGCGTACGGCGATCCTCGGAAGGCTCACAGTTCCTCCCCCTGCTTGCGCAGCAGCCTCAGGTACCCGAGCGTGACCGCCAGCAGGATCACCAGCATCACCACACCGATCGCCGAGCCGAGGCCGTACTGCGAGGAGGCGAACGCCTTCTGGTACGCGTAGACGTTCAGCACGAGGTTCTGTCCGGCGATACCGCCCCCGTTCGTCATCACGTAGATCTGCGTGAAGACCTTGAAGTCCCAGATGACCGACTGGATGGTGACGACCACCAGGATCGGCCGGAGCATCGGCGCGAGCACCGAGCGCCAGATCCGCCACTGCGAGGCGCCGTCCAGCGCGGCCGCCTCCAGCACCTCGGCCGGTACGGCGCGGATACCCGCGTACACCGTCACCATCACGAACGGGAAGGAGCACCACACCACTTCGAGCAGGACCAGGGCGAAGGCGCTGTAGCGGCCGTACGTCCAGGAGTGGTCCCCGAGGCCGAGCATCCGGTCGACGGGACCGAAGTCGGGGTCGAAGAGGAACAGCCAGACGGTGGACCCGGTGACGGCGGGGGTCGCCCAGGCGCCGAGCGCGGCCAGCATCAGCGCCAGCCGCGGCAGGGCCCGCACCCGGGTGAGGAGCACGGCGAGCGCGCAGCCGACGGCCAGCGTGGAGACCACGCAGGCCGCCGCGAACACCACGGTGGCGGCCAGCACCTGCCAGAACTGGTCGTCGGCGAAGAGCTCCGCGTAGTTGCCGAAGCCCGCGAAGGTGGTCGGCTCGCCGCCGCTGACCTGCGCCTGGGTGTAGTTCAGGAGCGAGATCAGGCCGAGCTGGTAGACGGGGTAGACGAGCAGCCCGCCGAGGACGACGAGGGCGGGGGCGAGGTAGAGCCAGGGGACTGGGCCGGCACCGCGGGGCCGGCGCCGGGCGGGCGCCCGTTCGGTCACCGGAGCCCGCTCCGCCACCGCCTCTTGCGTGGTCATCCGCTCAGCCCGCGGAGCTGAACGCGTCGTTCATCTTCTTCGCCGCGTCCTTCGAGGCCGCCGGCACGTCCTTCTTGCCGCTGATGACCTCCTGGAACATGGTCGGCAGGACGAGCGAGGCGTCGATCTGCGACCAGGCAGGCGACGCGGGCACGAACCGGGCGCCCGAGGCGAGCGTCTTCACGAAGGGCGCGACGAACGGCTGCTTCCTGGCCACGTCGTCCCGCACGTCGGTGTACGTGGGCAGAAACCCCATGGCGTCGAAGAGGGCGGCCTGGGTCTTCTTGCCCGCCAGCTCCTCCATCAGGCCGACCGCCAGGGTGCGGTGCGAGGTGCTCTTCAGGACGCCGAGGTTGTTGCCACCCGCGAACGCCGGGGCGATCTCGCCCGCCTTCACGCCCGGCAGCGGCACGACGGCGTACTTGCCCTTGATCTTCCCGGCCTCGATCGCGGCGTGGCTGAAGTCGCCCCCGATGGCCATGGCCGCCTTGCCCGAGGAGAACGCGGTGACCGTGTCGTTGCCGGTCATCGCCGCGCACTTGGCGGCCGGACAGTTGTCGTCACCGAAGAGCGAGGTGTACGTCTTGATGCCCTTCTGGGCGGCGGCGCTGTCGATGGTCGCCGCGTACGAACCGCCCTTGCCCTCGGCGAGTTCACCGCCCCGGGACCAGATGAACGGCATCGCGCCGTACGTGTAGGCGCCGCCGACCGCGAGTCCGTACAGGTCCGGTTCGGCCGCCCGGACCTGCCGGGCGGCGGCGACCAACTGGTCCTGGGTTCTCGGGACTTCGATGCCGAGGTCCTTGAAGATGTCGGTGCGGTAGTAAAGGGCGCGGACGCCGACGAAGAAGGGGGCGCCGTAGATCTTCCCGTCCACCGTCACCGACTGCCTGGCCGTCGGGTCGGTGTCCTTGGACTCGCTCCAGTCCGCGAACTCGCCGGTGACGTCGGCGAGTCCGCCGTCCTTGACGTATCCGGCGGTGTCCGTGTTGCCGTACTCGATGACGTCCGGGGCGCTCTTCGGGTCGTTGAAGGCGGCCTTCATGCGCTGGGCGCGGGTCTCCACGGGGATGTACTCGATGGTGACCTTGGTGTCCTTGTGAGCCTTCTCGAAGGTGGCGACGGCGGCGTCCACGACCTTCTCCTTCGGCGCGTTGCTGACCTCCTGGAAGAGCCAGACGCGCAGCGTCCCGGTCTTCTCGTCCTTCCCGGAGGCGGAGTTGCCGGAGCTCTGGGGGGCGCACGCGGTGGCGGTGAGAGCGCCGACGGCGAGTGCCGTCGCGGCGGCGGCCGTGCGGACGGAGAGATTCACCGTGCGGATGGAGAGGTTCAACGGGAGCTTCATCGAGCGTCCTCCGGTGGGGGTGCGTTGCAACATGCGCAATGGGGGTTTTGCTCTGCACAACACACCGGAGGCTATGGAGTACATGAACATGCCCACAAGAGGTCTCCACCACTCTGTGACCACAGGACGCACTCCGTGCAACGCGCGCACGACGAAACCGCGGCACCCCGCTCAGGGATGCCGCGGTCCTGTGCCGCGGTCCTGCTCGCTCCACGCGGCGAACCGCGCCACGAGGGCGCGGAGGCGCCTACTTCTTGTCGCCGCCCTTGTCCTTGTCGCCACCGGCGCCCATGGACTCGTAGATCTCCTTGCACATGGGACACACGGGGTACTTCTTCGGGTCGCGGCCCGGGACCCACACCTTGCCGCAGAGGGCCACGACGGGCGTGCCGTCGAGGGCGCTCGCCATGATCTTGTCCTTCTGGACGTAGTGGGCGAAGCGCTCGTGGTCCCCGTCGCCGTGCGACACCTGCGGCGTCGGCTCCACGAGGGTCCCCGTCCCAGTGCCGCGCTGGGGCTGGGTCTCAGGCTCAAGAGTGCTCATGGGAGCAAGGGTAATCAACGACGCGCCGCTACAGCGACGGGCCCGCGTCACAGATGGACAGCCGTACGAAGAGCGACCGCGCGTTCCCGGTCGTCCGCCCCGCCGGGGACCCCGCCCGGGGCCGGGCGCGGGGTGCGGGAGGCGGGCTGTGCGCGGGTGCTGGAGGCGGGCTGTGCGCGGGTGCTGGAGGCGGGCCGGAGCACGCCGGTCAGTTGAGGGAAGGGTCGTCCGGATATGTCGCCACCATCGCCAGTTCGTTGCGCTGGCGGCGCAGCACCTCGCGCCACAGGCGTTCCGGGGAGGGGGACGAGACGTCTCCGGGTTCGGACTCGACCACGTACCAGGCGCCCTCGACCAGCTCGTCCTCCAGCTGGCCGGGGCCCCAGCCCGCGTACCCGGCGAAGATCCTCAGGGAGCCGAGGGCCGAGGCGAGGAGTTCGGGCGGTGCCTCCAGGTCGACCAGGCCGATCGCGCCGTGCACACGCCGCCAGCCGAGCGGTGCGCGCTCCCCGGACGCCATGCCGCCCGGGATCACCGCGACACCCAGCGCCGAGTCCAACGACACCGGGCCGCCCTGGAAGACGACTCCTGGCTCACCGGCCAGATCCGCCCAGGCCTCCAGGATGTCGCTGACATCCACCGGGGTCGGACGGTTGAGGACGACACCGAGCGAGCCCTCCTCGTCGTGGTCGAGGAGCAGCACCACCGCGCGATCGAAGTTCGGGTCCGCCAGGGCGGGCGTGGCCACGAGCAGCCGCCCTGTGAGCGAGGACACCTCGGTCATGCCAGACATGATCCCGCATCTTCCCCGCGTAGGGGGACCCAATACCCGTAACCGAGTGAATGCAGCTCAGGGCGCAGAGAAGCGTCCCCCGCGCACGGCGGCTCCGGTGACCCGGTGTGCCCGATACGGAACGGTTCGTGTTGTGGCAAAGCTATGACGCTGTCAGGTGGTACTCGGGCTTACGGAAGGGGGGTGGGCGGCGATTACCCTTGCTGTTCGGCTCCCGCCCAACAGGCCTGCCGATGCGTACCCATGCCCAACTCTTCGGATCGCGAGACACATGACCGTCAACGGCTCTGACGATGTACTGATTGTCCACGGCGGAACCCCGCTCGAGGGCGAGATCCGTGTCCGCGGTGCGAAGAACCTCGTACCGAAGGCCATGGTCGCGGCCCTGCTGGGCAGCGCGCCGAGCCGGCTGCGGAACGTCCCCGACATCCGCGACGTGCGTGTCGTGCGCGGACTTCTGCAGCTGCACGGCGTGACGGTGCGCCCGGGCGAGGAGCCGGGCGAACTGGTGCTCGACCCCTCGCACGTCGAGAGCGCGAACGTCGCCGACATCGACGCGCACGCGGGCTCGTCGAGGATCCCGATCCTCTTCTGCGGACCGCTGCTGCACCGGCTGGGCCACGCCTTCATCCCGGGCCTCGGCGGCTGCGACATCGGTGGCCGTCCCATCGACTTCCACTTCGAGGTGCTGCGGCAGTTCGGCGCGAAGATCGAGAAGCGGGCGGACGGGCAGTACCTGGAGGCCCCGCAGCGGCTGCGCGGCACCAAGATCAAGCTGCCGTACCCGTCCGTGGGCGCCACCGAGCAGGTGCTGCTGACCGCCGTCCTGGCGGAGGGCGTCACGGAGCTCGCGAACGCGGCCGTGGAACCGGAGATCGAGGACCTCATCTGCGTACTGCAGAAGATGGGCGCGATCATCGCCATGGACACCGACCGGACGATCCGCATCACCGGCGTGGACTCGCTCGGCGGCTACACCCACGCGGCCCTGCCGGACCGTCTGGAGGCCGCCTCCTGGGCGTCCGCGGCGCTGGCGACGGAAGGCAACATCTACGTCCGGGGCGCCCAGCAGCGCTCGATGATGACGTTCCTGAACACCTACCGCAAGGTGGGTGGCGCGTTCGAGATCGACGACGAGGGCATCCGCTTCTGGCACCCCGGCAGCCAGCTCAACGCGATCGCGCTGGAGACGGACGTCCACCCGGGCTTCCAGACCGACTGGCAGCAGCCGCTGGTCGTCGCCCTGACGCAGGCCACCGGCCTGTCGATCATCCACGAGACGGTCTACGAGTCCCGCCTCGGCTTCACCTCCGCGCTCAACCAGATGGGCGCGCACATCCAGCTCTACCGCGAGTGCCTGGGCGGCTCGAACTGCCGCTTCGGCCAGCGCAACTTCCTGCACTCCGCGGTCGTTTCGGGCCCGACCAAGCTCCAGGGCGCCGACCTGGTCATCCCCGACCTGCGCGGCGGCTTCTCGTACCTGATCGCCGCGCTCGCGGCCCAGGGCACCTCCCGGGTCCACGGCATCGACCTCATCAACCGCGGCTACGAGAACTTCATGGACAAGCTCGTGGAGCTCGGCGCGAAGGTGGAACTGCCGGGCAAGGCGCTCGGCTAGGGAGCGTCGCGAGGCGGGCGGGACTTTCGCAGCACGCCCTCGACACGGCAGGACGCGCCCGGCTCGTCACGGTCGCGGATACGACGATGGGGCGGCCCCCGGTGAAGGGGGCCGCCCCATTGGCGTTACCGGACCTCGTGCGCCGTCCCGTGGCACACGCAGGAACCTACTTACCCTTGGCCGCTTCCTTGAGCTTGCTGCCCGCGGAGACCTTCACGCTGTAGCCGGCCGGGATCTGGATCGGGTCGCCGGTCTGCGGGTTGCGCGCGGTGCGAGCGGCACGGTGGGTGCGCTCGAAGGTCAGGAAGCCGGGGATGGTGACCTTCTCGTCGCCCTTGGAGACGATCTCGCCGACGGTCTCGGCGAACGCGGCCAGAACGGCGTCGGCGTCCTTGCGGGTCACCTCGGCGCGGTCGGCCAGCGCGGCCACCAGCTCACTGCGGTTCATGTTCTTACTCCCGTGTTCTTCTTGCCGTTGAGGCGTGCCACGCGGCGGAGCCGCATGTCGGATGCGGCGAAGCCGATGCTGCCAGGGTCCTCGGTCGGTCCCCGGACCCGGGTCCGTAGCCAGACCCTCGCGCCCGAAGACGCATCCTGCCCCCACCTGCGGCGGGAAAGCCAATCCGGCACCCCTGGGAGTCACACGAACACCCTTGGGAGTCACACGAACACCCTTGGGAGTCACACGAAAAGCGCCACTGCCTCAATGTGGTGACGCTTCGTCCGCTCCCGGCAGCGGATCGCAGGGCCTGCGAAGGCCTGAGCCTGGCCGCCACCCTAGAGGGCGCCCGCGGGCCCCGCGTTCCACGACGCGCCGGTGCCGGACCGGCCGTGGCGATCGTCACAGCCGGTGCGCGCCCGGGCGTGTCCCGCTCCGGCGGTCCACGCGTCCGGCGCGCCCCCGGACCGGCGCGCCGGGGTCTACTCGGCCGCCGACGCCCCCGCCGCCTTCGCGGCGTTGCGCACCGCGCCGGCGACGGCGCCCGCGACCTTGTCGTTGAAGACGCTGGGGATGATGTAGTTCGGGTTCAGCTCGTCCTCGGTGACCACGTCCGCGAGGGCCGTCGCGGCGGCCAGCATCATCTCCGTGTTGACCGTGCGGGACTGGGCGTCCAGCAGGCCGCGGAAGACGCCCGGGAAGACCAGCACGTTGTTGATCTGGTTGGGGAAGTCGGAGCGGCCGGTGGCGACAACTGCCGCCGTCTGGCGGGCGATTGCCGGGTCGACCTCGGGGTCCGGGTTCGCGAGCGCGAACACGATGGCGCCCTCGGCCATGGCGGCCACGTCGTCGCCGTCCAGCACGTTCGGGGCGGAGACGCCGATGAAGACGTCGGCGCCGCGCACGGCCTCCTTCAACGTGCCCGCGAGGCCCTCCGGGTTGGTGTTGTCGGCGATCCAGCGCAGGGCGGAACCGGGGGCCGCGTCGACCAGGTCCGCGCGGTCGGCGTGCACGACACCGTGGATGTCGGCGACGACCGCGTTCTTGACGCCCGCCGCGATCAGCAGCTTGAGGATGGCCGTACCGGCCGCGCCCGCGCCGGACATGACGACCCGGATGTCACCGATCGCCTTGCCCGCCACCCGCAGCGCGTTGGTGAGGGCGGCCAGGACGACGATCGCGGTGCCGTGCTGGTCGTCGTGGAAGACGGGGATGTCGAGCGCCTCGCGCAGCCGGGCCTCGATCTCGAAGCAGCGGGGCGCGGAGATGTCCTCCAGGTTGATGCCCGCGAACCCGGGGGCGATGGCCTTGACGATCTCGACGATCGCGTCGGTGTCCTGGGTGTCCAGGCACAGCGGCCAGGCGTCGATGCCGGCGAAGCGCTTGAAGAGGGCCGCCTTGCCCTCCATGACCGGCAGCGCGGCCTTCGGACCGATGTTGCCCAGGCCCAGCACGGCCGAGCCGTCCGTCACGACCGCAACGGAGTTGCGCTTGATGGTGAGGCGGCGGGCGTCCTCGGGGTTCTCGGCGATCGCCATGCACACCCGGGCCACGCCCGGGGTGTAGATCATCGAGAGGTCGTCACGGTTGCGGATGGGGTGCTTGGACTGCATCTCGATCTTGCCGCCGAGGTGCATCAGGAACGTACGGTCGGAGACCTTGCCGAGGGTGACGCCCTCGATGTGGCGCAGCTGCTCCACGATCTCGTCGGCGTGCGACGTGGAGGTCGCCGCGATGGTGACGTCGATCCGGAGCTTCTCGTGACCGGAGGCGGTCACGTCGAGGCCGGTCACCGAGCCTCCGTGGGACTCGACGGCCGTGGTGAGCTGGGAGACCGCGGTTCCGCTCGCGGGCACCTCCAGCCGGACCGTCATCGAGTAGGAGACGCTGGGCGCCGTTGCCATGGCCGACTTCCTCTGCTTTCACCGTGTACTGCCGTGTCGCTGGTATGCCGTCCGATCGTCGCACCTACCGCGGAGTACGTGGTAGCCGCCCCGGGTTGCGAACGTTTTGTTCGCCGACGGATGACGCTTCGGAAAACAAATTCCACCATACGAGATTCAACCTGGCGGTGGTAGGGCGGGCCGGGAAGGAGCACGCGCCGCGAAAATGAACTTTCGGGACGGGAATTGCCTTGCGGGGATCCTTTGTTACCGTGGACGTGACACCGGCCCGATCCAAGCCCCCGGGCCCAACCTTCGTCGCTACGAGCGACCACTTGCCGCGAGGCGAGCATGGCGGGTCGGTGTCGTGAACGAACGAGAGGCCCACGTCACCCCGTGACGTGGGCCTCTCGCCCTGTCCGCCCTGTGCCCGGGCCCCGGGCACAGGGTGTGCCTCAGTCCCGCAGCAGGTCCGGCACCCCGTTCCCGTCCGGCTCGTCCCGCTCGCCGGAGACGATGGTCAGCTGCTGGGTCGCCCGGGTCAGCGCGACGTACAGGACCCGCAGGCCCGCGGGCGACTCGTCGGCGATCTCCGCCGGCGAGACGACCACCGTCGCGTCGTACTCCAGCCCCTTCGCCTCCAGGCTGCCGAGGGCCACCACCCGGTCGCCCAGGCCCGCGAGCCAGCGCGCGGCCTCCTCGCGCCGGTTCATGGCCACGACGACGCCCACGGTGCCGTCCACCCGCTCCAGGAGGTGCGCGGCCTCGGCCCGCACGGTCTGCGCGAGCGAGTCCTCCACGACCGCGAAGCGCGGCGCCACGCCGGTGGACCGGACCGCCGACGGGGACTGCGATCCCGGCATGGCCAGGGCGAGGACCTTGGCGGCCAGCTCGGCGATCTCGGCCGGGTTGCGGTAGTTCACCGTCAGGGTGAAACGGCGCCGCGGACGGCTGCCCAGCGCCTCGTCACGGGCCTGCGCGGCCTCGTCCGGGTCGGACCAGGAGGACTGCGCGGGGTCACCGACGACGGTCCACGTGGCGTGCCGCCCGCGTCTGCCCACCATCCGCCACTGCATCGGCGTGAGGTCCTGCGCCTCGTCGAGGATGACGTGCGCGTACTCGGTCCGCTCCTGGGCCAGCCGCTCGGCCCGCTCGCGCTGCGACTCCTCGCGCACGGGCATCAGCTCCTCCAGGCCGGTGAGCTGGTCCAGCGGGTCCAGATCGCGCCGCTTCCTGGGCCGGGCGGGCGCGCCGAGGATCGCCTGGAGCTCGTCCAGCATCGCCACGTCGTGCACGGAGAAACCGTCCCGCTTGAGCGAGCGCGCCACCCGGCGGACCTCGCCCGGGTTCAGGATCCGCCGCGCCCACCGCCCGAGCCGCCGCTCGTCGGCCATCGCCGCCAGTACCCCGCGCGGGGTCAGCTCCGGCCACCACGCGTCCAGGAACGCGATGAAGCTGTCCTCGGAGGCGACGTCCTCGTCGAACGACGAGCGCAGCTCCGCGGCCAGCTCGGGGTCCGAGTGCCGGGTCCCGGCGCCGGACTGCGCCCACAGCGCGTCCAGCAGCAGCTTGCGGGCGCGCGGGCGCAGCAGGTTCACCGGGGCGGTCCCGCTCAGCGCGTTCTGCTTGACGCGGTCCAGCTCGGCGGCCTCCAGCTCCAGGCGCCGCCCGAAGGCGACCACCCGCAGCCGGCCGGCCGGCGGCTGGGCGGGAGCCTCGGGGCTGTCCGCGCCGAAGGCGAGCTGCTCGCCGGAGCTCCCGGAGCCCGTGGAGCTCCGTCCGGAGCCCCTGTCCCCCCGTCGCGAGCCGGAGCCCTGGGAACCCTGCCGGGAGCCTCCCGGCGCCTCCAGTGCCCCGCGCGCCGCCTTCCGGAGCACCTTGAGCATGCGGTAGGAGCCCTTGGCGCGGGCGACGGCCGGGGAGTCGTACAGGGTCGCCTCCGCGTCGTCGACGAGGGAGCCGATGGCGCGGATGGCGACCTGGCCCTCCTCGCCGAGGGAGGGCAGCACGCCCTCGGTGTACGCGACCAGGAGCGGGGTCGGGGAGACGACCAGGATGCCGCCCGCGTACCGGCGGCGGTCCTGGTAGAGGAGGTAGGCGGCGCGGTGCAGGGCGACCGCGGTCTTGCCGGTGCCCGGTCCGCCCTCCACGTACGTCACGGAGGCGGCCGGGGCCCGGATCACCAGGTCCTGTTCGGCCTGGATCGACGCCACGATGTCCCGCATGGTGTGGCTGCGGGCCTGGCCGAGGGCGGCCATGAGCGCGCCGTCGCCGATCACCGGGAGCGCCTGGCCGTCCAGGGTGGCCTTGAGTTCCGGACGCATCAGGTCGTCCTCGACCCCGAGGACCCTGCGGCCCTTGGAACGGATCACCCGGCGGCGGACCACCCGGCCCGGGTCGACCGGCGTCGAGCGGTAGAACGGAGCCGCGGCGGGCGCCCGCCAGTCGATGACGAGCGGCGCGTAGTCCGCGTCCAGCACCCCGATACGGCCGATGTGGAGCGTCTCGGCGATGGAGGCGTACTGACCGGTCTCGTCGGCGCGGACCGCGCCCTCGGCCGGTTCGACGGCCGTGTACGCGCCGTCCGGCCCCTTCTTGCCGTCCTTCCCGGGCAGGAGGTCGATCCGGCCGAAGAGGAAGTCCTCGAACTCGTTGTTGAGCCGGTTGAGGTGGATCCCCGCCCGGAACACCTGGGCGTCACGCTCCGCGAGCGCTCCCGGCGTACCGACCTGGCCGCGCTGGGCGGCGTCGTTCATGAGGAACTCCGCCTCGTGGATCTTCTCCTCGAGGCGCCGGTACACCCGGTCCAGATGTTGCTGCTCGACCCCGATCTCACGCTCCCGTACGGAGTCGTCCTTGACGGACTCCTCCGGTACGGAACCGTGGACCGGGCCGAGCGCGGTTTCCTGCTGAGCCTGAGCGGCCACCGGGCCCCCTTCTGACGTGCTGGGCAGCCGTCAACCGTACGCGAAGGGGACCCCGGGAGGCTACGTGCGCGCCCCGGCCTCGCTCACGCCTTCACCTGTACGAGCCGCTTGCCGTCGAAGGTCATGACCTCGAAGTGGTCGATCTGGTTGGGCTCGAAGGCCGCTCCGCCGTGTACGTAGAGCGGGTTCTTCGCCTGCTCGGTCTTGGCGCCCGGGATGCCGTAGCCCCACTCGGGGACCGCCCAGGAGGTGACCGTCTCACGCTCGCCGTTCTTGCCCACGGCGATCAGGGAGCACTTCAGCGGGCCCTTGACGTTCGAGAGCTGGAGGACCGCGTGGGTGCCCCAGTCCTTCGACTCCACCGCGACGGTCGCCTTGGCCTTGGTCGTCGGGTCCGTGGCCGTGACCTTGTCGGTCATCGTCTGGAACGCCGCCTTGGCCGGACTGGTGGCCATCGCCGCGGGCGTCTTGGTGCCGCCGTCGCCGCCACTGACCGCCATCACGGTGAGCGGGCCGCCGATGATCAGCGCTGCCGCCGCGGCCACCAGGTACATTCCGCGCCGGCGCTTGACGGCGCGGCGCTGGGAGACCTCGTCGACCAGCCGTTCCGCGAGCCGTGGGCTCGGGCGGGCGGACAGCGACTCGCCGATGGCGGGGGTGCCCTGTGCCGCCGGCAGGTCCGCGAGGGCGGCGAGCATCGGTTCCATCCCGGCGAGCTCGTCGAGCTGCTGGCCGCACCACTCGCAGGTGGCGAGGTGGGCCTCGAAGGCCGTGGCCTCCGCGTCGTCGAGGATGCCGAGGGCGTAGGCGCCGACGGTTTCGTGGATGTTGTCACCGGGGTTCTGCTGTCCCCGTGGTCCCTGCATGGCTCCTGGACCGCCCGTTCCGAATCCCCCGTACGTGTTCATGCCGTCACCCCCCGCTCCTCCAGCGCCAGCTTCATCGAGCGCAGGGCGTAGAACACCCGCGAGCGCACGGTGCCGCTGGGTATGCCGAGCGTTTCGGCCGCTTCATTGACCGTACGCCCTTTGAAGTACGTTTCGACCAGAACCTCCCTGTGAGCAGGGGTCAGGTCGTCCAGCGCGTCCGACAGTGTCATCAGCCACAACGCCTTGTCGATCTCGTCCTCCGCGGGGATGACCTCCAGCGGTGCCGGGTCCACCTCCTGCGGCCGGGCCTGCCGGCTGCGGTGTCCGTCGATGACGATGCGCCGCGCGACCGTCACCAGCCAGGGTCGTACCGAACCGGTCGCCCGATTGAGCTGACCGGCGTTCTTCCAGGCACGGATGAGTGTTTCCTGCACGACGTCCTCGGCGCGCTGCCGGTCGCCGGCGACCAGCCGCAGCACGTATGCGAGCAAGGGACCCGCGTGCTCCCGGTACAGCGCACGCATCAGCTCCTCGTCGGGTTCGCTGTTCGACGAAGCCGACGCGGACGGATTCATGCGATGTCGGGCCCTTGACCTTCGTTCATCAGCCACGGCCGAATCCTTGCGCACGCCTACCTCCGGTGTCCGGGGGTTCCCCCAGTCGGTCGCTCATGACGGGGTACGTGCGGGGTCGGGCCCGTGTTCAAAGAGGCGGTACATATTTCCTGGTGGAGTTGTGAAGATCTCTCCATGACCACGCCGCGCGATCGGGAGATCACGTAGCGGTGGAGAAGAGGTCTTCGGAGGGCGGTTTCACGCTCGGGCGAGAGCGGCCCGTCGGCGGTGCCGGGCCACGCGCTCCCGGTTGCCGCACACCTCACTGGAGCACCATCGCCGGCGCCTGCCACGGGAGGTGTCGAGATAGACGATCGGGCAGTTGTCACCCGCGCATTGTCTCAGGCTCGCGCGCGCCGCCGGATCGGTGAGCAGGTCGAGTGCGTCACGGGCGATCACGGCGAGCAGCCCGGCACAGCCGGGCGGGGTGTGCAGCGCGCGCCGCAGCGAGCCGTCCTCGGCCCGTACGGCCGCGGGGGCGGGCGGGGCGGCGAGGGCGAGCGCGTTGACCCGGGCGAGCGCCGTCACGGCGGGCCGTCCGTCCAGTTCCCCCCGGACCAACCGGTCGACCTGACCGCGTAGTTCGCGAAAGCCGACGAGCCAGGTGGTGTCGGCGGCCGCCAGCGGTGTGGCCGCCGGGACGAGGCCGGACCGGGTGATCCAGGCACACAGCCGGTCCACCGCGTCGAGCCGTTCCTCCGGGTGGGTGGTCGCCAGGAGGTCCAGGCAGATCCGCCCGGAGTCGAACCGCAACTCGTACGAGGCCGTGGCCATGCCCGATGCCATGTGCCTGTCACCGCCTTGGGGTTACCGCCGTGGGGGGTACCTCCTACAGTGCATGCCCGCGCGCGCCGCCGGAAGACCCGGTACCGCACAGGCCGTGGACGGACGCGGGGGCAGCGGCACGGACGGCGGCGTGGACGTCCGCTTATGCGGCCGCGCGCCTCGGCCATGTCCCCTTCCCCGTCACGCCGGTTGACTCGGTGCCATGACAGAGAACAGCACGGGACGGCCGGGGGCCGCCGCAGGTGTCCTGGGCGCGGCCACGGTCCTGACGGGTCTGGTCGCGGGCGTCTTCTACATCTTCGCCTGCGCCGTCATGCCGGCGTTGGCGCGCAGCGACGACCGCGTCTTCATCGAGGTCATGGGGAACATCGACGACGTGATCCAGAACCCGGTGTTCTTCCTCGCCTTCCTGGGCGCACCGGTCCTCACGGCCGTCTCCGCCCGGCAGTTGCGAGGGTTCCCCCACCGGCGGTGGGTGTGGGCGGCCCTGGCCGCGTACGCGCTCGCCCTCCTCGTCACCACGGCCGTCAACGTGCCGCTCAACGACCGGCTGGCGGACGCGGGCGACCCGGCGCGGATCGCCGACCCGGCCGCCGTGCGCGAGCGCTTCGAGGACGCCTGGGTCACCTGGAACGTCGTACGGGCGCTGCTGTCGACGTTCGCCCTGGCCTGCCTCGCCCGCGCCCTGCTCCTCCACCGCGGGGCCTACCCGTCCGCGTACTTGGAGTCGGCGGCCGGGTCGAGGGCCAGCCGGTAGCCGCGCTTGACCACGGTCTGGATGAGTCCGGGGACGCCCAGCGCGGCGCGCAGCCGGGCCATGGCCGTCTCGACGGCGTGCTCGTCGCGTCCGGCGCCCGGCAGCGCCCGCAGCAGTTCGGCGCGCGCCACCACCCAGCCCGGCCGCCTCGACAGGGCCCGCAGCAGCGACATCCCGGCGGGCGGTACGGGACGCAGCGCGCCGCCGACCAGCACCGCGTGCCCGCGGATCTCCACCCGGCGGCCGGCGACCGGCAACGTGCGGGCGCGGCCCGGGAGTTCCTGGCAGAGCAGTTGGACGAGGGGGCCGAGCCGGAAGCGCTCGGGCTGGACGGTGGCGACGCCGTGGGCCTGGAGCGGCAGCGCGGTGACCGGGCCGACGCAGGCGGCCAGCACGTCGTGGTGGAGGGCGGCGAGCAGGTCGGGGAGCAGGCCCCGTCCCTCGGCGCGGGACAGCAGGGAGGCGGCGGCGGGCGCGCTGGTGAAGGTGAGCGCGTCCAGGCCCCGGGTGACGGTGGCGTCCAGCAGCCGGTCGACGGGGCCGATGTCCTCCGGCGGCATCCACCGGTACACCGGCACGGGCACCACCTCGGCGCCCGCCGCCCGCAGCGACTCCACGAATCCGGGCAGCGGTTCACCGTGCAGCTGCACGGCGATCCGGCGGCCCTCCACGCCCTGCTCCAGGAGCCGGTCGAGCACCTCGGCCATGGACTCGGAGGACGGCGACCACTCCTCGGTCAGTCCCTGGGCCCGTATCGCGCCCTTGACCTTGGGCCCGCGCGCGAGGACCTCGACCCCGCGCAGCCGTCCGAGCAGGGCCTCGCCGAGTCCCCACCCGTCGGCGGCCTCGATCCAGCCGCGGAAGCCGATGGCGGTCGTGGCCACCGCGATGTCCGGGGCCCGGTCGATCAGTTCCTCGGTGGCGGCGAGCAGTTCGCCGTCGTCGGCGAGCGGCACGATGCGCAGGGCGGGGGCGTGCTGGACACAGGCTCCGCGCCGCTGGAGCAGCGCGCCGAGCTCGTCGGCCCGGCGTGCGGCCGTCACGCCCACGGTGAATCCGGAGAGGGGGCCGTGGTCCTGCGGGGCGGGTCGCTGCGGTTCCTCGTACATGGCTCTCGTCTCGCGCTGGAGTCGTCGTGCACTTGCGGCCGGCCGAGCCTGTCAACGGCCCGTGACGGGCCCGGTTCCCCGTGATGTCACCCGTGTTACGTCAGACCCCGGCGTGGTCCGGCCGCGGCTTCGCCCCCGCGGCCGTGACGGACCGGGTCCGGGGTGCGGTCCGGCGAAGGTATACGGCCCAAGTGACCGCGACGCAGAGGCCGTAGAAGCCGAGGAAGGTCACGAAGGCCCCGGTGCCGGAACCGTAGGAGAGGAAGGACTGCCGCAGGGCGAGGTTGATGCCGACGCCGCCGAGCGCGCCCACCGCGCCGATGAGTCCCATGGAGGCCCCGGACAGCCGCCGTCCGTAGGAGGCGGCCTCCTCGCCCCGCAGTCCCCGGGCCACCGCGTCGGCCTGGAAGATCCCCGGGATCATCTTGTACGTCGAGCCGTTGCCGAGCCCGGTGAGCACGAACAGCGCGACGAAGGCGACGGTGAACAGCGGCAACGACCGCTGGACCGAGGCGGCCACGACGACGCCGGTGGCGCCGGCCATCGCGACGAAGTTCCACAGCGTGATCCGTGCCCCGCCGTACCGGTCGGCGAGCCGTCCGCCGACCGGCCGGACCAGCGAGCCGAGCAGCGGGCCGACGAACGTGACGTACGCCGCCTGGAGGGGCGTACGCCCGAACTGGTTCTGCAGCACCTGCCCGAAGGCGAAGCCGTAGCCGATGAACGACCCGAAGGTGCCGGTGTAGAGGAAGGACATGATCCAGGTGTGCGCGTCCTTCGCGGCGTCCTTGACGGCGCCGGTGTCGTTGCGCACGGAGGCGATGTTGTCCATGAAGACGGCGGCGAGCACGGCGGCGACGACGACGAGCGGGATGTAGATGCCCAGCAGTACGCGGGGGCCGCCGTGCGCGCCGATGATCGCGAGCGCCACGAGCTGGATGACGGGCACGCCGATGTTGCCGCCACCGGCGTTGAGGCCGAGCGCCCAGCCCTTGCGGCGCAGCGGGAAGAACGCGTTGATGTTGGTCATGCTGGAGGCGAAGTTGCCGCCGCCGACGCCGGCGAGCAGACCGACCAGCAGGAAGGTGGAGAAGGAGGTTCCCGGCTCCGTCACCACGAACGCGGCGACGGTCGGCACGAGCAGCAGGCACGCCGAGACGATCGTCCAGTTCCGGCCGCCGAAGACCGCCACCGCGAAGGTGTACGGCACCCGCACCACGGCCCCGACCAGCGTCACCACCGACGTGAGCAGGAACTTGTCGGCGGGGGTGAGTCCGTACTCGGGCCCCATGAAGAGCACCATGACCGACCACAGGGTCCACACCGAGAAGCCGATGTGCTCGGAGAGTACGGACAGGAGCAGGTTGCGCCGGGCGACCTTCGCCCCCGTGGCGTTCCAGAAGGTCTCGTCCTCCGGATTCCACTCCTCGATCCAGCGGCCTCCCCTGTTCCGGGCGGGGGCTGTGCTCGGGGCTGTCATGACGCCTCCACGGTTCTCCGGTGCGGTGCCCAGGTGTCGGCCGACGACCTGCTGGGTCCCGAAGGTAGGGAGGACGCGTTTCCGCGCTGTGGCCGCGGGTGACCGGAGCGGAACGTTGCTCTCACCGGGGAGCGGGGGCGACGGTGAGGTGGTGCCGTCGCCCCCCGCCGCGCGGGTCTAGGGCGCGGCCCGGTGGCCGCCCCGTGAGGCGCCGCCCTTCGGCTTCGCCCCGTTCGGCCACAGCCGCGGGCCGCGCTTGGCCGCGATGTCCTCGATCCAGCCGAAGGCCAGTACGGCCAGGCCGATGAGGGGCCACACCAGGACGAACGTCCACAGCATGTACGTAGCGTCCAGCGCCGCCGTCGCGCCGTCGCCGCCCATGAAGGGCAGGTCGTACATCCGGTCGACGATCGGGAACGTGGCCATGATCAGCATGTTGTGCCACAGATAGATGGTGACCGCGCGGTTGTTGGACAGCGTCACCAGCTTGTCCCACTTGGCCAGACGGCCCGGCAGTTCCCGCCAGGACGGGCTGTACTGGAGCAGGATCACGACGAAGCCGAAGGACCACAGCGCGTCGGCCAGCGGGATGTCGTTCAGGTCCCAGCCCTCCGGGCCCAGATGGCCCGAGGCCCACCACAGGGCCAGAGCCATCACCGCCGTCGAGCAGGAGATCGCGAGGTAGCGGGGGACCTTGACCAGCATCCCCTCGTGGTGGGCGAAGCCGAGGACCCAGCAGCCGCCGTAGACCGCGAAGTCGGTGACGGCGTTACCCGTCTCGCCGGGGAGGGTGACCAGCCCGGTGCCGACGACCGCCGTCAGCGCGAGCGGGGCCAGCAGGGTCGCCCACGGAACGCGGCGGAACGCCCACAGCAGGAGCGGGGACGCGACCACGAACCACAGGTACGCGCGCAGGTACCAGAGCGGGCCGGCGGCCTGCTCCGCCCAGGTGGAGTCCAGCAGACCCGAATCGGAGCCGGCGTGCGCGGGGTACGGCGGGGCGCCGACCGGGACGATGTAGTTGAGGACGTCGGCGACGCCCCAGCCGCCACCGCCGGTGTCCGGATCGTGCGCGGGGTTCCAGCCGCCCGCGAACATCAGGGCCAGCGCGACCGCGCTGAAGGCCCAGAGCGGGGGCAGCAGACGGCGCACGCGGCTCCGGATCACACTCCACGCGGGACGGCTCAGTGAGCGGGCCATCAGCGAGCCCGCCAGCGCGAACATCACTCCCATGGAGGGGAACAGGATCGACAGCCACGCCCAGCCGAAGAGGTGGTAGACGACCACCCGGACCAGGGCGATCGAGCGCAGCAGGTCGAGGTAGCGGTCACGGCCCGGCTTCCCGGCGGCCGCCGCGGGCGGCGGCGCGGACGCCGCCGGTTCGGTACGGACCCGGGCGGCACCCGCCTGCGGGGTCGCACCCGCCGTGTACTCGTGCGTCGTCACGCGACCGGCCTCCGGTCCTTCTCGTTCTCGTTCTCGCTCCGTGCCGTCCGCTGCCGGGGGATCGTCCCCGGCGCCTCCACCACACCCGTGCGCCGGAGCTTCTGCCAGCGCAGCCGGCCTCCGGTGAGAGCCGTGATCCAGGACTGGATCAGGACCATGTACATCAACTGCCGGTAGAGGATCTGCTGGAGCGGGAGCGAGACCAGGTGGGTCATGCGCTCGCGGTCCAGCCGGAAGGCGTACGCCGCGCAGACCCCCTGGACGGCGAGCACACCGAGCCAGGCGATGATCGTCTTCTGCGTCGGCCCGAACACCACTCCGTAGAGCAGGAAGACGTCGATCAGCGGGGCCAGCAGCGGGGCCAGCACCATGAACAGCGCCACCAGCGGCAGGCCCACCCGGCCGAAGCGGCCCGAGGGGCCCTTCTCCACGACGGCCCCGCGGTGCTTCCAGATCGCCTGCATCGTGCCGTACGACCAGCGGTAACGCTGGGACCAGAGCTGTTGCACGGACTCCGGCGCCTCGGTCCACGCGCGCGCCTTCTCCGCGTACACCACCCGCCAGCCGTCGCGGTGCAGGGCCATCGTGATGTCGGTGTCCTCGGCGAGGGTGTCGTCGCTCATGCCCCCGACCCGCTCCAGGGCGGAACGGCGGAAGGCGCCGACCGCGCCGGGGATGGTCGGCATGCAGCGCAGGATGTCGTACATCCGGCGGTCGAGGTTGAAGCCCATCACGTACTCGATGTGCTGCCAGGCCCCGATGAGGGAGTCGCGGTTGCCGACCTTCGCGTTGCCGGCGACCGCGCCGACGCCCGGATCGGCGAACGGCTGCACCAGCTCACCGACGGTGGCCGGTTCGAAGACGGTGTCCCCGTCCATCATCACGACGATGTCGTGGCGGGCGTTGGCCACGCCCCGGTTGAGGGCCGCGGGCTTGCCCGCGTTGAGCTGGCGCACGACACGGACGTTCGGCAGCCGCAGGTCCTCGACGATCCGGGCCGTGCCGTCGCTCGAACCGTCGTCGACGACCACGACCTCGACGGGGTGCTCGCTCGCCATGAGGGAACGCACCGTGTTCTCGATGCACTTGGCCTCGTTGTACGCCGGCACGAGCACCGACACCGGTTCGGTGACCGGGACCGGACCCCAGCGGAAGCCGTCGCGGCGCACCCGGCGGGCGTGCGCGGCGGAGAGCACGAGCATCATGCCGAAGCGGGTGAAGACCAGGACGCCGATGACGGCGATGCCGGCGACCAGGACGTCGGTGACGCCGTCGGAGGCCCCCACCAGGTAGATCCAGGCCCTGCCCTTCCACAGGTCGAGGCCGGTGACCGGGGTGTGCGCGCTGGGGGCGTCCAGCGCCTCGGTGAGGTTCTGGAACGCGTAGCCCCGCCGCTGGAGTTCGGGCAGGAACCTGTCGAGCGCCTCCACCGTCTGGTGCCGGTCGCCTCCGGAGTCGTGCATGAGGACGATCGCGCCCTTGCCGTCCTCGGGCGTGGCGCGGCGGATGATCTCGTCGACGCCGGGCTTCTGCCAGTCCTCGCTGTCGGTGTTGTTGACGACGGTGATGTAGCCGCGGCTGCCGACGTACTTCGTCACCGGCCAGGACTTGTTGTCCATGGCGTCGGCGAAGGAGGAGTACGGGGGGCGGAAGAGAGAGGTCCGGATGCCCGCCGCGCCCTCCAGGGCGAGCTGGCTCTGGGACAGCTCCCAGTCGATGCGTCCCTTCGACTGGTACGAGAGGTCGGGGTGGTTGAAGGTGTGCAGGCCGACCTCGTTCCCCTCCTCGACCATGCGTCGCACGAGCTCCGGGTAGCGCGAGGCCATCGTGCCGGTGACGAAGAAGACGGCGTGCGCGTGGTGCTTCGCCAGGACGTCGAGGACCTTGGGCGTCCACTTCGGGTCCGGGCCGTCGTCGAAGGTGAGGACGAGCCGGTGGTCGGGGACGCTCAGGCTGCTCGTGCGGCCACCGCGGGTGTCGATGACCGGGCCGCCGTCGAGGATCTTCTCCGGCACCTGGTCGGTCGCGGCCTCGGGCCGGACGCGGTGGTCGGCGAGGATCTCACTGTGGACGTAGCCACGCAGCATCAGCATCGCGAGCAGGGCGACGAGGAGCAGCGAAGGGACCAGGAAACGCATCGGCAGCCGCCGGCGCCGGGCGTTGGGGACCGGGCGCCGCGCACGGGGAGCGGACCCGTGCGCGCTGGTGCGGGAGGCCATCAGAGGAGGTTCCCCGTGGACGGGGTGCCGGTGGTGCCGGACGCGGGGCCGAGAGGGTGCGGCTCGACGGGGCCGTCGGCCACGGTTCCGCTGTCTCCGCCGAGCGGGCTCTGCGAGGTGCCCGGGGAGGGGTCCGCCGAGAGGGTCGGGGCGGGAGAGCTGGAAACCGGCGGGGACGGCACGACGACCGGTGCCTTGGTGGTGCTGGCGCTCGGCTTCGGCTTGCCGGTCGTGGAAGCCGAGGGCCCGGGGCCCGCGGGGGTGCCCGACGGTGTGGTGCTGCCCGAGACGGCGGGCTTCGGGGCGGCGCCCGACGTCGGCGTGGTGCCGCCACCGGCCGCCCTGCTCGGGGCGGGTGCCGCGCCGCTCGCTTCGGAGGGCCGCACCGACTCGGTGGGCAGCGGTGAGGTGTGGACCTGGCCGGCCGGCGGGTCGTCCTCCTGACCGGGCACCGGCAGCCAGGGCGCGGTGGAGTTGCCCGACAGCAGCGTGGCGCCGATGACCACGGCGTACACGGCGCAGGCGATGCCGACCAGGATGCCGAGGCGGCGGAATCTGCGGCTGCGGCGCCCCGACTCGTCGACGAAGACCGGACCGTCCGAACGCTCCGAGGTGCTCGGGACGTTCTTGGTCCGTTCGACGAGCCCGTCCTCCAGCCGGCGTCCGGCGCCGTCGAGTTGGACGGTCACCTCGTGGGGATCGTGGGTGTGGTCCGGCGCCTCGGGACGCTCCCAGGGAACGGCGGCGACGGGGCCGGAGGCGGCACGGGAGCCGCCGTCCGGTGCGCCCGCGACGGCACTCCGGTGGCTCGTGCCGACCGGACGGTCCGCGCCTGCCCGGCGGGGGGGGGGGGGGCGCGCGCCCGCCCCCCCCCGCGC
>NZ_JBHWEL010000067.1:0-51224 GCF_042734135.1 Streptomyces sp. NPDC059668 | reverse complement strand
GCGCCCAGCGCGTGCAGCGGGGCGTCACGGTAGAGGTCGAGGGCCTCTTCCGGGGTGATGCGCCCACCCTCGGCGGCACGGTCGAGGACGGACTGAAGGTCGGCCTTCTCGGTCACCGGGAGCGTCCCTTTCATAAGGGTGTGGACGGACCTGGCCAGCCTACGCCAGCCCTGCGAGGAGCCCGACGTCAGGCCGCGTACGCCCCCATCAGGAGCCCGAGGTACGCCCCCGCGATCAGGAACGGCCCGAACGGGATCGACGTCCGGCGCCCGGCGCGGCGCGCCAGGACGAGGCCCAGTCCGTACAGCCCCCCGAACAGGAACCCGGCGAAGGTCCCGAGGACGACGGTCCCCCAGCCGTACCAGCCGAGCACCGCCCCGAGCCCGAGCGCGAGCTTCACGTCCCCGAACCCCATGCCGTTCGGATTGACGAGGAAGAGGAGGAAGTAGGCGCAGCCGAGCGCGAGGGCACCGAACAGCGCGGTCGGCCAGTTCCCGGCGTGTTCGGGCAGGCCGGCGGCGGCGCCCAGCAGTACGAGCGCGAGGCCGGCGAGCGGCAGGGTGAGCACGTCCGGGAGCCGCTGCACCCCGAAGTCCACGACCGCGAGCAGCACGCCGAGCGGTGCGAGCAGCAGCCAGGCGCCCAGTTCGGGGCGGGTTCCGGTGGCGAGGGCGAGGCCGGCGCAGACGAGGGCGGTGGCGAGGGCCACGAGGGGCGTGCGCGGTCCGTACGACGCCGCGGCGGCGAGCCGTGCCGGGCGCCCCGCGGCACCGGACGCCGCCGGCACCGTACGGCCGGCGCACTCGGCGCAGCGGGCGGGTCCGAGCCAGCCGCCCGCGACACCGGTGATGGCGTGCCCGCCGGGACACCGGTCCCGCCACGCCTCGTCCGGCTCGACGGAGAAGCGGTGGGCGGCCCGTGGCACGAGCACACCCGCCGCCGCGCCCCAGGCGGCGGCGAGGGCGGTCAGCCAGAGAACGGGGTCCACGCGCCCACCCTACGCAGCCGGCCGCGGTCCGGGCAGGGCGTGCTTCCCCCGGTCCGTCGTCTCCAGCGGTCCGCCGTCTCCACGGGTCCGTCGTCTCCAGCGGTCCGTCGCCTCCAGCGGGCCACATGGCCCGTGCGCGGGGCTAGTTGGGCAGTTTCGACATCCGTGCGATCGGATCGCCCGCGTCCGGGTTGTCGGTCTCGTACTTGAGGTCGCCCTTGGCGGGGGTCAGCCGCACCTCGTGGCTGCCCGTCGTGCAGGTGCCGGGGTTGGACTTCCTGGCGACGCTCGTCGCGGTGAGCCGCTGGTCCGTGACCTTCTTCAGGACGAGTACGTCCTCGCAGACGCCGCCGAGCAGGTCGGTCGACCGGAACGTGCCCAGTTCCTTGCCCACGGCGGCCCGGCGCAGGGTGACGCGGAAGGTGCCCGCGGGCAGCTTCCCGTCCAGCGCGTAGCCGTCGCCCTCCCAGGTGCCGAGGTACTTCGCGGGCACCGAACCGGGTTCCCTGGCCGCCGGGCCTGACGTGCCCGACGACGCGGCCGGACGGCTCGCCGCCGAGTCGCCCCCGGAGTCCGAGGAACGATCGCCGCCCGGCAGCAGGTCGAAGAGGAACGCCGAGCCGACCGTCACCGCCGCCAGCGCGCCGGCGACCGCCAGGGCGACCGTGCAACTGACCCTGCGTCCACGGCCGTCCGGGCCGGGGACCGAGGTCGTGGCCAGACTGACGGAGAGCTTGCCGGGGTCGTGGCCCGGATCGGGGCGGGCGGAGGGGTCGGCGCGGGCGGAGTGGTCGGCGCGGGCCTCGACCGCGTCCCGCGGTTCGCGCCGGTCCGGTACGTACGTGGGGTGCGCGGGCCGTACGGGGTAGGGAGGCATCGCGGGTGGCGGCCCGAAGACCCCGCCGGTCGCGGGCGTCCCGGCGCCCGGCGTCCCTGCCTCCGAGGTCCCGGCGTCCGACGCCCCGGCGTCCGACGCCCCGGCGCCCGGGCGCGTGCCCACCGAGGGGCTGTCGAAGCCCACCGGTCCCGACGGCGCGGCCCCCGCCGCCTCCAGGTTCAGCAACTGCACCGCGCTGCGGCTGACCTGCTCGACCAGTTGCCCCGGCAGCCATCCCGCCGTCACCGAGCGGGCCGCCCCGCCGGGGGCCAGCCGCGCGGCCACCTCGGCGGGCGCCGGCCGGCCGTCCGGGTTCTTCGCCAGACAGGCCGCCGCCAGGTCGCGCAACTCGCCTTCCAGGGAGCCGAGCCGGGGTTCCTCGTGCACCACCTTGTAGAGGAGGGCGGCCGAGGAGTCACCGGGGAAGGGGGACTCCCCCGTCGCCGCGTACACCAGCACCGCGCCGAGCGAGAAGACGTCGGCCGCCCCCGTGACCGCCTTGCCGAGGATCTGCTCCGGCGACATGTAGCCGGGAGAGCCGACGGAGACGCCCGTCGAGGTGAGCGAGGCCGTGCCGTCGGTCGCACGGGCGATGCCGAAGTCGATGAGGAGGGGGCCGTCGAGGGTCAGCAGGACGTTGGAGGGCTTGACGTCGCGGTGGACGAGGCCGAGCACGTGCACCGCCCCGAGCGCCTCGGCGAGGCCCGCGCCCAGCACCCGCACGGACGCGACCGGCAGGGGGCCCGTGTCCGCCACGGCGGCCGCGAGCGAGGGACCCGCCGCGTACCCCGTCGCCACCCAGGGCACCGGTGCCTCCGGGTCCGCGTCCAGGACCGGGGCCGTCCACGCGCCGCCCACCCGTCGCGCGGCCTCGACCTCGCGACGGAACCGGGCGCGGAACTCCTCGTCCAGCGCGAAGTGCGGGTGCACGATCTTGACCGCGACCGTACGCCCGCCCGCGCTGCGGCCCAGGTACACGCGCCCCATGCCGCCGGAGCCGAGCCGGCCGAGCAGCCGGTAGGGCCCCACGACCGTGGGTTCGTCGACTCCGAGCGGCTGCATGACACTCACAGCTCATCCCTCCCCCGTACGCACAGGACGCACTGCCCAGCAGGGTAGTTCCGTACGCCTCCGAGCGTGCGGGACCCCCGGGCTTCAGGACCTCAGTACCTCAGGGCCTCGGAGCTTCAGCACCTCAGGGCTTCAGGGCTTCAGCACCTCGGGGCTTCAGGGCTTCAGCAGCTCCACCCGTACGTCCGTGGGGAACCCGGTGGTCGAGCCGACCCGCCGGGCGAACTCCCGCACGGCCGCCAGCTGCGGGGCCCCGAAGCGGAAGTCGAGCGTGGTGAAGTAGCGCTCCAGGACCCGCTCGTCGAAGGCCTCCCAGCGGGCTGCCTGCTCGGCGACCTTGGAGACCTCGTCGAGGGAGAGGTCCCGGGAGGAGAGGAACGCCTCGTGCACCTTGCGGGTGACGAGCGGTTCGCGCTCCAGGTAGTCGCGGCGGGCGGCCCACACGGCGAAGACGAACGGCAGTCCCGTCCACTCCTTCCACAGGGTCCCGAGGTCGTGCACCTGCAGACCGAACTTCGGCCCGTCGAGCAGGTTGGCCCGCAGCGCCGCGTCCCCGATGAGTACGGCGGCGTCGGCCTCCTGCATCATCAGGCTGAGGTCGGGCGGGCAGGTGTAGTAGGACGGCTGGACCCCCACGCTCTCCGCCAGCAGCAACTGCGCCAGGCGCACAGACGTACGAGAGGTCGAGCCGAGGGCGACCCTGGCGCCGTCCAGCCGGTCCAGCGGGACCTGCGAGACGATCACACAGGACATCACCGGACCGTCGCAGCCGACCGCGATGTCGGGGAAGGCCACCAGCTCGTCGGCGTGCTTGAGGAACTCGACGAGCGTGATGGGCCCGATGTCGAGATCGCCCTGCACCAGCTTCTCGCTGAGCTTCTCCGGGGTGTCCTTGGTGAGCTCGAAGTCGAGGAGCGTGCCCGTTCTCGCGAGCCCCCAGTAGAGGGGCAGGCAGTTCAGGAACTGGATGTGGCCGACGCGCGGCCGGGTGCGAGAATTGTCCACATCGCGAGGCTAGACCCCATGCGGTACGGTGCAGTCCTCAGGGTCCCCGCGAGGCTTCGCCGACCGCCCCGACCTGCTGCGGCCACCCTCACGACGGTGGGCCGACACCACGACGTCAACGCATACGCCGGACGGGTCAGACATCCGGGTGACGTGATCTTTTCCCCCTATTGCTTTCGGCTGCCTGCGTGCTAGGCTCGCCGCAAGTTGCAGTTTGGTTTCCCTTGCAGTACAGAGCCTGCGGAGCATGTGACCGCGGGCTCTCGTCGTTTTCAGACGTATGCAGTTGTTTACACAATCGCAGGTTCTGGAGCAGGGCAACCCTTTGGGCCCAAGGAGGGCTTATGGCTACCGGAACCGTGAAGTGGTTCAACGCCGAAAAGGGCTTTGGTTTCATCGCCCAGGAAGGCGGCGGCCCGGACGTCTTCGTCCACTACTCCGCGATCAACGCGAGCGGATTCCGCTCTCTCGAAGAGAACCAGTCGGTTTCCTTCGACGTCACGCAGGGTCCGAAGGGCCCGCAGGCGGAGAACGTCACCCCGCTCTAAGCCTTCGGCTCCATGAGCCCAATGCTTTGATCCGGAACGGATAGCAGTACCCAAGGAGCCCCGCGCCAGCCGGTCGCGGGGCTCCTGCCTTTTCCACCGTTCACCACCCCGCCGGATTCCCGCCGGCGTCACGGCGTCACGGCGTCACGGCGTCACGGCGTCAGGTACAGGCTCTCGATCTCCTTGCCGAAGTCACGTTCGATCGCCGCCCTCTTGAGCTTCAGGGTGGGGGTCACATGGCCGGCCTCCTCCGTGAAGTCCACCGGAAGGACGGCGAAGCGGCGGATGGACTCGGGACGGGAGACGAGCTTGTTGGCCTCGTCGATCGCGCGCTGGATGATGACGTTCAGCTCGGGGTCGTCGACCAGCAGCTCCGGCGGCACCGGGTGCTTGCCGATCATCTGGCGCCAGTGGGTGATGCCGTCGAGGTCGAGGGTGACGAGGGCGGTGACGTAGGGCCGGCGGTCGCCGAGGACGATGCACTGGGAGATCAGGGGGTGCGAGCGGAGCCAGTTCTCCAGCGGCGCCGGGGCCACGCTCTTGCCGCCCGCGGTGATCAGGATCTCCTTCTTGCGGCCGGTGATGGACAGATAGCCCCCGTCGTCCAGCTCGCCGATGTCGCCGGTGGCGAACCAGCCGTCGGGTGCCGCGTCGACCACCCCGCCCGCGTGCGGATCCCAGTACCCGCGGAAGATCTGTTCGCCGCTCAGCAGGACCTCGCCGTCGCCCGCGATCCGTACCCGGGTGCCCGGCAGCGGCCAGCCCACCGTTCCCAGCCGGGGTTTGACCGGAGGCGTGACCGTGGCGGCCGCGGTGGCCTCCGTCAGGCCGTACCCCTCGTAGATCTCGATACCGGCGCCCGCGTAGAACGCGGCGAGCCGGCGGCCCAGCGGGGAGCCGCCGCAGATCGCGTAACGGACCTTGCCGCCGAGCGCGTTGCGGATGCGCCGGTAGACCAGCGGGTCGTAGAGGGCGCGGGCCGCGCGCAGGGAGCGGGAGGGGCCCGGGCCGGTGCCGTGCTGCCGGGCCTCGACCGCCTCGCCGTAGCCGCACGCGATGCGCGCCGCCCGGTCGAAGGACGCGCCGCGGCCCATCTTCTCGGCCGTCGCCCGGCCGGTGTTGAACACCTTCTCCAGGACGTACGGGATGGCCAGCAGGAAGGTGGGCCGGAAGCTCGCCAGGTCGGCGAGCAGGTCCTCGGTGCGCAGGCTCGGCGCGTGCCCGAGCCGTACCCGGGCGCGCAGGCAGGCCACCGCGACCATCCGTCCGAAGACGTGCGAGAGAGGCAGGAAGAGGAGCATCGACGCGGCGTCCGACGTCTTGCTCCTGAAGATCGGGTAGAGCAGTTCGATCGCGTTGTCGATCTCGGCGAAGAAGTTGCCGTGGGTGAGCGCGCAGCCCTTGGGGCGGCCGGTGGTGCCCGAGGTGTAGATGAGGGTGGCGAGGGTGTCGGGTCCCAGGACGCCCCGGCGTACGGCGACTTCCTGGTCCGGTACGTCCCGGCCCCGCTCGGCCAGCCGCTCCACGTGCCCCTTCTCGAAGACCCACATGTGCCGCAGGTCGGGGATCCGGTCGCGCTCCGGGCCGAGCGCGGACGCCTGGGCCACGGTCTCCGTGGCGAGCGCGACGGCTCCCGAGTCCTGGAGGATCCAGCGGACCTGGAAGACGGAGGAGGTGGGGTAGACGGGCACGGTGACGAGCCCGGCGGCCCAGGCGGCGAAGTCCAGGAGCGTCCACTCGTACGTCGTCCGGGCCATGATCGCGATGCGGTCGCCCGGCGCCAGGCCCTCGGCGATCAGCCCCTTCGCGACCGCCAGCACCTGGGCGGCGAACTCGGCCGCCGTCACGTCCTGCCAGTCGCCGTCGGGGCCCTTGCGGCTGAGGACCGGTTCCCCGGGGGCCTCGGTGGCGTTGTCGAACGGGATGTCGGCGAGGGAACCGTGGGTCACCCGGGCGGCCAGGGGCGGCACGGACACCTCGCGCACGACACCGTCCAACCGCCTGATCTCGGGCTCCACGAGGGAGGGCGGGGAGTGGTACGGGCTGGGCACGGGGCGACTCCTTTGTCTGCCGGGACCAGGGCGGCTCGAGGGGGCCGAAGCCTCATACGGGCCTGGCGGGTGGGGGGTTCACGCGAGACAGGGGTGAGCGGGATCGTACGGGGCCGGAGTGTGGGGTTTGTGGGCGTTTGGGGCGGGCGCGGTGCGAGTTACCCGAGGTAGCCCTCTTCTTCGCCCCCGCCGCCCTGCCCGTCCCATCCACGGGGGCTCCGCCCCGGACCCCACCAAGGGGCCGCCGCCCCCTGGGCCCCCGCCCGCCCGAAGGGCTCGCCCCCAAACGCCGGACGGGCTGGAACGCGGGTCCGTGACATCGAGCCCGGCCGGCGATTCAGGAGACCTGCCATCGCGCCGCCACATAGGATTACCCAGGGTAACTTACTCTGGAGTAAATCTACGTCTCCGCTGGGAGTTCGGACAATGGCCGACCGCCACCTGCCCTCCATGACCCCTCACCTCGTCCGCGGCGCCCTCCTCTCCCCCTTCAAGCACCCCCGCCCGGACGCCCCCGTCCCCCGGGACCACCTCGTCCTCCGGGACCTCCGCATCGACCTCGCCCACCTGGCCCGCTACGAACGCATCTGCGGCTTCGCCACGGGTTCGGACGCGCTACCGGTCACGTACCCGCACGTCCTCGGGTTCCCGCTCGCCATGCGGGTCATGGCGAGCCGTCCGTTCCCGCTGCCGCTGCTCGGGCTGGTGCACACGTCGATCGAGATCAGTCAGCGGCGGGCACCGGCCGCCACCGGGACGTACGAACTCACCGTGTACGCCGAGGGACTGGCACCGCACCGCCGCGGGACCGAGGCCCGCGTCGTGACCGAGGCGAGAGCGGGCGGCGAGCTCGTGTGGGCGTCGACGAGCACGTATCTGGCACGGCACCGGACGGACGGGAGCGCCTCCTCGGCACCCCGGGAGCAGGCGGCGGCAGTCGTCGCGGGCGTGGAGCCGGCGGCGCGTCCGCTGCCCGCCCGCGCCGAGTGGCGTCTCGGCGGCGACGTGGGGCGCCGCTACGGCGCCGTGTCGGGGGACCGCAACCCCATCCACCTCCACCCGCTCACCGCCCGCCTCTTCGGCTTCCCCCGGGCCGTCGCGCACGGCATGTGGTCCGTCGCCCGCTGCCTCGCGCAACAGGGACCGCTGGGACCGGTCCACGTGCGCGCGGACTTCAAGGCCCCCGTCCTCCTGCCGGGCACCGTCGTCTACGCCGCCGACGGCCCGGCCTTCGCGCTCCGTGCCCCGGGGAAGGCCGGAGAGACGGGCCGTCCGCATCTCATCGGGGCGGTGCACCCCCGGCCCGATCCGGGTCCGGCTCCGGCCTGAGGGCTGTCCCGTGAGCCGGGTCCGGCTCACGGTGAGGGTGTCCCCGGTCTTCGAGCGGAAGCGGCAGCGACGACGGTGACGAAGGCGGTGGCGGTGACGGTGGCGACCAGGGGCGGTTCTCGATGAGGCCGCCCAGGCCCGCCCAGGCGAAGTTCATCAGGGTCGCCGCGGCCTGCTTCGCGGAGACGCCCGGCGTGGCGTTGGCCCAGGCCGCGAGGGACTCGGCCGCGCCGACGAGGGCCTCGGCGAGCCCGGCGACCTCACGTGCGGGCAGGGACGGGTCGCGGTGCGCCTCGCGCGCGGCGACCACGATCAACTGGGTGACGAACGCGACGAGTTCCTCGCGCATCGCGGCGACCTCGGCCGCGAACGGCTCGCCGTGCGTGCGCGCCTGACGGTGCAGCACCGACCAGCCGTCGGGGTTCTGCGCCGTGTGGGTGAAGAACGCCCGCAGGCCTTCCCACAGTTGGCGGTCGGCGGTCAGGCCCGGCCCGACGCCCGCGCGCACCGCCGCGGTCAGTGCCACGGCCTCACGCCGGATGCAGGCGGTGAACAGGTCTTCCTTCGAGTTCAGGTACAGGTACACCAACGGCTTGGACACGCCCGCCAGATCGGCGATCTCGTCCATCGACGCGGACCGGTAGCCCCGCTGCCCGAAGGTCCGCACGGCGGCGTCCAGCATCTGCTGTTCGCGCACCGCACGCGGCATCCGCTTGTTCTTCACAGCACCCATACGGGCAAGCGTACGATCGGCCGCCGACGGAGCGGCACCGAGCGCGCCGGGGTCCGGGGCCGTGCGGGTGGCGGTGCCGGGGGGGTCAGGAGGGCTGGCTCTGCGTGCCGCGGGCCGCGTCGTCCGCGTGGTCCTCCTGGCGGCGGTTCTGCTCCAGGTTGGCCCTGGCGCGGTCCACGCGCGCGACGACCTGGGCGGAGGCCCGGTCGCGCTCCTTGCGCAGCACGACGAAACTGATCGGCGCGGAGATCACCAGGGCGAGCAGGACCACCCACATGTAGTTGGAGTCGCCCAGGCCGCGCGGAGCGATGCCCGAGTAGACGAGGCCCCAGACGACCACGAGGCAGCCTGCGAAGATACCGAGGCGCATCAGCGTGTAGCGGCCCATGTCAATCCACTCTTCCGTTCCGAACCGTTTCGAACGTTCCCAAAGGGCACCGTCCAGTGAAGCACGCCGGAAGTGCGGATCACTCGGGGGGGCCTCACTCGACGCGCGGCAGAGGGAGCAGCATGACGATGTCGTCCCGGTCGTCGCCCGGCGCGACACGTATCGCCTCGGGCACCCGGCCGACCTCCTTGTAGCCGCAGGAGGCGTAGAAGCGCTCCAGTCCCTCCCCGCCCCGGCAGGTGAGCCGGAGCGCGTCGAGGCCGAGTTCGCGGGCCCGCCGCTCGGCCTCGTGGAGCAGCTCGGCGCCGTAGCCGCGGCCCTGGAGCGCGGGGTCGACCATGACGGTGTAGAGCCAGGCCCAGTGGCGCATCAGCGGGTGGTCGTTGAAGGAGAGGAAGGCGGTGGCGGCGAGCCGGCCGTCGGGGGTGAAGGCGGCGAGGAGCCGGGTGCGGCCCTCGGCCATGGCGTCGAGGTGGGCCTCGGCGCGGGGGCGTATGTCGGCGGGGGTCACCGGTGGCACGAATCCGACCGCGCCGCCCGCGTTGGTGACATCCGTCCAGAGCGCGAGCAGCTGGTCGGGCAGGGCCGGGGTCGGCTTCGTGTCCTCGGTGAAGAGGGTGAACGTCAGTGGCACGGTCACCCAGGCTAGAACATGGAGGTCAGAGCTCCCTCAACCGCAGAGGGCGCTCCGTTGAACAGCGGCCGGCGCGCGCCGGTACGTCAGACGCGCATCGGCTGCGGCTCGTCGCGGCGGGCCGGGTCCGCGCCGTCGTACTCGCGGATGATCTCGTAGCGGGTGTTGCGCTCCACGGGACGGAAGCCGGCGTCGCGGATCAGGTCGAGCAGGTCCTCACGGGTCAGCTTGTTCGGCGTGCCGTAGTTGTCCGCGTCGTGCGTGATCTTGTACTCGACGACCGAGCCGTCCATGTCGTCGGCGCCGTGCTGGAGGGCCAGCTGCGCGGTCTGGACGCCGTGCATGACCCAGAAGACCTTGACGTGCGGGACGTTGTCGAACAGAAGCCGGGAGACCGCGAAGGTCTTCAGCGCCTCGGTGCCGGTCGCCATCTGGGTGCGGGCCTGGAGCTTGTTGCGGACCTTGCCGTCCTTCATGTCCACGAAGTCGTGCTGGTAGCGCAGCGGGATGAAGACCTGGAAGCCGCCGGTCTCGTCCTGGAGCTCACGGAGCCTGAGCACGTGGTCGACGCGGTGGCGGGGTTCCTCGATGTGCCCGTACAGCATGGTGCACGGCGTCTTGAGGCCCTTGGAGTGCGCCAGGCGGTGGATGCGCGACCAGTCCTCCCAGTGGGTGCGGTGGTCGACGATGTGCTGGCGCACCTCCCAGTCGAAGATCTCCGCGCCACCACCGGTCAGCGACTCCAGGCCGGCCTCGATCAGCTCGTCCAGGATGTCGGAGGCCGACATGCCGGAGATCGTCTCGAAGTGGTGGATCTCCGTCGCCGTGAACGCCTTCAGCGAGACGTTCGGGAGGGCCTTCTTCAGCTCGCTGAGGGAGCGCGGGTAGTAGCGCCACGGAAGGCTCGGGTGCAGGCCGTTGACGATGTGCAGCTCGGTGAGGTTGTCGTTCTCCATCGCCTTGGCGAGGCGGACGGCCTCCTCGATGCGCATCGTGTACGCGTCCTTCTCGCCCGGCTTGCGCTGGAACGAGCAGTAGGCGCACGACGCCGTGCACACGTTCGTCATGTTGAGGTGGCGGTTGACGTTGAAGTGGACGACGTCGCCGTTCTTCCGCGTGCGCACCTCGTGGGCGAGCCCGCCCAGCCAGGCCAGGTCGTCCGACTCGTAGAGCGCGATGCCGTCCTCACGGGTCAGCCGCTCACCGGCCCGGACCTTGTCCTCCAGCTCGCGCTTGAGCCCGACATCCATGCTCACACCTTTCTCCGACAGACCCCCCAACCGTACGCCCAGCCAGGTCGCCGACGGTTCACGGGCCCGCCGGAGGGGGCAGGCGGGGGTGCGGGAGGGGGGACGCGCGCGGGATGAAGACGTGCCGGCGTCACTCCCGGTGAGCGGGGGCCGACCCGGTTCTGTCCCCGGGTGGCCCCTGCTCACCTCACGGCGGGGTCAGAACCTGCCGTAGTAGCCGGTCAGGTCGGCCTCCGGGCAGGCGACCGAACCGATCAGGCACGCGGTGCTGGCGTACCTCCGCGTGACGACGTCGGTGACCCTCCCGCCGTCGTAGATGTAGATGTAGGTGTTCGGGTACAGCCGGTGCTTGCCGGAGCGGATGGCGTAGTTGCCGCTCGTGGCCAGGTTCATCGTCAGGGCCCCGTCCGCGGCGCCCTTGACTCCGCCCAGGCCCCTGCAGAACGGGTTCGTGGCGTGCACGACCATCCGCACGTCCACGCTCCTGCTGCTCGACCCCAGCTTCTTGGCGTAGGTGTCCCGGGCGCTGGCGGTCTTCTGGGCGACGAGCCTGCCGGTCCTCTTCAGGTACACGTGGCTGGCCTGTATGTGCTTGTTCGCGACGACCTTCTTGGTGTTCCACGTGACGGTCGCGTTCAGGGCGAAGCGGTACTTGTCCGACTTCCAGTTGAAGTCGGAGTGCCCGTCGCCGCCGAACTGGTAGTTCGTGCCGTAGTCACAGCCCGCCGGAGGAGCGTCGACCTTCTTCTGCGGAATGAAGCCCACCCAGGTCACCGTGGACGTCCTGGCCACGGCCGCGGCCGTCGCCCGCTCGGCCGCCTGCGCGCGCAGCCCCGTCAGCGAGCCGGAGGCCGGCACGGACACCCGCACGCCGTACAGCCGGGCCTGCGGGGCGCCGCCCTCGGGCAGCACCGGCACGACCTGGTAGTGGTACCCGGCGCCCGGCTTCACGTTCGTGTCGCGGAAAGAGGTGACGCCCGCGGCCAGGGCGGCCACGTTCTTGCCGTCCCGGGTGATGACGTAGCGGGCACCCTTCTCATAGCCCTTCCAGGACAGTGTCACGAAGTCCTTGCCGGCCGCCGAGGTGATGCCCTCGCGGGCGAGAGAGGTGTCGACGACCGCCGTCTCTCCCGAGGCGTCCCGCAGGACACCGAAGCCCTGTGCCTGAAGCGTCCGGCCCACCGCGCTCTTCGCGCTGACGCCGGACACGTCGCTCAGCGAGTCGGAGGACAGCGCGGACAGGGAGAACGCCGTAGCGCCCGGCCGTGGGTCCTGGCCGGCGGAGGCGGACGCGTCGAACCCGGTGGCGACCAGCATGAGGGGGGCCACCGTCAGCATGGCCGTCTTCACGGAACGCGAGAGATACATCAGCTTTTCCCTTTCGTCATTTTCTGTGCCGCCGACCGCGGCCACCTCGCCCTGCTGACGGGCCCACGAGGGCGGCGCCCGACGCCTTCACGGTCAGGACAGGCCCCACTCCTGCTGCTTGCGCTTCGCGGAGCTGTACTTGTCGATGACGGGGTAGGTGTTGGCGTCGCTGCTCTTGGCAGTGATCACCTTGTTCGCCTGCTTGCTGATGATCCGGCTGCTGCCCAGGACCCACTGCTGGCTCTTGGCGGAGGCGTTGCAGGGGTGCTGGGTGACGCGCGTGCCGGCCGCGCTGCTCCTGATGCCGAGGCACTTGCCGGACTTCTTGTTCTTGATGGTGTAGACGCCGCTGGAATTGCCCTTCAGGGTCCACTTCTGCGTGGAGTCGGCATTGCACTTCTGAAGGGTGAGTTGGGCACCGGTCCCGGTGCTCCCCTTCATGGAGAGGCAGCGGCCGGTGGGACCCCAGACCTTTTCGAGGCGGACGTTGGTGTAGGTCGCGGCGGACCTCACGGCCGCAGGTTTCGCGCTGGTCGCCGCCGCGGCCGTGGCGGCGGTGGCGGGAGCTACGGTGGCTGCGGCGGCGGCTACGGCCGCTCCGGCGACGACAAGGCCGCGAATGGCTTCACGCATGATGCTTTCTCCTTTTACGAAAGGGTTGTTGGTGTTGAACGGTTGGTCCCGTAGGTCCTGGGCTTCTGCTGGTCTGGCCCTCGCAGCGCTGGTGACAGGGGGAGTTCTGGTCGCACGTGAGGTGACTTCGCCGGTGTTCGCCCTTGAACAGGGCCCGTTGGCGGACACGCCGGAGTGCGCGCGGATCGCCGGGAACTATCCGTCGAGCCTGGCCGGCAACGAGCGCGACCGGGTCTCGTACGAGGGACTCGCCGCCTGGGGCCGAGGGGCGGTGGAGTTGCGGTGCGGCCTGTATCCGCCGGCGCCGACCACTGACATGTGTGTGACCGTCGACGGTGTGGACTGGGTGCTGGAAGAGGCTCAGTCCCGGGACGGACGGAAGTACTTGGTCACCTACGGAAGGCGGCCGGCGGTGGAGGTGTCGATCTCCGACGACGTACCGGAGACCGACGTCGTACTGGTCGAGATGAGTCGCCTCGTCGCCCCGGTGAAGCAGCGCGCAAGGTGCATCGCTCCGGACGCCTGATGGGTCGCACGCCGTCCCCCTCTCGCCGTCGACTCACCTTGTCCGGAGGCCCGTTCGGCTTCCGGTGTGATCGAAATTAGCGCTGTCCGGGCGGTGCGCGCGACGTCCGTAAGGGAGGTGTCCCAGAGGGAACTGCCCCTCCGGGAGGTGGCCTTCCGTGAGGTCAGCGCGCCGATTCGCGCAACAGCGGAGCAGTGACGCGGCGCACGTCGGCTTCCGTGAGGGTGCTGACATAGGTGGCGGCGATCCTGCCCCGGCGGTCGATGAAGAGCGTGAACGGCAGGGCTTGGTACAGATAGCCCTTGGGCAACCGGGACAACTGCCGATGACCGGGATCGTGGAGGCTGGGATAGCTGAGATGGTGCGCGCGCTGGAAGTCGCGGCCGGCACCCCTGTCCGCGTCGGTGCTGACCCCCAGCACCTGGACCCCCCGCACTTTCAAGTGCTCCTGTGCTCGCGAGAGTTCGGGTGACTCGGCGCGACAGGGGCCGCACCAGGAGGCCCAGACGTTGAGCACGACGACCTTGCCCCGGTAATCGGCGAGGTGAACAGGCGGGCCGTCGAGGGTGGCACCACTGAGATCGGGCGCGGAGCGGCGATCGGCCGCCGGAATGCTGTCGAGCATGGAGGCCGGGGAGCCGCCGGACTGGCGCTGGGGGGCGCAGGCCGTGAGGGCGAGCAGGACCAAGGCCAGAACCATCGATCGGCGGGGGTACTCCATGGTCATGAGTATTCCAACGCCTCCTGACAGGGCAGCGCTTGGGTCGCCGACGCGCGTGGCACCGTTCCCTCGCAGCACCCCCACGCCCGGGCCCGTCGCGCTCGAACGCCTCAACCGAACCCCGCTCGGCGAAATGGGCCCACGCCGGCCCTGCCCGAGCGCCGCGAGGCGTTTCCGGCAGGCCGCACCACTACTTCCGTCATGGCCGCTCGGAAACTCCGAATACGCACAACAAGTTTATGAATCAAAGAAGTTGGCGGAAATGATTTCTCCGGACAGTCCCCTTGAGGCGCCCGAAGGAGTCACCATTTTCTGACGTGCCCGTGTCAGTGCCCGGTGCTACGTTGACAGAGATCACCGCAGCAACCAGGGCACGGGGCTCTGCTGGAAACGCGGGATCAGGAAGGACCGAAATGTTCGAGCGGTCCTACGCGCACCACACGAATGACCCGTCATGTCCTTACCAGTGGTCCGAGAGCGATCCGGCCTCCGGCTCGTGGGCAGCGAGGCTGGAGAGGCTGACGGGGCGGGAGAAGGAAGTCCTGCTGATGCTCGGCACGGGGCTGGGCAACCGGCAGCTGGCGCGCGAGCTGAGCATCGCCGAGCGGACGGTGAAGGCACACGTCGCCCGGATCATAGAGAAGCTGGAACAGGAGACGCGGTTGCAGGCGGCCGTGCTGTCGGTGCTCGCCCATGGCCTGCTGTGCTCCCATCCGGGCTGCGCGCAGGACGATGGCATGACGCCGCGGAGACGACGCGAGACCTGTGTCGCCTAGGGCTCGATGGCTGGTTCGTCCGATGCCGGGTGTCCGGTAGCCGGCCGGAGAACTCCCCGGGAAAGCCCGGGAACGCGCAACGGACAGGTTCCGCCGCGCACCGACTCGGTGTCGCGGGTCGACTCGGACCCTGTCGCTTCGCCCCGCTGTCCTGACGGTCGGCGGGGCGAAGCGCTGCGCGCCCACACTACGGGCCATGTCGAGGCCGGCGGCTCCCCACCGTACGCAGGCGGTCAGGAAGCGAAGGCGATGACGGCGAGGACCGGGTAGAGCACGCCCACGGAGCCGGTGGCGAGCCCGATGAGGCTCCGGCCCCGGTGGGAACCGCGTGTCAGGCCGAGGATGCCGAAGGTGACGGCGAGGCTGCCGGCCAGCAGGGGAATCGCGATGCCGATGAAGCCGGAGAGCGCCACGGCGATCAGTGCGGCGATGCCGAGACCGAGCGACACCGGCCCGTAAAGAGCCGCGGGGCTGTCGGCAGAGGTGGTTCCGGTTCCAGTGGCCATGTCGGCTTCCTTGCTGTCGGGCGCCGGAGTCTCCGACGCGCAGGTACGAAGATCCTGCACGCCCCATCATGGCACTCCCGGAAATCCGGCAGGCCGAAACCCCGAACGCCCGCGCGATCCGACGGGCTCGCCAGGAACCGGTACGGGCGCGGGAAGCGATACGCGGGCGCGATCATCCGGCAGACGCCCGTCCCGGGGAACCCGGGGGCCACGACGTACCACCGGCGGGCGCGAGGACCACGGACGGCACGGGCACCACCGGGTCGGCCACGAGGCGTCCCCGGCGGCAGCGGAACCGCGTCCTACTCCTCCTCGGGCAGCTCCCCCACCCGGTTCTCCCACTTCGTGGAGAGCACGATCGTCGTGCGGGTCCTGGAGACGCCCTTCGTTCCCGACAGCCGCCGGATGGTCTTCTCCAGGCCGTCCACGTCGCTCGCCCGCACCTTGAGCATGAACGAGTCGTCGCCCGCGATGAACCAGCAGTCCTCGATCTCGCCGAGGTCCCGCATGCGGTGGGCGACGTCCTCGTGGTCGGCCGCGTCGGACAGCGAGATGCCGATCAGGGCGGTGACGCCGAGACCGAGCGAGGCCGAGTCGACGGTGGCGCGGTACCCGGTGATGACCCCGGCCGCCTCCAGCCGGTTGATGCGGTCGGTGACGCTGGGCCCCGACAGACCGACGAGGCGCCCCAGCTCGGCGTAGGAGGCTCTGCCGTTCTCTCTCAGGGCCTGGATGAGCTGCCTGTCCACCGCGTCCATGCGATCGCTAGCCTTCCGCTGAAGTGTGTGGGTCCTGAAGTGTGTGAAGTCCGCTGAGTCGTGCGATGTCGTTCGGGTCGTGTCGAGGTGGTGCTGACGCGGTACCGGGGCGGTACCGGGTGCTGCCGGGAGATGCCGCCGCCGGTGCTCAGGTCGGGCGGGAGCCACCGCCGAGTTCGCCCTCCCACCGGCGGTACAGCCGGTGTTCGACGCCCGCCGCGTCCAGCACCCGTCCGGCGACGAAGTCCACCAGGTCCTGGATGTGGGTGGCGCCCGCGTAGAAGGCCGGCGAGGCCGGCAGTACGGTCGCGCCCGCGTCGTCGAGGGAGACCAGGTGACGCAGTGTCTGCCCGCTCAGCGGGGTCTCGCGTACCGAGACGACCAGCCGGCGTCCCTCCTTCAGGGTCACGCTCGCGGCGCGCTGGAGCAGGTCCTTGGACAGGCCGAGGGCGACCCCGGCCACACAGGCCGTCGAGGCGGGCACGATGAGCATGCCCTTGGCGGGGTACGAACCCGAGGACGGTCCCGCCGCCAGGTCGCCCGCGCTCCAGTGCCGTACGGCGTCGAGGTGCGCCTCGAAGGCGTCGAAGGTGCCGGGCTTGCCGTCCGCGCCCCGCGCCAGCCATTCCCGCAGGTCGTCCCGCCAGTGGGCGTCGCGGAAGGAGAGCCCGGTCTCGTCGAGGAGCGTGAGTCGCGAGGCCCTGCTGACGACCAGGTCCACGCTCTCGCCGGCCGCCAGCAGCGCACGCAGCACGGCGGCGGCGTACGGCGTACCCGACGCGCCGGACACCCCCACGATCCAAGGCCGGCGCTGCGTCTGTCCTGGCTTCATGGTGTCGAGGGTATCCGGCGACCGGCGGGATTCAGACCGTGAGCCCGCGGACCAGCAGATCGAGCAGGGCACAGACGAACAGAGCGATGCCGATGAATCCGTTGACGCTGAAGAACGCGCGGTTCAGCCGGGACAGGTCGTGCGGCTTGACGATGCTGTGCTCGTAGAGGAAGGCGCCCGCGACGATCACCAGGCCGAACCAGAAGAAGGCACCGGCGCCGGTGGCGAGGGCGTACCAGACGAAGAGCGCCGTGGTGACGGCGTGACAGACCCGGGCCCCCCGGACGGCGGCGGGAATGCCGAAGCGCGCGGGTACGGACATGACGCCGACCTCGCGGTCCGTCTCGACGTCCTGGCAGGCGTAGATCAGGTCGAAGCCGCCGATCCAGACGCCGACCGCGAGCCCCAGGATCACCGCGTTCCAGGACCACTCGCCGCTGATCGCGAGCCAGCCGCCGACCGGCCCCATCGCCTGCGCGAGACCCAGGATGGCCTGCGGGAAGTTCGTGAACCGCTTGCCGTAGGGGTACACCACCATCGGGATCACGGCGATGGGCGCGAGCGCCAGACAGAGCGGGTTCAGCAGGGCCGCCGCGCCCAGGAAGAAGACCAGGGCGACCAGCGCGCCGGTCCAGGCGTGCTTCACGCTCATCGCGCCGGTGACCAGCTCGCGGTGGGCGGTGCGGGGGTTGCGGGCGTCGATCTCGCGGTCGATGATCCGGTTCGCCGCCATCGCGAAGGTGCGCAGCCCGACCATCGCGACGGTCACCAGGAACAGCCGTCCCCAGTGGATGTTCTCGTCCAGCTCGTACATCGCGGTCAGCGCGGCGATGTACGCGAAGGGCAGCGCGAACACCGAGTGCTCGATCATGACGAGGCGCAGGAACGCCTTGGTGCGGCCCGGCTGCGGGAGCGCCGCGGAAGCTGAACTCACAGCCCGTACTCCTTCCAGCGGCGGTCGACCGTCGCTGCCGTCTGTGGGTCGGACAGCACCATCTCGGGCCAGCCGCCGTCCCGGGTGTAGCCCTCCTCGGGCCATTTCCTCGTCGCGTCGATACCCGCCTTGCCGCCCCAGAACTGCTGGTAGGAGGCGTGGTCGAGGTGATCGACGGGACCCTCCACGACCGTGAGGTCACGGGAGTAGTCGGTGTTGCCCAGGGCCCGCCACGCGACCTCGTGCAGATCGTGGACGTCGCAGTCCGAGTCGACGACCACGATGAGTTTCGTGAGGGACATCATGTGGGCGCCCCAGACGGCGTGCATCACCTTCTGGGCGTGTTTGGGGTACTTCTTGTCGATCGCGACGATCGCGCAGTTGTGGAAGCCGCCCGCCTCGGGCAGGTGGTAGTCCACGATGTCCGGCACGATGATCTTCAGCAGGGGCAGGAAGAAGCGCTCGGTGGCCCGGCCCAGCGGGCCGTCCTCGGTCGGCGGCCGGCCCACCACGATGGACTGGAGCAGCGGCCGCTTCCGCATGGTCACGCAGTCGATGGTCAGCGCGGGGAAGGGCTCCTGCGGCGTGTAAAACCCGGTGTGGTCGCCGAACGGCCCCTCGGGCAGCGTCTCGCCCGGCTCCAGCCATCCCTCCAGCACCACCTCGGCCTGCGCGGGAACCTGGAGCGGGACGGTCTTGCAGTCCACCATCTCGATCCGCTTGCCCTGGATGAACCCGGCGAAGAGGTACTCGTCGATGTCACCGGGCAGCGGGGCGGTGGAGGCGTACGTCACCGCGGGGGGACAGCCGAAGGCGATCGCGACGGGCAGCCGCTCCCCCCTGCGCGCCGCGACCTGGTAGTGGTTGCGGCTGTCCTTGTGGATCTGCCAGTGCATGCCGATGGTGCGCTTGTCGTGGCGCTGGAGGCGGTAGAGCCCGAGGTTGCGGATGCCGCTCTCGGGGTCCTTGGTGTGGGTCAGCCCCAGGTTGAAGAAGGAGCCGCCGTCCTGGGGCCAGGTGAAGAGGGCGGGCAGCGCGTCGAGATCGACGTCGTCGCCGCGCAGGACGACCTCCTGCACCGGCGCTTCCTTGACCTTCTTCGGCGGGACGTGGGCCATCGCGCCGAGTTTCCCGAAGGCCTCGCGCACACCGACGAATCCGTGCGGCAGTTCGGGCCTGAGCAGTCCGCCGATCTTCTCGGAGATCTCGCCGTAGGACTTCAGGCCGAGGGCCTTCAGCAGGCGCCGGTCGGTCCCGAAGACGTTCATGGCGAGCGGCATGGCGGAGCCGCGCACGTTCTCGAAGAGCAGCGCGGGACCACCCGCCTTCTGCACCCGGTCGACGATCTCCCCCACCTCCAGGTACGGGTCCACCTCGGCCTTGATGCGCTTGAGGTCGCCCTCGCGCTCCAGTGCCCGCAGCAGGGAGCGAAGATCGTCGTAAGCCATGCGTTCCAGTATCGCCGAGGCCCTCCCGGCGGCTGCGTGCGCCCCACCGTCGCCGGGCGGGCGGGGGCCGCGCACCGGTGCGGCCACCCGCTACCCTGGCCGCGTCACCGGGGCCCTGTGCCGCCCCGCCGTCGCTCACTGGGGGACCGTTCGGCCATGCTCAGGTATCTGCCCTTCCTGCTGGTCCTGGCGCTGTGGATCTACGCCTTCATCGACTGTCTGAACACCCCCGAGGAAGAGGTCCGCGGACTGCCGAAGGTGGTGTGGGTGATCATCATCCTGCTCTTCGGCGAGGTGCTGGTCGGACCGGTCGCCTGGCTCGTCGCGGGCCGGACGCGCCGCGGGAGCCCGGCGGGTGCCGCCGCGGCCGGATGGCGCCGCGACCAGGGCGCGCCGTACGTCGCCCCCGACGACAACCCGGAGTTCCTCGACTCGCTCCGGACCGGGAAGGCCGAGCGGCCGGACCGCGACGAGGCGCTCCTGAAGGACTGGGAGGCCGACCTCCAGCGCCGCGAGGAGGAGCTGCGGCGCAGGGAGCAGCAGAGCAAGTCCGACGACGAGTCCTGAGCCGGGCGAACGTCCCTGCGGGAGCCCGCCGTCGGGGACGCGTTGTCGGTGCCGGGGGCTAAGGTCCGCCGCCATGACCTCTCGCCCGGACGCCATCAGGGTGTCGTACGACACCGTCGCCGACGACTACGCCGAGCTGCTCGGGACGGAGTTGGCGGACAAGCCGTTCGACCGGGCCGTGCTCGGGGCCTTCGCGGAGAAGGTGAAGGGCGGCGGGGGCGGGGTGGTCGCGGATCTCGGGTGCGGGCCGGGGCGGGTGACCACGTATCTGGACGGGCTCGGGCTGCACGCGTACGGGATCGATCTGTCGCCGGGGATGGTGGCCGTGGCCCGCCGCAGCCATCCGGAGCTGCGGTTCGAGGTGGGGACCATGGCCGCCCTCGACATCGCGGACGGCGCACTCGCCGGAGCACTGGCCTGGTACTCCACCGTGCACACGCCGCTGGAGGAACTCCCCGTGCTGTTCCGGGAGTTCCACCGCGTACTGGCTCCCGGCGGCCATCTCCTCCTCGCCTACAAGGTGGGGGACGAGCGGGTGCACCTGGACCACGCGTACGGGCACGACCTCGACCTCGACGTCCACCGCTTCCCGCCCGAGCGTGTCGCGGAACTGCTGCGCGCCGCCGGGCTGGTCGAGGTCGCGCGTCTCGTCCGCGAGGCCGACGCGCGGGAGAACACGCCCCAGGCGTTCGTACTGGCCCGCAGCGAGCGTGAGGTGAGAGGGCGGGTGTAGCCGGTGCGCCCCGGCGCGCCGTCCGCGTTGTGCGCCGTCCGCGTTGTGCGCAGATCGTCCGCGCGCCCCGCTGCGGCTCATCCCTTCGGCCATCGTCCGTAGACCATCGGCGGACGGCGCGGTGGCGGGTCTCTTCCCAGACTGGGGCGGGACGACGACACGGGGAGGCGCGATGCGGGAGATCAGCCGGGCACGGTTCCTGGGGATGGCCGCGGCGGGGACGGCGGCGGCGGTGCTGCCCGCGGGGCGGGCCGGGGCGACGGCCGGCCGGCGTGGGCTGACCTGTCGGGGCGCGGTGTACGAGGTGGCGGACGGGGAGACACCCGGCACCGGGTGGAGCGCCCGGCGTATGCGCGGCGATGTGCGCGCCCTCGCGCACGACCTGCACGCCAACTCCGTGAAGGTCACCGGCGACGGTGTCGAACGGCTCGCCGCCACGGCCGCCGAGGCGGCGGAGCGGGGCCTGCACGTCTGGCTCGAACCGACCCTGGGCGACGTGCCCGAGCGGGACATCCTCGACCATCTCGCGGAGACGGGCCGGTGCGCGGAGCGGCTGCGGCGGCAGGGGGCCGGGGTGCACCTCAGCGTGGGGTGCGAGTTCATGCTGTACGTGCCCGGGATCGTGCCCGGCGCCAACGCCCAGGAGCGCGTCCAGAACCTCCTCGACGGCACCTTCGACCCCGTGACGACGGCGCGCCGCCTGCACCGCTTCACGGCGCGGGCGGCGGGCGTGGGCCGCTCCGTCTTCCGCGGGCGGCTGACGTACGCCGCCGCCCAGGACGAGGACGTCGACTGGGGGCTCTTCGATCTCGTCGGCATCGACTACTACGGGTTCTTCCGGCACCGGGACGCCTACGTCCGCGATCTCGCCCGGTACACCCGGTTCGGGAAGCCGGTCGCCGTCATGGAGTTCGGCTGCTGCACCTTCGAGGGCGCCCCGGAGCGCGGCGGCATGGGCTGGGACGTCGTCGACTACGGCAAGGAGCCGCCGGAGATCAAGGAGGGCATCGTCCGCAGCGAGCGCGCGCAGGCCGCGTATCTGACGGAGGTGCTGTCGGTGTTCGAGTCGATGGGCCTGTACTCGGCGATGGCGTACACCTTCGTCACCCCGGACGCCCCGCACCGCCCCCGCGACCCGCGCCACGACCTCGACACGGCGAGCTACTCCCTCGTCAAGACGGTCGAGGACCGGCGGCCCGGTGCTCCGGGGCCGGCCGGCCGGTACTGGGAGCCGAAGGAGTCCTTCCGCGCGCTGGCCCGGCAGTACGCGCGCCCCTGCCGCTGACGGTCCGTCCGGGGCGGGGGCCCGGCCGCCGGAGGAGCCTTCGCGCGTTGCCCTCGCGCTCCGCCCACAGGAGAGTGGGGCCATGGAGCGCATCGATCAGGCAGTCGACCCGGCACGGGCCCGCGCATGGCTCGCCACCGCCGTCGAGGAGGCCCGCGCGGGGCTCGCGGAGGGCGGTATCCCCATCGGCGCCGCGCTGTACGGCGCCGACGGCACCGTCCTCGGCCGCGGCCACAACCGGCGCGTCCAGGACGGCGACCCGTCCATGCACGCGGAGACCGCGGCCTTCCGTGCCGCCGGGCGGCAGCGGACCTACCGCGGTACGACCATGGTGACCACCCTCTCGCCGTGCTGGTACTGCAGCGGTCTGGTCCGCCAGTTCGGCATCTCCCGGGTCGTGATCGGGGAGGCCGGGACCTTCCACGGCGGCCACGACTGGCTGGCCGAGCACGGTGTGGAGATCGTCCGGCTGGACGATCCCGGGTGCGCGGCGATGATGCGCGACTTCGTCGCGGAGAACCCGGCCCTGTGGAACGAGGACATCGGTGAGTGAGGTGAGCGGTCCCCGCGCCGGCCGCCGGGCGGAGCCGCCGGCCCACCCCGGCATCCCGACCGTCGATCTGCGCCCGTGGCTGTCCGGCGACCGGGCGACCCGCGCGCGGATCGCCCGTACCGTCGACGACGCCCTGCGGACCGCCGGCTTCCTCCTCGTCACCGGCCACGGTGTCGACCCGTCCCTGCGCGCCCGGATCAGGGCGGCGGCGCGCGCCTTCTTCGTCCTGCCCGTGGAGACGAAACAGCCGTACGCCGCCCGGGTCGGCGGGCGGGGCTGGCTCGGTCCGGGCGCCGAGGCCAACGGGTACTCCGAGGGCACCGCGACCCCGCCCGACCTCAAGGAGTCGCTGACCTTCGCGACGCACGAGCCGTTCGAGGACCCGCGGACCAACGCGGAGTGGTACGCGCCCAACGTGTGGCCGGCGGAGGCCCCCGGGCTGCGGGAACTGTGTGAGGAGTACCTGGCCCGGATGGCCGAGCTGGAGAACCACCTGCTCGCCCTCCTCGGCGGGGCGCTGGGACTGGAGCCGGACTTCTTCACCCGCCACATGGACCACCCGACGTACGGCTTCAACATCAACTGGTATCCGGGGACGGAGGTCGTGGGCGCGCCCGAGCCGGGCCAGTTCCGGATCGGCCCGCACACCGACTTCGGCACCGTCACCCTCCTCGACCGGCAGGCGGGCAAGGGCGGGCTCCAGGTCTTCACGGACGAGGGCGGCTGGCGGGACGCGCCCTTCGATCCCGCGGCGTTCACCGTCAACATCGGTGATCTGATGGCCCGTTGGACGGGGGACCGGTGGCGTTCGGGACGGCACCGGGTACTGCCGCCGCCCGCGGACGCGCCCGCCGAGGAGCTGATGTCGCTGGTCTACTTCGGGGAGTGCACGCCGGGAACGGTGGTGGAGTCCGTGCCGGCCCCGGTGGGGCGCGTCGCGTACCCGCCGGTGGACTCCCACGCGTATCTGCGGGACAAGCTCGATTCGATCACTGTGGGCTAGCCGCCGGAACGGATGCGGACGAATTCCGTAACCAAACGGACATCACGCACCCTAGTCCGAAGCAACTCCCCCTTTTTACACTGGTATTGATACACCTCACAGCAGAACAGGCAGGACCGGACCGCGCCAGGGGGAGATGCGGTGCACAGAGGGCTGCACGGACGCGGGGCGTTGTTCGACACCGACCCGCCCGGTCTCGCTTCACGTCTCGTCGGGCTGCGCCCGTACCAGCTGCGCTCGACCCCGGTCGAACACCCGAAGGAACTGCCCTTCGTGGTGTTCACCGGCGGCCGGGGCCTGGGCAGGAGCGCGGTACTGCGCGAACTGCGGGACGCCTACCGCGGCCATACACCGGTCGCGCTCGTCGACGGCGAGGACCACCAGTTCACCGCTCCGCCGCCCGAGCGGCCCGCGGAGTCCTGGTCACCGGTCGGACAGGCGCTCACCACGATCGCCGAGCAGCTCGCCGAGCCGGTGACCGGCGCCGGGCGGATCGGCTTCCCGCGACTGGCCTCGGGGCTGCTCGCGGTGGCCGCCGGCGGCTGGAGCGACCGCGACGTGCCGCGCATCCGGCAGGAGGCCGAGCGCATCCTGCTCCTGAACGAGACGGGTTCACGCCTGTCGGGCTTCGCGGGCCGCTGGGTGAGCAAGGTCGTCGCCAAGCTCATCGCCTCGATGAGCAGCACGGGCCCGGTGGTGGAGCCGATCATCGAGGCGACCCTGGAGGCCTTCGCCGAGGGGATCGCCCCCACCCACCGCAGACTGCGCAGAGCCGCCACCTGGTACCGCGACTATCCGAACGCGGGTGGCAACGCCAAGCTCGGACTGATCCTGCTCTCCGCGCACTTCCGCGCCGGCGGCGACTCCCGCGCCCACGCCGAACGCCATCTCGTACGAGCCCTGCTGGCCGATCTCGACGACGCGTACGCGGGGGTCGTGCAACGCTCCCACCGGCTGGGCCGCCCGGTCGTGCTGATCGACAACGTGCGGGAGCCGGCCGGCCTCGGCCTGCTGGAACCCGTGCTCCGCGACCGTGCCGACGGCATCCCCGACCAGGTCGTCTTCTTCGCCGCGCTGCGCGGGGACACTCACCCGGCGCTGCGCAACGCGGGCCGGCGCGCCCTCCCCGAAGTCGTCCGGCACACCGGCTGGGAGCCCGGCACCTCGCCGTCCTCACGGGCGCTGCTCCTCTCGCTGCCGCCGCTGACCCCGGACGACACCCTGCACCTGCTCGGCGGCGCCGCGCAGGGCCTGGACGTGCCGCCGCACCTGCCGCACGCGGCCCACCGGCTGACCGGCGGCAGCCCGCTCGGCGTGACCCTGCTCGCGGAGTCCGCCCGGCAGAACCTGCCCCGCGCAGCCGCCTCGCTGGGCCCGCTGCTCACCGCGGACGTCGTCGTCCACGAGGACCGCGACGGCCGCCCCACGTATCTGGAACTGCTGGACCGGCTGGTGCCCGGCGGCCGGCTCGACGAGCTGACCGTGCTCGCCGCCGCCCACGACCGCGACTCGGCGTGCGCCCTCGCGCAGGCCCGGCTCCCGGACGACTTCGGCGCCTCGGGCGTCCTCGACCTGGAGGAGCGGCTCGCGCGGGAGGGCCTGCCCGCGGCCGCCGGGCAGTTCGTGGGCGATCCGTTCCTGCGCGCGCTGCTCCTGCTGCGCCTGCACCACGGCGACCCGGACCACGAGCGGTGGCGGGACGCGCACCGCACCCTCGTCGACCACTACGGCGACGAGGACCTGCCCGACCGGCACCGTTACCGGCTGCATCACGAACTCGCCCTGGGCAAGGCCGATCCGGCGGTGGCGCATCTGCGTGACACCTTCCCGCGCGCCGACCCCGGGAACTGGCTCGCGACCCTGCTGTTCATCGCGTCCGCGCCGTACTTCCACGCGCACGGCCCGGACGGCCGGGACGCCGACAGCCCCGCCGGCCACGACGACCGGGCGTCGATCGCGCTCGGCCGCACGGACGCGGCCCAGCGGCCGCCGGACAGCGTGGACGCCGTACTGCATCTGCGGGTACGACGGCTGCTGCACGCCGTGTGGCAGCTCACCGATCCGCTGGTGCTGCCGGACCCGAAGGTGGGCGACCGGCTCCGCTTCGAACTGGAGCAGCTGTCGAACCTGCGGCCCGCGGGCAACCCGCTGCTGTGGCGGGCGTCGCGGGAGTGGCCGTCGGACGCGCTGGCCGGACGCCCGCTGCGCGTCCCGGACGACGACGAGAACGGGACCGGGGGGTACTGATGACGGCGGACGGGGACCGATGATGGCGCGTTGGTGGCGGTGGCTGCGCGAGGACGTCTGGGAGATCCGCTTCCGCCGGTACGCGGCGCTGACGCTGGCCGCGGTCCTCGTGGGGCTCGGCGTCTGGGGCGGTATGACGGCCACCAAGGAGAATCGGTCCTGCGCCCCGGGCGTCGTCCAGCCCGAGGGCGGTCACGAGTGCGTGGGCGTCTCGTGGTCCACGTACGCCTTCGGCCGGCCGCAGTTCGCCGACACCGTACGGGCGATCCACCGGGAGAACGCCCGGCTGAAGGCGGGCGGTTACGTCACCGTGGCCCTGCTGGAGCCCTTCACCGCGACCGACGCCGACATCCTGGCCGACGTGCTGCACGAGCTCCAGGGCGCCTATCTGGCCCAGTACCAGGCCAACCACGACACCACCGGGCTGAAGCCGAAGATCCGCCTGGTGCTGGCCAACCCCGGGTCCACCGGCACGTACTGGCGGTACACGGTCGACCGGCTGGAGCGCATGACGAGGGGACCCGACCGGCTGCGGGCGGTGACCGGCGTCGGGCAGAGCACCGACAACAACAAGAAGGCGGTCGCGGCGCTGACCGCACGGGGGGTCCCGGTGATAGGGAGTTCGATCACCGCCGACGACCTCGCCAACGGACAGCGGGGCAAGGACCCGTTCCCCGGCCTCGCCCGCGTCTCCCCCACCAACACCGACGAGGCCCGCGCCCTCGCCTCGTTCGCCAAGGTCTCGGCCGTCAACGCCTTCCTGGTCTACGACCGGACGGGCGACCCGTACACGCGCACGCTCCAGGGGTCCTTCGAGAAGATGCTCAAGGGCTCGCGCTACGAGGCGCAGCCCTTCACACCGCCCGCCGACCGCAGCGAGGAGGGCAGCACCTCCAACGTCTTCGCGCAGATCACCAACATCCTGTGCAACACCCCGGCGGGTACCGACACCATCCTCTTCGCGGGGCGCCACACCCAGCTGCGCCAGTTCATCAACACGCTGGGCCAGCGCGGCTGCCACGACCGCCGGTTCACCGTGCTCACCGGCGACGAGGGTTCGTACCTCGCCGGCGACAAGGACCTCGACCCGGCCGCCCTCAAGGACCCGCTGCTGACCGTGCGGTACACGGCGCTCGCCCACCCGGACGCCTGGCTGAAGGACTCGGCGAGGACCGGGGGCGGCGCGGCGGACGCGAGGACGCTCCGGGCCCTGCTGGCCGACGCCGCGAAGGAGCCGGTCGGTCCGGTCGGCCCGATCGCCCTGGACGACGGCCAGCTGATCACCGCCTACGACGCCATGCGGCTCGCCGTGCGAGGCATCCGCGGGGCGTCACCGACCGGGCGGATCCCGGCCCTGGCGGACGTCGGGCTCCAGTGGCCGCAGGTCAAGGGCAGGGAGCTGCGGGTGAACGGGGCCGGCGGGTGGATCTGCCTGGACGCCCACGGCAATCCGTACGACAAGGCCGTACCGATCGTGCAGCTGACCCCCGAGTCCCGCGCCCGCTTCGTGAAGATCGCCTGGCCGGAGGGAGAACCGCCGGCGAAGGAGTGCCTGCCGCCGTCGTAGGCGGGCCCGGACGCCTGTCCCGCTAGGGCGTCAGCAGGGTCAGCAGCCGTTCGAAGCGGATCCGCCACGGTCCGGGCTCGTACTCGCCCTCGTACTCGTGGGTGAACCGGACGGTGGTGCGGGGGCCGGTGTCGTCCGGCGCCGCGGGCTCCAGGTGGAACCGGACCCGGCCCCGGCTCTCCATCGTGTACTCGGCGACCCGCTCGACGTCCCAGGCGGTGATCCGGCCGGCGCCCAGCCCGCGCAGGTCGACCGCCCCGCCGAGCCGCGGCTCGAACACCTCCGCCCGCGCCAGCCACCCCACGATTCCCTCGGGGGTGGCCATCGCCGCCCAGACCTTGTCCACAGGCTGGGGAAGACGCAGCAGCCAGTGCCGCACACGCGTGTCCCCCCGGGTCTCGACGGCTCCCTCTTCGATGGTTCCGGTCATGACACCAGCGTGGCCCGGGGCGGAGGGTTCCGCACCCGTGGTCACGGCGGTGGGGCCGTCAGACGCCGGCGTAGGAGTGCTTGCCGGAGACGAAGATGTTGACGCCGTAGTAGTTGAAGAGGAAACACGCGAAGGCGATCAGCGCGATGTACGCGGCCTTGCGACCCTTCCAGCCGGCCGTGGCCCGGGCGTGCAGGTAGCAGGCGTAGGCGACCCAGGTGATGAACGCCCAGGTCTCCTTCGGGTCCCAGCCCCAGTAGCGGCCCCACGCGTCGCCGGCCCAGATCGCGCCCGCGATGATCGTGAAGGTCCACAGCGGGAAGACGGCGGCGTTGACCCGGTAGGAGAACTTGTCGAGGGAGGCCGAGGAGGGCAGCCGCTCCATGACGGAGGTGGCGAAACGCCCCGGCCGGCCGCCGCCGGCCAGCTTGTTCTCGTAGGAGTCCTTGAAGAGGTACAGCAGGGTGCCGACCGCGCCCACGTAGAAGATCGCGCCGCAGAGGATGGCGGTCGAGACGTGGATGTAGAGCCAGTACGAGTGGAGTGCGGGGACCAACTGGTCGCTGGCGGTGTACAGCACGGTGACGGCGAGACCGAGGTCGAGCAGGACCGTGGTGACCAGCGGCAGACCCAGCCAGCGGATGTCCTTCCTCGCCAGCAGGAACGCCAGGTACACGGCCACGGCGACGGTCGAGAAGGTGATGCTGAACTCGTACATGTTGCCCCACGGCGCACGCTGCACCGACAGGGCGCGGGCCACCACGCCGGCCGTCTCGACGGCCCAGGCGACGACGGTGAGGGACACCGCGATACGGCCGTACAGGTCGCCCTGTTCGTCCCCGCCGTGCGCCCCGGGCCCGTCGGGCACGTTCCGGGCGCCGGCCGCGGACCGGGTGACGACCTGCGGCCGCTCCAGGACCGCGGTACCGCCCGCCGACTTCACGGTGACCGCGGGGGCCGCCGTCCCGGCGCCGGAGGTGAGCGCGGCCGCCGTACGGGCGACCTTGCTGCGGCTGCCGAAGATCCACTCGGCGATGTACGCGAAGAAGGCCAGGGTGTAGACGGCCATCGCGGAGTAGATCAGCGTGTTGCTGATGTTGGCGAGGTGTTCGTTGGTTGCGGTGGCGAGAGTCACTGCTTCTCAGCCCCTTCGGCGGCAGGTACGGCGTGAGGGTCGGGGTCGGTGGTGTCCGAATCGGCGTCCGGCTCGGCTTCCGGGTCCGTCCCGGCGTCGGGGTCCGTCCCCGCGTCGGGATCGTCGGTCTTGCTGGGTGCCTGTTCGTGCACGAGCGCGGCCAGGTCGCCGAGCTCCTCGGGAAGCTTCGCGGACTCGCTGCGGCCCAGGCCGGCCATCTCCACGACGGTCACGCCGTCGGCGCCCGTGGTGGCGCGCACCCAGACCCGGCGGCGCTGGATGAAGAGGGAACCGGCGAGACCGAAGATCGCCGTGAAGGCACCGGCGAGCGCCCAGTCACTGCCGGGCTGCTGGGTGACCTGGAAGTTCGCCCACTGCTTGATGCCCTTGTCGAAGGTGATCGAGCCGGCGCCGTCGGGCAGCTTCATGGTCTCGCCGGGCAGCAGACGCGCCTTGAGGATGTTGCCCTTCGCGTCCTTGAACTGCTTCATCTTGGACGTGTCGAGCTGGTACACGTTCTGCGGGATGCCCGCGTCGACCCCCAGGCTGCCGTGGTACCCGGACAGCGCGAGGACGGGGAAGTCGAGCGCGGGGAACTGCGAGAACATCGTGCCCTTGCCCGCACCCGCGAAGGTCGGCACGAAGAAGGCGGAGAAGCCCAGCTGTTCGGGCCGCCCCTGCCCGTTCCGGTAGCCGTCCATCACCTTGATCGCGCCCTGCGAGGTGACGTTCGAGTCGAGCGGCAGCATCGGCACGGCGTCGTGGAAGACGACCTCGCCCTTGCCGTTGCGGACCGTGACGACGGGCGCGTAGCCGTGGGCGGTGAGGTAGACCTTCGAGTCACCGACCTTCAGCGGCTCGTTGACCTTGACGAGGGTCTTCCGCTCCTTGCCGTAGGCGCCCACGCTGTAGGTGACGGCCGCCTGGTACGTCCGCGGGGTGCCCTTGTTGGGACCGGTCCGCTCGTAGGTGCCCGTGAACTTCCTCAGGTCGAAGCTGAACGGCGTGAGGTCGTCGCTGCCGAAGAGATTGCCCGACTTGAAGTCGTCGTACTGCGAGAGCGTGTTGGAGAAGCCGTCGCCCTCGACGATCAGCTTGTTGCCCTCGGACTTGAGCAGCTGGCCCCAGGCGAAGGCGACGAGCATCACGACGAGCGCGATGTGGAAGAGCAGGTTGCCGGTCTCGCGCAGGTAGCCCTTCTCGGCGGCGACGGCGTCCTTCTCCACGTGCGCCCGGAAGCGGCGCCGCCCGAGCACCTGGAGCGCGGCCGCGCGGACCTGCTCCGGTTCGGCGGCGGTGCGCCAGGTCGCGTACGCGGGCAGCCGGTCCAGCCGCTTCGGCGCGCCCGGCGGACGGCCGCGCAGCTGTCCGACGAACTGCCAGGTGCGGGGCACGATGCAGCCGATGAGCGAGACGAACAGCAGGATGTAGATCGCCGAGAACCACACCGAGCTGTAGACGTGGAAGAGTCCCAGCCGGTCGTAGAGCGGACCGAGGATCGAGTGCGCGTCCTTGAAGTCCGCCACCTTCTGCGCGTCGGTCCCGGACTGCGGGATCAGCGACCCGGGGATCGCGCCGAGCGACAGCAGGAAGAGCAGGATCAGCGCGACCCGCATGGAGGTCAGCTGCCGCCAGAACCAGCGCGCCCAGCCCACGGCCTCACGGCCGGTCCAGGCCAGCGCCCCGGCGGCTCCGGGCGCCCGCATCCCGCCGAACGAACCGGGCACGGCCGTGTCGACGGGCGCCGTGGACAGCTGGGATCCGGCCTCGCCGAGTTCGCCGTCGGCGCTCACCCCGATGTGCCGCTTGGCGGCCGCCGGTTCCGCCGTCCTACCGGTGCCGTCGTCGGTATCGGTGTCGGTCGTGCTCATCGATCAGATCCCTACCGTGAAGCCGTTGGACCACGTCTGCATCTGCTGCACCAGACTGTCCCAGGCACCCGTCAGCAGGAGCACACCGGTCACGATCATCATGGTGCCGCCGATGCGCATGACCCAGACGTAATGGCGCTTGACCCAGCCGAAGGCGCCGAGCGCCTTGCGGAAGGCGACCGCGGCGAGCACGAAGGGCACGCCGAGACCGAGGCAGTACGCGACGGTCAGTATGGCCCCGCGGCCCGCGCTCGCCTCGTTGGAGGAGAGCGCCAGCACGGAGGCGAGGGTCGGGCCGATGCAGGGCGTCCAGCCGATCCCGAACAGCGCGCCGAGGAGGGGCGCCCCGACCAGACCCGCCACCGGCCGCCGGTGGAAGCGGAACTCGCGCTGGGTCAGCCAGGGCATCATCCCCATGAAGAAGACGCCCATCAGGATCATGAGCACGCCGAGCACCTTGGACAGAGCGCCCTGCTGCTCGTACAGCGTCGACCCGAAGTACCCGAACAGTGCCCCGCCGGAGACGAACACGGCGGTGAAACCGAGCACGAACAGGCTGGCGCCCGCGACCATCCGCCCCCGTCTGGCCTCCGCCAGATCGGTACCGGTGACCCCGGTGACGTACGACAGATAGCCCGGTACGAGCGGCAGCACGCACGGCGAGAAGAAGGAGACGAGCCCGCCGAGCAGGGCGACGGGCACAGCGAGCAGCAGGGCTCCGCTGTAGACCGTCTCGTTGCGGCCCCCCACCTCGGCGAGGGTGGTCGTCAGGTGCGCGGACGTCGTGAGGTCGGCGGAGGCGGCGAGGAGGGACACGTCAGGTCACTTCTCCGCGATGATCGGGTCGAGCATCTCGCGCAGCTTGTCCTCGCTGAGCGCCTGCAGCGTCCGGGCCGCGACCTTCCCGTCCCGGTCGATGACGAGCGTGGAGGGAATGGTCTGCGGGTTGAGCGTGCCCTTCTTGAAGCGGAGCATCAGCTTGGCCGTCGGGTCGTACAGGCTGGGGTACGGGACCCCGTACTGCTTCTCGAACGCGCGGGCGAGCGAGGTCTCGGGGTCACGGGTGTTGATGCCGACGAACTGCACGCCCTTCGCCTCGGTGTCCTTGGCGACCTTGACGAAGTTCGGTGCCTCGGCCCGGCACGGCGGGCACCAGGAACCCCACATGTTCAGGACGACGACCTTGCCCTTGTAGTCCGCGACGTCGAGCTTCCTGCCGTCGACGGTCGCGCCGGAGAGGTCGGGGGCGTCGACCCGTGACCCCTTCGCGACGGTGGAGATGCCGTCCTTGCCCGCGACGAAGTTGGTCCTGCCCGATCCCCCGGAGGTCCCCCCGGATCCGCACGCGGACAGGACGAGCAGGGCCACGGCGGCCCCGGCGGTGACCAGGGCGGCACGGCTACGGGTGCGGTTCGAGCGTGGTTCGGCGCGACAGGCGGCACTCATGTGAAAAGTTTCGCATGCCCGTTTCGGGGATCTTCCGCACCCCCCTCGCGGGCGGAAAACACCATTTCAGGTGGCGCTCCCCGACGCGCCGGCCGAGGCCGTGGCGGTGGCGCCGCCGGCCCCCTTGCCGGTGTCGCCCAGAAACGTCTTCCAGCCGCCGTCCGGGCGCTGGCCCACGTCCAGGGTCTGCAGCTTGGCCACGATCTCCGGCGGCTGTACGTCCAGCCAGTCCACGAACTGCCGGAAGGAGACGAGCCGTACGTCCTCGCCCTTCTCCTTCTCCCGCGCGATGTACTTGAAGGCCTGCTCGACGGCGTCCATGTAGATGCCGCCGTTCCACTCCTCGAAGTGGTTGCCGATGAAGAAGGGCGCCCGGTTCGACTCGTACGCCCGCCGGAATCCGGCGATGTAGGCCTCGGCCGCCTGCTTGCGCCAGCCCGGGTAGTTGTACGACGGCGCCTTCGTCGAGTTGACCGACTGGTTGGCGAGCATGTTGTAGTCCATGGAGAGGACTTCGAAGCTGTGGCCCGGGAACGGGACGGCCTGGAGCGGGAGATCCCACACGCCCTGGTTCTTCTGCGGCCAGCGCTGGCGTCCGCCGGGCGAGGAGGCGTCGTAGCGCCAGCCGAGTTCCTTGGCGGTGGGCAGCAGGTTGTTCTGCCCGAGCAGACACGGGGTCCGGCCGCCTATGAGTTCCTTGTCGTAGTCGAACGGCAGCGAGGGCAGATCGCTCCAGCCCGTGTTGGTCCGCCACTCCTTGACGAAGGACTTGGCCTGGTCTATCTCGCTGCGCCACTGGGTCGGCGTCCAGTTGGCGACGGTGCCGTGGCCGGAGCAGAAGTGGCCGTTGAAGTGCGTGCCGATCTCGTGGCCGTCGAGCCAGGCCTGCCGGACGCCGCCGAGGGTCGCCTTGACGTGCTCGTCGGTGAGGTACCCGATGTCCGAGGCGCCGCGGGGGTTGTTCGGCGGCAGGTAGAGGCGCTTCTTCGACTCGGGCAGCAGATAGAGCCCGGAGAGGAAGAAGGTCATGTGCGCGTCGTGCTCCTCGGCGAGCCGCAGGAACCGCGAGAAGAGCCCGGTCCCGACCTCCCCCGCGCCGTCCCAGGAGAAGATCACGAACTGCGGAGGGGTCTCGCCGGCCTCCAGGGGCACGGGGGCCTTGGGCTGCTTCGGCTGCTTGCCGGTGAAGGAGGTGGAGCCGTCGCCTATCGGGCGCGCGGTGGGCTTGGGGGTGCCGGACCGGGACGGCTGACCGGACTTGCCGGGCCGTGAACCGTTCTTGCCGCTCGAAGCGTCGTGTTCCGCGGTGCCGCACGCCGCGAGTCCGAGCGCCGCCGCGGCGCCCGCCCCGAGGCCGATCATTCCCCTGCGGCTGATGTCCCGCATGCGGTCCCCATCTCCTTCGCGCCCTCTCAGCTGTTTCTCAGCAGACACATAATGAGAGGGCACGAAGTGCAGATAGGTTCCGCCAACTAGCGCATATTGATCATATTTTACGAAGATCGATCCGAGTGGCACACTTCACAGTCACCGGAAATTCACATGGCGGGATCGCCGACTAAGCGCCGAACGCTTTGCTCTTCCCCTTCACCGGCTTGGCGCCCGCGAGGAGATGGGCCGGGACGAGATCCCGGGCGGGCTCGCTGTAGCCGACGGAGACGATCTTGTCGCCGCGGTAGGTGAAGCTCGTGAGGGAGGCGAGGGTGCACTGCCGCTTGCGCGGGTCGTGCCACAACCGCCGCCGCTCGACGTAGGAACGCACGATCCAGATCGGCAACTGGTGGCTGACCAGCACCGCTTCGTGACCGCGGGCCGCGTCCTTGGCGGCGTCCAGCGCCCCCATCATCCGGACGACCTGCTCCACGTACGGCTCGCCCCAGGACGGCTTGAACGGGTTGACGAGGTACTTCCAGTTCTCGGGCCTGCGCAGGGCGCCGTCGCCCACCCCGAAGGTCTTGCCCTGGAAGACGTTCTCGGCCTCGATCAGCCGCCCGTCGGTGCCGAGGTCGAGCCCGTGCGCCTTGGCGATGGGCGTCGCGGTCTCCTGCGCCCGCTCCAGCGGCGAGGCGATCACCTGCGTGACGTCACGCGACGCCAGGTGCTCGGCGACCCGGTCGGCCATCTGCCGCCCGAGCTCGGAGAGGTGGTACCCGGGCAGCCGCCCGTAGAGCACCCCGTCCGGGTTGGCGACCTCGCCGTGCCGCATGACGTGGACGACCGTGATGTCCTGCTCCCGGCTCTCGCCCATGCTCCCGCTCCCGCTCATGCCGTGGCCTCCGCCGCTGCCCGTGCCGCCGCCGGAAGGGCGTCGGCGATCCGCTGGATGGCCCGCTCGTCGTGGGCCGTGGACACGAACCACGACTCGAAGGACGACGGCGGCAGGTAGACGCCCTGCGCCAGCATCGCGTGGAAGAACGCGGTGAACCGGAAGGACTCCTGCGCCTTCGCGTCCTCGTAGTCGCGCACCTCACGTCCGGTGAAGAAGACCGAGAACATGTTGGAGGCGTTCTGCAATCGGTGCGACACGCCCTCCTTGCTGAGCGCCTCCGTGACGAGCGCGCGGATCTGCGCGGAGACGGCGTCGACCGTCTCGTACGCGGCGTCGTCGAGCAGCCGCAGCTGCGCGAGTCCGGCGGCGGTCGCGACGGGGTTCCCCGAGAGCGTGCCGGCCTGGTAGACGGGCCCGGCGGGGGCCAGGTGCCCCATGACGTCCTTACGGCCGCCGAAGGCCGCGGCCGGGAAGCCGCCGCCCATGACCTTGCCGAAGGTCATCAGGTCGGGCTTGACCCCGTCGATGCCGTACCAGCCGGACCTGCTGGTACGGAAGCCGGTCATGACCTCGTCGGAGATGAACAGGGCGCCGTTCTTCGCGCAGGCGTCCTTGAGGCCCTGGTTGAAGCCGGGGCGCGGCGGCACGACACCCATGTTGCCGGGAGAGGCCTCGGTGATCACACAGGCGATCTCGCCCGGGTGCGCGTGGAAGGCGGCGTTCACGGCTTCGAGGTCGTTGTAGGGGAGGACGATGGTGTCGCCGGCCTGGGCGCCGGTGACGCCGGGGGTGTCGGGCAGGGCGAAGGTCGCGAGGCCGCTGCCGGCCGCGGCGAGCAGGGCGTCCACGTGACCGTGGTAACACCCGGCGAACTTGATGACCTTGGGCCGCCCGGTGAACCCGCGCGCGAGGCGGATGGCGGACATCGTCGCCTCGGTCCCGCTGGAGACGAGCCGGACCTGCTCGACCGGCTCGACGCGGGCGACGATCTCCTCCGCGAGCGCGACCTCGCCCTCGCCCGGCGTACCGAAGGACGTACCGCGGGCGACGGCCTCCTGCACGGCGGCGACGACCTCGGGCCGGGAGTGACCGAGGATCATCGGCCCCCAGGAACAAACGAGGTCGACGTATTCCCTCCCGTCGGCATCGGTCAGGTATGGACCGTTTCCGGACACCATGAAGCGGGGCGTACCGCCCACGGCGCGGAAGGCGCGCACCGGAGAGTTCACGCCGCCCGGCGTGACGGCAGCCGCACGGTCGAAAAGAGTCTGCGAAACTGGGGCTTCGTACGGATAGCTCACACGGACCATGGTGTCAGAGGCTGCGAAGATCCTCCGGACAGGTGTTTCGGCGTACGTTTCGGCGTGCGGCCGTGGGGGAGGTCACTGTCACGATGATCGGGTTGCGTGGCGGGGGTCGCGCGCCTTAGAAAAGCAGTCGGGTGGAGATATGCATCGCGGTGGCGGACTGGGCGAGGGGACCGATGACCTCGGTCCTCGGCGTGCCCGGCGGGGGAAGCACCGGCGCGAGGCAGAGGAAGCCGAGGCACGGCAGGCACAGGGCACGCCGGGATCGCAAGGGTCACAAGGATCACAGGGCGATCCTGAGCGGATCGACTCGTCGGCCCGTATGGACGGTATGGACTACACGGACCGCGGGGCAGACCGGCTCAGGGCAGGAAGCGGGAATGGTGGCCGGGTGGGGGTGACGTACAAATACTTCGGCGCACCGGACGGCGCGACCGCGGCCCGGGTGCCGATCTCCATGCGCCCCGAGGAACTCGGTGGTGACGAGCTCGGCATGAACGGCATGTTCACCAAGATCAAGCCGGAGACGATGGCCGCTATGGTCCTCACCGGTATCGAGGGCGTCCCGCTGCACAAGGTGCCCCCGCTGGAACTCGTCGTCCTCCACCCCGACTACGCCGTCGTGAAGCTCCCCATGACCGTCGTCGACCCCCTCCGCGGCATCGGCGAGGAGGCGGTGGGCGCGGCGGCGTTCATCTGGTCGACGGTGCCGGACCGGGGCGGGCCCCGGGACGCGTTCAACGTGTACCAGCTTCTCCATGAATGGCAGGATTTCAGCCATCGTCTGCACGAGGCGGGGCATCAGCCGTACTGCCTGGTGTGGCCCTGAGTCCCGTTCCCGGGTGACACGGGCGGCACTTCCGGAGTGACGGACGGGCGGGACCTCCGGGTCCCGCCCTCACTGCTGCCGCCACCCGGCCGGCGGGTCCCCGGCCGGCCGGGCGCCGGTTCCGGTCCCCGGCCCGGCTCCGCCGAACCCTCGCCCACGGGGGCCCGGTCGTCCACGGCCCTCCCCCAAGAACCGGGTGGAAAGAACCAACCCCCCACCTCCTCCCGCCCGTTCACCCTCAGGAGTGACCCGGTTGCGGTGAGTGGTCATGGACGGTTACGTTCCCGGCGACAACCCCACACAGACGACGGCCCCCGGCCAGGACTGCAATCCTGATCGAGGGCCTGACCGTTCAGGAAGCAAGCACCTTCCCAATGGCTGAACCGCAGTCTAACGCGCCCGTGCGCCCCGCCGCCGGAGCTCCGACCGCCGGCGTGATCCACGTCCGCACCCGTCTCACCGCCGAGTTCACCGTGCTCGCCAACGCCCTCGCGCAGCGGCGCGGCAGCGCGGTCACCATCGGGGTCGCGGCCTACATCGCCTCCCTGCCGGACGGCACCCCCGTCAGCATCACCGCGCTGTGCGCCCACTTCAGCGAGGGCGAGATCCTGATCTCACGCGCGCTGCGGGAGTTGGAGGCCGCCGGTTACCTGGAAAGGCGCCGCGAGCGCGGTCCCGACGGCCAGGTCCGCACCCGGACCTTCTTCCACGACGTACCGCGCGCCCCCGCCCGAACCACGCCGCTGTCACCCCTGCCGCGGCGTTCCACCACGCCCTCCGCGCCCGGGACCGCCACCCCACCCGAGCCCACGCGCCTGCCGCCCGCTCCCCCGTTCCGGCCGGAGGACGCCGCCGACCGCGCCGACGCGGACGCCGACCCCCGGAGTGTCCTCGTCCTCACCACCCTCCGGAACGTCGACCGCAGGCTGATCCTGTCCCGCCGGGAGGTCCGCGAACTGGCCCCGGCCGTCGCCCGGTGGCTCGCGCTGGGGCTCGGCCCCGAGGAGATCACCGGTCAGCTCACCGCCGGGCTCCCCGCGCACTTCCGGGCCCGTCCGGCCCGCGTCCTCGCCCACCGCCTCCGCGAGGTCCCGCTCCCCCCGCTGCCCCCGGCCCCACCGTCCGCCGGACCCACCGCCCCCGCCGTACACCCCTGGCAGACCTGCGACGGCTGCGAACGCGCCTTCCGTGCCCCGGGGCCCGCCGCCTGCCGGGACTGCCGGGGCGGGCAGGCGGCCTGATGCGCCGGGGGGCCCGGACGAACACGGGACGGCACCCGCCGGAGCCGGACGGCCGGGGACCGCGGCCCGCACGCCGGGTGTGCGGGCGTCACGAAGCCCCCGCTCTCACACGCTCAGCCGGTACGGCACCACGCAGACGACCACGTCCGTGCGGGCCCGCAGGACCGTGGCGAGCAGCAGGCCGCGCTGGTTCTGGAGGATCTGGTAGCGGCGGTGGAGCGGTTCGACCTCGGGGATGAGGACGGCGATCTGCCGGCCTCCCTCCGCCGCCCGCCGGACGTACTCGACGATGGGTTCCACCAGCGAGCGCTGCGGGCTGTCGATGACGTCGAGCCGTACACCTGGGTTCCAGCGGTCCCAACTCTCCCTGAGTGCAGAGGACTTGGCAGGATCGGAGTACACGGCGACCGCGACGACCTCGTGGCCGAGGGCGAGGGCGGCCTGAAGCCCGTGCCGGGTGAGGCGGCTGACCTGGCTGACCGGGACGATGACCAGCGAGTCGGCGACGTCCAGCGGTGGCGGGGTCTCGCCGAGCCCGAGTTCCCGGCCGGCCTCCGTGTAGTAGCGCTGGATGCGGGAGAACAGCAGCATCAGCAGCGGGATGGTGACGACCACGACCCAGGCGCCCTCCAGGAACTTGGTGGCCAGCAGGACGATCCCCGCCACGACGGTCAGCACGGCTCCGATCCCGTTGAGCGTCGCGCGCCGCAGCCAGCCGCGCGGCCGCTCCCCCGCCCAGTGCCGCACCAGCCCGATCTGGCTGACGCTGAATCCGATGAACACCCCGATCGCGAAGAGCGGGATCATGCGGTGGGTGTCGGCGTCCACGGCGATCAGCAGCACCGCCGCGAGCAGCGCGAGGGCGACCACGCCCCAGCGGTACACCGGGCGCTCGGCGCGTAGCCCGAAGAAGTGCGGCAGCCGGTGGTCCCTGGCGAGCAGGCTCATCAGGACGGGCAGTCCGCCGAAGCTGGTGTTGGCCGCGAAGGCGAGCGCCAGGGTGACGATGAGGTTCGTGGCGTAGTAGGGCCATCCCGTGCCGTACGCGCCCGCCGTGAGCTGCGCCAGTACGGTCACGCCGCCGCGCGGGGCCACCTGGTCGCGGCGGATCAGCAGGGCCATGCCGATGAGCATCAGGCCGAGCAGCGCGCCGAGCATCAGTTCGGTGCGCTGGGCGCGCTTGACGCGCGGATCGCGGAAGGAGGGCACTCCGTTGGCGATGGCCTCGACCCCGGTGAGCGCGGAGCAGCCGGAGGAGAACGCCTTGAGGAGCAGCAGGACGCCCAGTGCCTCGGTGGCGTGGACGGGGTGCGCGGTGCCCACGACGGCGACGGGGTGGCCGCGCAGCAGTCCGAGCACGACGATGCCGAGGATGCTCACGACGAACAGCGCGGTGGGCAGCATCAGCACCCGGGCGCTCTCGGCCACGCCCCGCAGGTTCACGGCCGTGAGGAGGGCGAGACCGATCAGGCAGATCGCGAGCAGGTGCGAGCCGAGGGAGGGGAAGGCGGAGGCGAGGCTCGCGGCGCCCGCCGCCAGACTGACGGTCACGGTGAGGACGTAGTCGACGACGAGGCTGGCCGCCGCGAGCAGGCTGACGGTCGGTCCGAGGTCCTTCTTCGCCACCGCGTACGCGCCGCCCCCGTCGGGGTGGACGGCGATCACCTGCCCGTACGACACGACGAGCACCGCCAGCAGCGCGGCGATGACCAGGGTCACCGGCAGCGTGGCGGTCAGCGCGCCCGTCCCGGCGGCGACCAGCACGAGCACGATCGCCTCGGGTCCGTACGCCACCGAGCTGAGCGCGTCCAGGGACAGCGCGGCGAGTCCCTCGATGCTGGTCAGGCGGTACTTGTCACCCTCCCCGTGCCGCAGGGGAACTCTCGGCCGCAGTTCGCGGCGGGCCAGTCCGTACGCCATCGAGGACCTCGCGATACAGGGTGGTTTCGACTGTTTCGTCCTGTCCGGAGTCAGTGTGGCGGGTCCACCTGGCCGCGAGCCGCCAAGGACGCGCCAGGCGGCCCGCGCCCGACGCGCCCTGCGGCCCCCACCGGGCCGCCGTGGCTCACGGGCTCCCCTCCCGTCCGTGAGCCACGGCGGTCTCAGTCGCCGGCCTCGAAGCGGTACCCCATGCCCGGCTCCGTGATGAAGTGCCGGGGATGGGACGGGTCGGCTTCGAGCTTGCGCCGGAGCTGGGCCATGTAGACCCGCAGGTAGTTGGTCTTGGTGCTCCGGGAGGCGCCCCACACCTCCTGGAGCAGCCGGCGCTGCGGGACCAGGCGGCCGGGGTTGCTGACCAGGATCTCCAGCAGGTGCCACTCCGTGGGGGTGAGGCGTACGTCCCGGCCCGCGCGTCTCGCCTTCTTGGCCACCAGGTCGACGGTGAATTCGGCGGTGGTGACCACGTCGGCGCCGGGCAGGAGTGCCGGGGTCTCCGTGCGGCGGACGGCGGCGCGCAGCCGGGCCAGGAGTTCGTCCATGCTGAACGGCTTGGTGATGTAGTCGTCGGCGCCCGCGTCGAGCGCGGCGACCTTCTCGCCGGAGGCCCGGCGCGCGGACAGCACCAGGATCGGTACGCGGGTCCAGCCGCGCAGTGCCCTGATGACGTCCACGCCGTCCATGTCGGGCAGCCCGAGGTCGAGCACGACGGCATCGGGCTGCCGTGCGGCCGCCAGCCGGAGGGCCGTGGTGCCGTCGGGCGCCGCGTCCACTCCGTACTGGCGGACCTGCAGGTTGATCACGAGCGCTCGTACGAGCTGGGGGTCGTCTTCCACGACCAGCACCCGGGTCATCGCTGAGTCACTGGCTCCCGGTCATTTCCCGGTCAGTGCCTTGAGCCCGATGTTGAGTTCGAGGACGTTGACGCGGGGTTCGCCGATGAAGCCGAGGGTGCGGCTGTCGGTGTGCTCGTCGACCAGCTTGCGCACCTGGGCGACGGACAGTCCGTTCTTCTCCGCGATCCGGTGCACCTGGATGTCGGCGTACTGGGGGGAGATGTCCGGGTCCAGGCCGGAGCCGGAGGACGTCACCGCGTCGGCGGGCACGTCGGAGGGCTTGACCGTGTAGCCGTTGACCGAGTTGTCCTTGACGACGGCCTTCTTGGCGGCGGTCACCCAGTCGATCAGGTCCTTGTTGTCGCCCGACCGGTTGGTGGCGCCGGACAGGATCAGCTTGTACTGCGTGTTGACCGAGTTCGTCCCCAGACCGTTGGCGGGGCGGCCCTGGAACCACTTCAGGTCGGGCTCCGGGGTCTCCTGGCCCTTCTTCAGCGGCAGGTTGTAGGACTGGCCGATCAGCGAGGAGCCGACGACCTTCCCGCCGGCGCTGATCTCCGAGCCGTTGGCCTTGTCGTGGAACAGGGCCTGGCCGACGCCGGTGACGGCGAGCGGGTAGATCACCCCGCAGACGACGGTGAGGACCAGCAGGGCCCGCAGGCCGGCCCAGAGCAACCGGGCCGTGTTCGTAACCGAGTTGTTCATGGCGATCAGCCGATTCCGGGGATGAGGGAGATGAGCAGGTCAATGATCTTGATGCCGACGAACGGGGCGATGAGGCCGCCGATGCCGTAGATCCCGAGGTTGCGCCGCAGCATCCGGTCGGCGCTCATCGGCCGGTACCGCACACCCCGCAGGGCCAGCGGCACCAGCGCGATGATGATCAGCGCGTTGAAGATGACCGCCGACAGGATCGCGGAGTCGGGCGAGGACAGGTGCATGACGTTCAGCTTGTCCAGGCCCGGGTAGACCGCCGCGAACAGTGCCGGGATGATCGCGAAGTACTTCGCGACGTCGTTGGCGATGGAGAACGTCGTCAGCGCGCCCCGGGTGATCAGCAGCTGCTTGCCGATCTCGACGATCTCGATGAGCTTGGTCGGGTTCGAGTCGAGGTCGACCATGTTGCCGGCCTCCTTGGCGGCCGACGTACCCGTGTTCATCGCCACGCCGACGTCCGCCTGGGCCAGCGCCGGCGCGTCGTTGGTGCCGTCACCGGTCATCGCGACCAGCTTGCCGCCGGCCTGCTCGCGCTTGATGAGCGCCATCTTGTCCTCGGGAGTGGCCTCCGCGAGGAAGTCGTCGACGCCGGCCTCGTCCGCGATCGCCTTGGCCGTCAGCGGGTTGTCACCCGTGATCATGACGGTCCTGATGCCCATGCGCCGCAGTTCGTCGAACCGCTCGCGCATGCCCTCCTTGACGACGTCCTTGAGGTGGATCACCCCGAGGACGCGCGCGCCCTCGGTGTCCTCGACGGCCACCAGCAGCGGGGTACCGCCCGCCTGGGAGATGCGGTCGGAGAGGGTGGAGGCGTCCGCGGACACCTCGCCGCCCCGCTCCGTGACCCAGGCCACGACCGAACCGGCCGCGCCCTTGCGGATCCTGCGCCCGTCGACGTCCACACCCGACATACGGGTCTGGGCGGTGAAGGCGATCCACTCGGCGCCCGCGAGTTCGCCCTGGTGACGCTCGCGCAGACCGTACTTCTCCTTCGCCAGGACGACGATGGAGCGGCCCTCGGGTGTCTCGTCGGCCAGCGAGGAGAGCTGGGCGGCGTCCGCGACCTCGGCCTCGGTGGTGCCGGTGACCGGTACGAACTCGGCGGCCTGGCGGTTGCCGAGGGTGATGGTGCCGGTCTTGTCCAGGAGGAGGGTCGACACGTCGCCCGCCGCCTCGACCGCGCGGCCGGACATGGCCAGCACGTTGCGCTGCACCAGCCGGTCCATGCCCGCGATGCCGATCGCGGAGAGCAGGGCGCCGATCGTGGTCGGGATCAGACAGACGAGGAGGGCCACCAGCACGACCATGGTGAGGTGCGTGCCCGCGTAGTCGGCGAACGGCGGCAGCGTGGCGCAGGCCAGCAGGAAGACGATCGTGAGGGACGCGAGAAGGATGTTCAGCGCGATCTCGTTCGGGGTCTTCTGCCGGGACGCGCCCTCGACCAGCGCGATCATCCGGTCGATGAAGGTCTCGCCGGGCTTCGTCGTGATCTTGACGACGATCCGGTCGGAGAGGACCTTCGTCCCGCCGGTGACGGCCGAGCGGTCGCCGCCGGACTCGCGGATGACCGGGGCCGACTCACCCGTGATGGCCGACTCGTCGACGGACGCGACGCCCTCGACGACGTCACCGTCGCCGGGGATGATGTCGCCCGCCTCGCAGACCACCAGGTCACCGACGCGCAGTTCGGTGCCGGGCACCTGCTCCTCGGCGGAGCCGGTCAGACGGCGCGCGACGGTGTCCGTCTTCGCCTTCCTGAGGGTGTCCGCCTGGGCCTTGCCGCGGCCCTCGGCCACCGCCTCCGCCAGGTTGGCGAAGATCACGGTCAGCCACAGCCAGGCGCTGATCGCCCAGCCGAACCAGTCGCCCGGGTCCTTGAAGGAGAAGACCGTCGTCAGGACCGAGCCGACCAGCACCACGAACATGACGGGCGACTTGACCATCACCCGCGGGTCGAGCTTGCGGAAGGCGTCCGGCAGCGACCTCAGCAGCTGCTGCGGGTCGAACAGACCCGCGCCGACACGCCCTTCGTCGGACTTGTGGCCGGTCGGCACATCGCTGTGCGGCGCCCGGGTCGGAGTGGCTGTGGACATCTCGTCCTCTTGGTTCGTTACGTCGGTGGTCATGACGCCAGCCCCTCGGCCAGCGGGCCCAGCGCGAGGGCCGGGAAGTAGGTCAGACCGGTGATGATCAGGATCGCGCCCACCAGCAGACCGGTGAAGAGCGGCTTCTCGGTGCGCAGGGTGCCCGCGGTGACGGGGACCGGCTTCTGCTCGGCGAGCGAGCCCGCCAGCGCGAGGACGAACACCATCGGCAGGAACCGGCCCAGCAGCATCGCGAGACCGATCGTGCTGTTGAACCACTGCGTGTCCGCGTTCAGCCCCGCGAAGGCCGAACCGTTGTTGTTGGCACCCGAGGAGTAGGCGTACAGGATCTCGGAGAATCCGTGCGCCCCGCTGTTGGTCATCGAGTTGCCGGGAGTGGGCAGCGCCATCGCCGCGGCGGTGAAGACGAGCACCAGCGCCGGGGTGATGAGGATGTAGCAGGCCGCGAACTTCATCTCGCGGGTGCCGATCTTCTTGCCCAGGTACTCGGGGGTGCGGCCGACCATCAGACCGGCGATGAACACCGCGATGACCGCCATGATCAGAATGCCGTAAAGGCCGGACCCGGTACCGCCGGGCGCGATCTCGCCGAGCTGCATGCCCAGGATCGTGATGCCGCCGCCGAGACCGGTGAACGACGAGTGGAAGGAGTCCACCGCACCGGTCGAGGTCAGGGTCGTGGACACCGCGAAGATCGAGGACGCGCCGACGCCGAAGCGCTGCTCCTTGCCCTCCATCGCCCCGCCGGCGATCTGGAACGCCGGGCCGTGGTGGGCGAACTCGGTCCACATCATCAGGGCGACGAAACCGACCCAGATGGTGGCCATGGTGGCGAGGATCGCGTAGCCCTGCTTGAGCGAGCCGACCATCCGGCCGAACGTGCGGGTCAGCGCGAACGGGATGACCAGCAGCAGGAAGATCTCGAAGATGTTGCTGAACGGGGTGGGGTTCTCGAAGGGGTGCGCGGAGTTGGCGTTGAAGTAACCGCCGCCGTTCGTGCCCAGCTCCTTGATGGCCTCCTGCGAGGCGACCGCCCCGCCGTTCCACTGCTGCGAGCCGCCCATGAACTGGCCGACCTCGTGGATGCCGGCGAAGTTCTGGATCGCCCCGCACGCCACCAGGACGATCGCGCCGACCACCGAGAGCGGGATCAGGATGCGCACGGTGCCGCGCACCAGGTCCGACCAGAAGTTGCCCAGCTCACCGGTGCGGGAGCGCGCGAACCCTCGTACGAGGGCCACGGCGACCGCGATGCCGACGGCCGCGGAGACGAAGTTCTGGACGGCGAGACCGGCGGTCTGCACGACGTGGCCCATGGCCTGCTCGCCGTAGTACGACTGCCAGTTGGTGTTCGAGACGAACGACGCGGCCGTGTTGAACGCCTGGTCCGGGTCGATCGCGGCGAAGCCGAGCGAACCGGGCAGGTGGCCCTGGAGCCGCTGGAGCAGGTAGAGGAAGAGGACGCCGACGGCGGAGAAGGCGAGGACACCGCGCAGGTACGCGGGCCACCGCATCTCCGTGTTCGGATTGGCGCCGATGCCCTTGTAGATCCACTTCTCGACACGCCAGTGCTTGTCGGAGGAGTAGACCTTGGCCATGTAGTCGCCAAGCGGGATGTAGGCGAGAGCCAGCGCCGCGATGAGGGCGATCAGCTGGAGCACGCCGGCGAGGACGGGACTCATGTCGAGACTCAGAACCTCTCCGGGAAGACGAGAGCGAGGACGAGATAGCCCAGCAGGGCGACGGCCACGATCAGGCCGACGATGTTTTCGGCGGTCACAGCTTCGTCACCCCCTTGGCGACGAGCGCCACCAGCGCGAACACCGCGATCGTGGTGACGACGAAGGCCAGATCGGCCATCGTGAGCTCCTGGATGAGGTTCGGAAAAACGACTCGGACGCTTAGAGCAAAACCCCTCGATGGCTGGAATCGAGCGCCGTTGACGTCTCCCTTACGGCGGCCCGTACCGCCTTGACGCAACCCATACGCCGGCCTCCAGGAGGGCGGCACCGGGGCGATGATCGCCTCGTCACCGCCTGCCCCCGGCCCTTGTCGCAACCCTGACGCCCCGGCCCGTCAGAGGGCCGTCAAGGCGGGGTGACCACGGCTTTCACGGTCTCTACCGTCGGTGCCATGGACCGCCGCGACCCCACCCGTGACGCCCCCGCACCGGTACCGCACAGGGAACCGGCCGAGGTGGCGTACGACCGCCTCTGGGAAAGGGACCTGCGCAGCTCGCTCCGCTGCGCGGGCGCCCTGTTCGCCCTCCTGCTGCTCATCGACGCGGCCGCCGGCAGCCTCACCCCGCTGCGCGCCGCCCTGTGGACCGGGCTCGCGGCGCTGCTGTTCCTGGTGCTGTACCCGTCCCGGGTCGCCGCCGGCGAGGGCTGGCTGAGCACCCGCGGACCGCTGCGCGGGCACCGGGTGCGCACCGACCACCTGGTGTCGGTGCGGTGCCTGGACGGGGTCGGCCAGCGCCTCGTCCTGCGGGACGCCTTCGGCGCCCGGGCCGAGATCGACCCGCGCGTCCTGGTCGCCAATCCCCCGCTGTGGCGCCGCCTCGACGAGGACGCCCGCCGCTCCGCCCGCCGCGGCTCGCTGACCTGCGGGGAGACCGCCCTGCGCCGCGTCTCGGAACGGATCGACCGCGAGACGGCGCGGACCGTCTTCCGGATGTCTGGCCTGGAGTGACGCGGGCCCCGGACAGAGGCCGCCCCCTCCCGGAGCGCCGGCTGGGACCGGCCCGCCGCCCTTGCTCCATCTGCACGCGCGCCGCGCGACCCTAACGGTCCCTTAAAGGCCCCCCGGCCGTTCGCCCTCCCCCTCCCCGGCGCTCATCCGGCTTAGTCTCCGGCCGTGTTCAACGTGACGGGGATCCTCAAACGGCTGGTGATCGGCCGGGCCATGCGGAGCGAAGAGCTGCACGAGACGCTCCTGCCCAAGCGGCTCGCGCTGCCCGTCTTCGCCTCGGACCCGCTGTCCTCGGTGGCGTACGCGACACAGGAGATCCTGCTCGTCCTCACCCTCGGCGGGCTGGCGTATCTGCACTTCGCCCCCTGGATCGCGGTCGCCGTCGTCGCCCTGATGACGGTCGTGGTGCTGTCGTACCGCCAGGTGGTGCACGCCTACCCGAGCGGCGGCGGCTCCTACGAGGTGGTGTCGACCAACCTCGGCCCCTCCGCCGGCCTCGTGGTCGCCGCCTCCCTGCTCGTCGACTACGTCATGACGGTGGCCGTCTCGGTCGCCTCCGGCGTGGACAACATCATCTCGGCCCTCCCCCAGCTGGCCGCCCACCGCGTCCTGCTCGCCATCGGCTTCGTCGCGGCCCTGACCGCGACGAACCTGCGGGGCGTGCGCGAGTCCGGACGGGCCTTCGCCGCCCCCACCTACCTCTTCGTCGGCGGCGTGCTCATCATGGTGATCACGGGCCTGGTCCGCTGCGCCCTCGGGGACGCGCCGGTCGCCGAGAGCGCCGGGTACGGCATCACCCCCGCACCCTCCGACGCGAACCTCACGGGCCTGGCCCTGCTGATGCTGGTGCTGCGCGCCTTCTCCTCCGGGTGCACGGCGCTGACGGGGGTGGAGGCCATCTCCAACGGCGTACCGGCGTTCCGCAAGCCCAAGTCGGCGAACGCGGCCGCCACCCTGGCCGCGATGGGCATCACCGCGGTCGTCATGTTCGCGGGCGTCACCGCGCTCGCGCTGATCACCAAGGTCCGCATCACGGGCGACCCCTGCCGCCTGACGGGCCTGACCGGCCCCTGCTCCGCCTACACCCAGCGCACGGTCATCGCCCAGATCGCGGCGGCGGTCTTCGGCGGCGAGCACAGCCCCGGCTTCTACCTCATCCAGACCGTGACCGCGCTCGTCCTGATCCTGGCGGCGAACACCGCCTTCAACGGCTTCCCGCTGCTCGCCTCGATCCTGGCCCAGCACCGCTTCCTGCCGCACCAGTTGCACAACCGCGGCGACCGGCTGGCCTTCTCCAACGGCATCCTGGCGCTGGCGATCGTCGCCTGCCTCCTGCTGTGGGGCTTCAGGGCGAACGTCACCAGCCTCATCCACCTCTACATCCTCGGCGTGTTCACCTCCTTCACGCTCTCCCAGCTCGGCATGGTCCGGCACTGGAACGGCGCGCTGCGCGCCGAACGCGACCCCGCACGGCGCCGCCACCATCACACCGCCCGGGTGATCAACACGATCGGCGCGGTCGTCACCGGCCTGGTCCTGGTGATCGTGCTGGCCACCAAGTTCACCCAGGGCGCGTGGCTCGCCGTCCTCGCGGCCGTCGTGCTGTGGGTGATGATGCGCGGAATCCGGCGCCACTACGACACCACCGCGGCGGAACTGGCGGTGACCGACCCGAAGACCGAACTCACCTTCCCGTCCCGGGTGCTGGCCATCGTCCTGGTGTCCACCCTGCACAAGCCCACACTGCGCGCCCTCGCCTACGCGCGGGCCCTGCACCCCGACCGTCTGGAGGCGCTGACGGTCTCCGTGGACCGCGACGAGGCGGCGGCGCTGCGCCGGCACTGGGAGGAGTACGGCATCGAGGTCCCGCTGAAGGTCATCGACTCGCCCTACCGCGAGGTGACCCGGCCGGTCGTGGAGTACGTCCGCTCGGTGCGCCGGGAGAGCCCCCGCGACATCGTCGCCGTCTTCGTCCCCGAGTACGTCGTCGGCCGCTGGTGGGAGAACCTCCTCCACAACCAGTCGGCCCTGTGGCTGAAGCAGCGGCTGCTGTTCACGCCGGGTGTCATGGTCACGAGTGTCCCGTGGCAGCTGACCTCGGCGGCGCACGCCGACCGGCCGGCCGCCCGCGCGCCCGGATCGGTGCGCCGGGGCGAGCCGCGCGGCACCGCGCTACGACGCCACCGCTGACGGCACACCGTTCCGGGCGTCCTGCGCGCACGGCAGTGACAGCACCATCGTGAGCCCGCCGCCCGGCGTGTCCTCCGGGACGAGGGTCCCGTTCATCGCCTCGGTCAGGCCCCGGGACAGGGCGAGGCCCAGGCCCAGACCGGTCGAGTTGTCGGTGTCGCCCAGCCGCTGGAAGGGCTCGAAGATCCGGTCGCGGTCGGAGGCCGGGACACCGGGACCGCGGTCCACGATCCGTATCTCGACCCGGCCCGCGTGGGCGCTGGCGGTCAGCAACACCGGGCGCCCCGCGGCGGTGTGCCGGGCGGCGTTGCCGGCCAGGTTGGCGATCACCCGTTCCAGCAGCGGCGGGTCGGCGAGCACCGCGGGGAGCCTCTCCAGGTCACGGACCTCGACCCCGGGAACGTCCGCGAGCGCCGCCGGGAGCACCTCCTCCAGGGCGGTGGCCCGCAGGTTCAGACAGAGCACGCCGGCCTGCAGCCGGCTGAGGTCGAGCAGGTTCTCCACCAGCCGGTTCAGCTTGGCCATCGACTCGTCGGCGGTGGCGAGCAGTTCGTCGCGGTCCTCGGCGGAGAACTCGACGTCACGGCTGCGCAGCGAGGCGACGGCGGCCCAGCCGGCGGCGAGCGGGGTCCGCAGGTCGTGACCGACGGCCCGCAGCAGCGCCGTACGCATCCGGTCGGCGGCCCGGACCGGCTCCACCTCGGCGGCGGCCTCCGCGAGCCTGGCCCGCTCGACGGCGGACCCGACGTGCGCGGCGAAGGCGGCCAGCACCCGCCGCTCGGAGGAGGCGAGGGTGCGCCCGCGCAGGACCAGGTGGGAGCCCGGCCCCGCGGGCACGACCACGACCGCCCCGGTGTCCGTGCCCGGCGGGGGCGGCCGGTCCACCAGTTCCGCCGAGTCCGTCCCGAACGTCTCCCGGGTACGTTCCAGCAGGGCGGGTATCGTCTCGCCGCCCCGCACGATGGTGCCCGCGAGCGACGACATGGTCTCCGCCTCGGCGGTGGCGCGGGCGGCACGCCGGGACAGCCGCAGCGACCGGTCGACGACGGCCGCGACCGTGGCGGCGACGACCGTGAAGACGCCCACGGCGAGCACGGCGTTGGGATCGGCGAGCGTGAACGAGCCGACCGGCGGGATGAACCAGTAGTTGAGCAGCAGCGACGCCGTCACCGAGGCGATGACGGCCGAGGCGACACCGCCGATGCAGGCCACCCCCACCACGGTGAGCAGGAACAGCAGCGCCTCGCTGGTGAGGTTGACGGGGCCGCGCACCTGGGCGAGGAGAAGGGTCAGCAGGACCGGCAGGACGAGACCGGCGACCGGCCCCGCGACCAGCCGCGCGGTGGGCAGCGTACGGCGCCTCGACGGCAGCAGGGTGCCCCGGCCCGCCCGCTCGTGCGTGACCATGTGGACGTCGAGGTCGGCGGAGTGCTCGACCACCGTCTCCCCGGTGCCGCGTCCGGTGACGAAGCGTTCGAGACGGCCGCGGCGGCTGGTGCCGAGGACGAGCTGGGTGGCGTTCTCGGCCCGCGCGAACTCCACCAGCGCGGTGGCGACGTCGTCACCGACGACCGAGTGGTAGCTGCCGCCGAGGCTCTCGACGAGCTTGCGCTGCCGGGCGAGGGAGGCGTGCGAGGCGCCCGCGGCGAGGGAGTCGCTGCGCGTCACGTGCACGGCGAGCAGCTCACCGGCGACCCGCGGCATCGCCCCCGCGCCGACGGGGTCGACGGCGTCGAGAGCGCGCGGGAGGCCCGCGATGCGGGCGGCGCGCCGGATGAGGGTGTCGCCCTCGCGGCCGCCGGTGAGCGCGACCACGACCCGCTCGCGGGGCTCCTGTCCGCCGCCGTCCGCCCGCTCCGGGCGGTACGACCGCAGCGCCTCGTCGACGCGGTCGGCCATCCACAGCAGGGCGAGCCGGCGCAGCGCGGTCAGGTTGGCGGGGCGGAAGTGGTCGGCGAGGGCCGCGTCGATCCGTTCGGGCGGGTAGATGGTGCCGTGCGCCATCCGGCGCCGCAGGTCCCGCGGGTCCATGTCCACCAGTTCGATCCGGTCGGCGCGGCGGACGGCCTCGTCGGGGACCGTCTCGCGCTGCGGTACCCGCGTGATCCGCTCGACGACGTCGCCGAGCGACTGAAGGTGCTGGATGTCCAGCGCCGTGATGACGTCGATCCCGGCGGCCAGCAGTTCGTCGATGTCCTGCCGGCGCCGCGGGTTGCGGCCGCCGCCGGGCACGTTGGTGTGGGCGAACTCGTCGACGATCACGACCTCCGGGCGGCGCGCGAGGACCGCGGCGAGGTCCATCTCCTCGCACTCCTCGCCCCGGTGGCGGAAACGGGCCGGTGGCACCAGCTCCAGGCCGTCGAGCATCGCCTCGGTGTGCGGGCGTCCGTGACACCGCGCGAACCCGACCACCACGTCGGCGCCGCGCGCCGCCCGGCGGTGGCCCTCGTCGAGCATGCGGTAGGTCTTGCCGACGCCCGGGGCAGCCCCGAGGTAGACCTTCAGCCGTCCGGGCCGCACCTCACGCGTCGGCCGTACATCGTTCATCACCCCTCAGCCAAGCCCCGGCGGCCCCGCCGCGCAGCGGTCTTGACGCTTCCCTGGCGCCCCTCACGGGGAAGTTGACACCACCTTGACGGGCGGGCACCCCGGCCCGCGACGGTGCGGATCGGCGCAGGCCCGCACCCTCAGCCCGTCCGGCGTTTGAGGACGAGCCCTTCGGGCGACGGCGGGCATTCGGCCCAGGCCCGCATCTCCAGCCCGTCCGGCATCCGAGGACGACCCCCTCGGGCGACGGCGGAGATTCAGCGCAGGCCCGCATCTCCAGCCCGTCCGGCGCTTGAGGACGAGCCCTTCGGGCGAAGCGGGGGTCCAGGGGGGCTGTCTCT
>NZ_JBHWEL010000066.1:32062-53665 GCF_042734135.1 Streptomyces sp. NPDC059668 | reverse complement strand
TTTAAGACACAGCCCGACGGGCTCGTCCTCAAACGCCGGACGGGCTGAGGGTGCGGGCCTGCGCCGAATCTCCGCCGTCGCCCGAAGGGCTCGTCCTCGAACGCCGGACGGGCTGAAGATGCGGGCCTGCGCCGAATCCCCGCCGTCGCCCGAAGCTCGTCCTCAGACGCCGGACGGGCTGAAATGCCTGGCCCGGGCGCCAGCCTTTCAGTGCGGCCCCGCACCTCGGCCTTGCGCCTCCGGCGAAGGTCCGCGTCTCCAGCGCAGGCCTGTATCCGCAGCGGAGGCCGCGTCTCCGGCGGAGGCCCGCATCTCCAGCCCGTCCGGCGCTTGAGGACAAGGCCCTCAAGGCCGATATAGGGGGTCTGGGAGGCGGAGCCCCCCCCCAGGGTGTCCGGTGCCGTCGGGCGGAGCGCGTCGCGCCGCCCGGCGGTCAGCAGTTCTTCGGCGCGGTGGAGGAGTCCGGCTTCGGGTCGGTCAGAAGGGCGAGGGCCTTGTCGGCGTCCTCCTTCTTCGTGAGCGACGTGAAGCCGGTGCCGATGATGAGGTCGACGTGGTCCGCCTGCGGCCGGCCGTCGGCCTTCAGCTGGGCGCCGCTGAGCTGGGTGCCCAGGACCGGCAGCGCGGCCTTGACGGCCGCCGTGGAGCCGAGGAGCAGGCCGGGGCCGGTGACCTTCTTGTCGTAGGCCTTCGTCGCGTTGCCCACGTCACCGATGCGGAACCCGCGCTTCTTCAGCTCGTCGGCGGTGTCCTTGGCGAGACCGCTGCGGGGCGTGGCGTTCAGGACGTTGACCGTGATCCTGCCGGGCTCCGGCAGGGCGCCGGCGACGGTGGACACCGCGGCCGCGGACGCCTTGGCCGACGGCCTGGGACCGGTCCCGCAGTGCGCCTTGGTGCCGGCTGCCGTGGCCTTGTCACCGCCGCCCGTGAAGACGTCGATGAGCTGGAGGGTTCCCCACCCGATCAGCCCGAGCGCGGTGACGGAGACGACGACCAGGAACACGAGCCTGCGGCGCCCTCGGGGCCGGCGCATCCGTGGGTACTTGTCCCCCGTGATCCGGTACTGGCCGCCCATGCCAGGGGGAGTGAGCATGCTCATGGGCGCAGCGTAGTGCGCCGCGGCTGCGATGCCTACTAAATGATCATTGACCCGCACGCAGTCCAACCCAAAAGGGTCAACCTTCGCCCGTTCGAGCGGGTGGGGGCCCGGTCCGCCGGGGTTCTAGCCGAGTTCGAGGACGCGGGCGTGGAGGACCTGGCGCTGCTGGAGCGCGGCCCGGACGGCGCGGTGCAGGCCATCCTCGAGGTACAGATCGCCCTGCCACTTCACGACGTGCGCGAAGAGATCGCCGTAGAAGGTCGAGTCCTCCGCGAGGAGGGTCTCCAGGTCGAGCTGGCCCTTGGTCGTCACGAGCTGATCGAGGCGGACCGGGCGCGGTGCGACGTCCGCCCACTGCCGGGTGCTTTCCCGGCCGTGGTCGGGGTACGGCCGGCCGTTTCCGATGCGCTTGAAGATCACACGGAAAGCCTACCGGCCCAGACCTTCCGGGCGCAGCCATGGCGACGGAGTGCGACGCTGGAAAAGACGTCGTAAATCCGGGCGAACCGGTAAGTCTCCCTGCCCGCCCGGAACCTGCCGGGCACACCCGGACCGGGAAGCAACGGGGAACAGGGGCCTGACATGAGTGACCGTGACACCGGGGCGCGGACGCCTCCGACAGCTGCACCCGGACGGGTGAGCGACGAAGCGGCCGTCGGGCCGGAAGCGGTGAGCGGGGGAGCCGCGCTGCCCGCCGAAGCCCTGCGGATCGCCGCCGGGTACGCCTTCGCGGGACCCGCCCTCGACCTGGGCGCCCTGCTCTGGGACGGGCGGTGTCTGCCGGACGCGCAGATCCGCATCCCGCTGCCCATGCTCAACCGGCACGGGCTGGTCGCGGGCGCCACCGGCACCGGCAAGACCAAGACACTGCAACTGATCGCCGAACAGCTGTCCGCCCAGGGCGTGCCGGTGTTCCTGGCCGACGTCAAGGGCGACATGTCCGGGATCTCGGCGCCGGGCGCCCCGCAGGAGAAGGTGCGGGCGCGGGCCGAGGAGGTCCAGCAGCCGTGGACGCCGGCCGGCTGCCCGGCCGAGTTCCTCGCGCTGGGGGGTCTGGGGCACGGCATCCCCGTACGGGCCACGGTCACCAGCTTCGGCCCGGTGCTGCTGTCGAAGGTGCTCCAGCTGAACCAGACCCAGGAGCAGTCCCTCGGCCTGATCTTCCACTACGCCGACCAGAAGGGCCTCGAACTGTTCGACCTCAAGGACCTGCGCGCGGTCGTCGCGTTCCTGGCTTCGGACGAGGGCAAGCAGGAGCTGAAGGGGATCGGTGGGCTGTCGACGGCGACGGCCGGGGTGATCCTGCGCTCCCTGACCGCGTTCGAGGCGCAGGGCATGGGCCCGTTCTTCGGGGAACCGGAGTTCGACACCGGCGAGCTGCTGCGGACGGCGCCGGACGGACGTGGTCTGGTCTCGGTCCTCGAACTCCCCGAGATCCAGGACAGACCGCAGCTCTTCTCGACCTTCCTGATGTGGATGCTCGCGGACCTCTTCCACGATCTGCCGGAGGTCGGGGACGCCGACAGGCCGAAGCTCGTCTTCTTCTTCGACGAGGCCCATCTGCTCTTCACCGGCGCGTCGAAGGCCTTCCTGGAGTCCGTCACGCAGACGGTCCGTCTCATTCGCTCGAAAGGGGTCGGCGTCTTCTTCGTGACGCAGACCCCGAAGGACGTGCCGGCCGACGTCCTCGCGCAGCTCGGCAACCGTGTGCAGCACGCGCTGCGCGCCTTCACACCGGACGACCAGAAGGCGCTGAAGGCGACGGTGAAGACCTTCCCGAACTCGGGGTACGACCTGGAGGAGGTCCTCACCGCGCTCGGTATCGGCGAGGCCGTGGTGACCGTGCTGAGCGAGAAGGGCGCGCCGACGCCGGTCGCGGCGACCCGGCTGCGGGCGCCGCGGTCCCTGATGGGTCCGGTCGACGCGGCCGCCCTGGACCGGGCGGTACGGGAGTCCTCGCTGTACGGGCGTTACGCGCAGTCGGTCGATCGCGAGTCCGCGTACGAGAAGCTCACCGCTCAGGAGGCCGCACGCGGGCAGGCCGCCGCGGAGGCCGCGCCGGCCACCGGGAAGGCGCCGGCGAGGGGCCGCCCCGAGGAGGAGACGTCGCTCGTCGGGCAGGTCGTCGCCAGCGGGGTGTTCAAGTCCCTGGCACGGTCGGTGGGGACGCAGATCGGGCGGGAGATCACCCGGTCCCTCTTCGGGACGGCCCGCCGCAGGCGGTAGGACGCGTCCGCCTCTCTTCACGCGAGGCGCCCCGCGGTGAGGCCCGGCGGTGAAGCCCGGCGGTGAGGGGAGGACATCTCCCAGGGACGGCCGCCCCGGTGCGGGACGGCCGTTCCGTCTGTCTCCGCGGTGCCTAGCCGCGCCGGGGCTTCCTCGGTGCGGCCGTCGGGAAGGTCAGAGGTGACGGGGACGCGGCGTCCCGCCCCTCGTCCGGTCCGGGCGGCCGGACGGCGTCCGGGTTCGGCTTGGGCGCGTTGCGCGCGGCTTCCGCGCGCAGCAGGGCGCGCAGGACCGCGTAAGGGTCGTTGGGCATGACTGTGTCCTTGCGTTCGCTGGTACCTGGTCCGTCGGCCGACCGGGTCTGTCAGCAGCGCAGGACCACCGAGCGCGGGGTGTGCGGGCCGGAGGAGGGCGAAGCCGCCGCGGCGCGGGGCCGGGACGCGTGGTCCGGGTGTCCGGGGGCGGTGCGGGGCGCGGGGCGCGGCGGGGCGAGGCGGCCCTGTTCGGGCCGGGCGGGCGGACGGGCGGCCGTGTCGGGTACGTCGTGTTCGGCGCCGTGGCCCGACGCGTCGGCGACGATCGCGGGGGCCGACGCGGAGAGCGCCTCGGCCTGCGCGCCCGCGGCGAGGAACGCGACGACGAGCAACGCCAGTACCCGCACCCACGCGTGCCGGTGGCGGTGCCGGTGCCGCGGGTGCGGACGGCGGTGCGACCGGGCGGGACTCATGTCAGGTCATGTCCCCTCAGCGGGAGGGTGGTTCATCGCGCGGCGGGGAGAACCGCCCTCATGGCGTACGGATGGGGCGCGAGGTTGACGGCGTCGGTGCGCCGGCCTCGTCTCATGCTTCGGCTGTACGGGGTGCCTCGCCAGCGGGGCTGACCCACCCGGCGGACCCCGGACCCGGTGCGCCGCCCCAGACCCTGCCAAGGGGCTCCGCCCCCTGGACCCCCGCCAGGGGCGCTGCGCCCCCTGGACCCCCGCTTCGCCCGAAGGGCTCGTCCTCAAACGCCGGACGGGCTGATCATGCGGGCCTGCGCTGAAGGGTTGCGGGCGGGCCGGAGCGCTCGGTCCGTGCTGGGGATGCGCGCCCGCGCTGGAAGGTTGCGGGCGGGCTGGAGCGCTCCGGTCCGTGCTGGTCGGTTCCGGGCGGGGGTATGTCTTTCAGCCCGTCCGGCGTTTGAGGACGAGGCCGTTCAGGCCGAAAGCGGGGGTCTGGGGGCGGCAGCCCCCAGGGAGACGGCGCGGGCCGGCCGAGGCGTACCGGTCACCTGCCGGAGGCCTTGGCGGCAGCCTTGAGTTCCTGTTTGTGGGCCCGGACCTTCGCCAGCGACTCGGGGCCGGTGATGTCGGCGACCGAGCGGAACGCCTTCGGTTCGCCGTAGGCGCCCGCCGCCTCGCGCCAGCCCTTGGGGTGTACGCCGAGCTGCTTGCCGAGGAGGGCCAGGAAGATCTGGGCCTTCTGGGCGCCGAATCCGGGCAGCTCGTTGAGGCGCCGGAGGAGCTCCGCGCCGGTGCCGGCGTCCTTCCAGACGGCGGCGGCGTCTCCGTCGTAGTGCTCCACGAGGTACTGGCACAGCTGCTGGATCCGCTTGGCCATCGAGCCGGGGTAGCGGTGCACGGCCGGCTTCGCCGAGAGCAGCGCGGTGAACCTCTCCGGGTCGTACGCCGCGATCTCGTGTGCGTCCAGGTCGTCCGTGCCGAGGCGCTCGGCGATCGTGCGGGGTCCCTTGAACGCCCATTCCATCGGTACCTGCTGGTCGAGAAGCATCCCGACCAGGGCGGCGAGCGGGCTGCGGCCGAGCAGCGCGTCGGCGTCGGGATCCTGGGCGATGTGAAGGCTGATGTCCATGCGTCGATGATCGGGCGCGGACGGCCCCGCCGCCTCTTCGCGCGGGGCACCGGTCAGGTCGTACGCCAGTAGCCCATCGCGTCGACCCGCTGCTTCGGGAGGGCGAGTTCCTTGCGGACGTACGCCGTCAGGGAGCGGGTCGTCGCGGTGTCGCAGGCGATCCAGACGTACGGGTCCGGCTCGCCCGCCAGGAGGCCGGGGAGATCCGCCTTGACCTGGGCGACGAGGTGGGCGCCCCGGTCGCGGCGGGGCACCGGGCGGACGGTGTGGCGGGAGGGGGCGGTGCGGAAGGGGAGCCCGTCCACACCGTGGTCGGTCTCGAACCAGATCGTCGCCGGGGCCCGCCCCATCGCGTCCAGCAGGGAGTTGAGGGCGGGGAGCGAGGCCGGGTCGGCGACGGCGAAGACATGGGAGGGGGCCGGGTCCGGGTCGGTGAACGCGCTGCCGTGGACCGTCGCCTCGATGGTGTCCCCGGGGCGGGCCGCCCGCGCCCAGTCCGAGGCGCGGCCCTCGTGCAGCGCGAACTCCAGAGCGAAGGTGCCGGCCGCCGGATCGGGATCGACCAGTGTGTACGCCCGCTGGTGCGGCCTGCCCGCGTTGTCGAACCACAGCCGGGCCCACAGCGTGGGGTGCACCCCGGTCGCCGCGAGCATGCCGCCGTCGGTGAACCGCAGCCGCCGGTAGTGCGGGGTGACGTCCTCGGCCCCGGTCACGGTGAACGTGAAGTCCCTGCCGCGCAGCAGCTTCAGTACCGCGCCCTCCCAGCCGTGCCCCTGGCCCATCCCGTCTCCACCCCTCGCGTACGATTCCACCTCAACGGAAGTTAGGTTAGCCTAACCTGATAACAGTGGGGATGGATCGTGACCGCCGAGCTCTACCGTGACCCCTGGGGAATCCCGCACCTGCGCGCCGGCAGCGCACACGAACTCGCCCACGCCCAGGGCCGTACCACCGCCGTCGACCGCGCGTGGCAGCTGGAGGTCGAACGGCACCGTTCGCGCGGCACCTCCGCCGCGTTCCTCGGCGCCGGGGAGGCCGCCTGGGACGTGTTCGCCCGCCGGGCCCGGCTCGACGACACCGCGAGACGTTGCTTCGCCGCCCTGGAGAGACGGGACCCGGAGACCGCCGAGTGGGTCGTCTCGTACGTCGACGGGGTCAACGAAGGGCTCGCCGAAGGCGCCCGCCGCACACCGGAGTTCGCCCGTTCCGGACACGCACCGGGCCGCTGGGAGCCCTGGACCCCGCTCGGTGTCTGGCTGGCCACCCACATCCTGTTCGCCGGTTTCCCCGCCAAGCTCTGGCGCGAGGAGGTCGTGCGGCGGCTCGGCGCCGACGCCGTGGGGCTCTTCGCCACCGACGGGCCCGGCACCTCCGGCAGCAACGGCTGGCTCGTCACCGGCGAACGGACCCTCACCGGGCAGCCGGTCATCGCGGGCGACCCCCACCGCTTCATCGAGGACCCCGGCGTCTACCAGCAGATCCATCTCTCCTGCCCCGAGTTCGACGTCGTCGGCCTCGCCGTCCCCGGCGTCCCGGGCATCGCCCACTTCGCCCACACGGGCACCGTCGCCTGGGCCATCACCAACGCGATGGCCGACTACCAGGACCTCTACCGGGAGCGGCTGCGCCGGGCCGGGGAGGCAGGGGAATCCCTGGAGGCGCTCGACCCGGACGGCCGGTGGCGGCCGGTGACCCGGCACGAGGAGACGGTCGAGGTCGCGGGCGGCGCGCCGGTCCGGGTCGAGGTGATCGAGACCGCGCGGGGGCCGGTCGTCATAGGGGGGAGCGACCCGGACCACGGCACCGCCGAGGAGAGCGGAAAGGACGCGGACGACCGCGGCGGCGCCGGGCCCATCAGCCTCCGCTACCCGCCCCGCGTCACCGGCGACCTCGGCTTCAGCGCCCTGCTCCCGCTGCTGCGGGCCCGTGAAGTCGCCGACGTGGACCGCGCGTTCGACCTCTGGGCCGAGCCCGTCAACGTCGTGCAGGCCGCCGACACCGCGGGCGGCGTGCTGCACCGCGTCGCGGGCCGGGTCCCGGTCCGCGACGAGGGCAACCGCACCCGGATCGTCGCGGCCTGGGAGCCCGGCCACGAGTGGCGGGGCTGGCACGAGATGCCGTACGGAGCCGTCGAGGACGGTATCGCCGTGATGGCCAACCAGCGCGGCCCCGCGACCCCGCTCGGCGTCGAGTTCGCCCCGCCGCACCGCGCCGCGCGCATCCGCGAGCTGCTCGCCTCCCGGACGGCCTGGCCGGCGTCGGACATGGCGGACGTCCACATGGACACCCATCTCGCCTCCGCCGCACCCCTGTTGGACCACCTCGCCGTCCTCGGCGGACTGACCCCGCGGGCGGCGGCCCTGCGCGACCGACTGCTGCTCTGGGACCGCCGTATGGAGGCCGGCAGCACGGAGGCGGCGGCGTACGCGGCGGTCCGCGGCGGCGTCGCCCGCCGGCTCGCCGCCCACCCCGTCTTCGCCGTACTGGCCGACCCGCCCGAGTATCCCGAGGTCCTGCGCCCCTGGCTCGCCCTCCTCCCCCGTATCGGCTTCGCCCTCGAAAACCTGCTCAGGGCCGAGGACTTGTACGGCATCGACCGCGCCGCCCTCGTGCGCGCGGCCGTCGAGGAGACGGCCGCGCGGCCGCCCGGGGTCTGGGGGGACAGCCACCGCCTCGCCCCCTGGCGGGCGTTGGCCGGCGACGCGTACGACGAACCGGGGCTCGCCGGCGACCACGACTGCGTGCTGTGCACCTCGGCCGTCCCCGGCCTCACCGACCTCAGCGCGCGCGGCCCGGCCGCCCGCTACGTCTGGGACCTCGCCGACCGGGACAACAGCCTCTGGGTGGTGCCGTTCGGCGCCTCCGGGGTTCCCGGCTCGGCCCATCACCGCGACCAGCTCCCCCTGTGGCTCGGCGGCGAGCTGGTCCCCGTCCGCACCGACTGGAACCGGCTGACCGAGGAACGGGAACCGGCCCCGCACGACACCCCGGAGGAGAACCATGGCTGATCCGTACGCCCCCGCCCGCGAGGCCGTCCACGAGCAGGAGATCGACGGCTTCGGCACCGTCCGCGTCCTGCCCGTCGACCCTCCCGCCGACCTGGACGTCGTCCACCGGTGGGTGACACAGGAGCGCGCCGCCTTCTGGGGCATGACCGGGTTCACCCGGGAGCAGGTCCTGGAGACCTACCTCCATCTCGACTCGCTCGACACCCACCACGCCTTCCTCGCGGTCAAGGACGGCGAACCCGCCGCGCTCTTCCAGACGTACGAGCCCGAGGCCGACCGGGTCGGCGAGTGCTACGAGACCGAGCCCGGCGACATCGGGGTCCATCTGCTGATCGGCCCCGCCGGGGCCGGGGGCGCCCGGCCGGGCTGGTCCTCGAAACTGCTGACCGTCTTCACCACCTATGTGCTGATCGGCCTCGACCGGCGGCGGGTGGTGGTCGAACCCGACGCACGCAACGCGAAGGCGATCTCCCGCCTGGTCCGGCAGGGCTTCGAACCGGGCCCCGAGATCGTGCTTCCCGAAATCGACCTTCCCGGGGTCTACTTGCCCGAGAAGCGCGCCCGCCTCGCCTTCCTGAGCCGGGAAACGGTGTTCGGGACGGGCTCGCCCGGCACCCCGGGCGCCCCGGCCGGACCGGGCGCTTCGCCGGTGGGGTGAGCACGGCGCCGGATTCGTCCGTACGTATCCGTGACTCTGGAAACACGGAGGCTCCGGAAAACACGGAGACTCCGGAGACAGGCAGACGGAGACGGCGTGTGAGCGGACGAGGACAGCGGGAGCGACGGCGCGTGGCCCGGGGCCTGGCCCTGCTGGGCACGGTGCTGGTTCTGGTCCTCTTCGGCGGTGTGGGCGGCGCGTCCGCCCACGCGGCGCTGACCGGTGCCGATCCCCAGGACGGCAGCGTGCTGAAGACGGCGCCCCGCCAGGTGACCCTGACGTTCACCGAGTCGGTCGGGCTCCTCGACGACTCCTTCCGCGTGCTGGACCCGGACAACCGGCGCGTCCACACCGGCGGGCCGGGCCACGCGGACGGACGCTCCGACACCGCCCGCGTGACCCTGCCCAAGGGCCTGGGCACCGGCACCTTCACCGTGGCCTGGCGGGTCGTCTCGGCGGACAGCCACCCGGTCTCCGGCGCCTTCACCTTCTCCATCGGCAAACCCTCGGCGACCGTCGCGCCCATCCCCGTCGACCCCGCCGGGAACACCCTCTCCGCCACGCTCTACGACACCGCGCGCTACGTCGCGTACGGCGGTCTCGCCCTGCTCATCGGAACCGCGGCCTTCGTCCTGGTCTGCGGATTCCCGGGCCCGGTACGGCGGCTGCTCCTCGCGGGCTGGTGGACGCTGTTCCTGTCGACCTTCGCGCTGCTCCTGCTGCGGGGCCCCTACGAACGCGGCACCGGCCCCGCGGACGCTCTCGACCCGTCCGTCCTGAACGAGACCCTGGTCAGCAGGCCGGGCCTCACCCTGCTGGCCCGGCTGGTGCTGCTGGCGGCGGTGGCCTTCCACCCGGTCCGCGCGGACCGGCGGGAGCGCGCCGTCCTCGCGCTCGGCGCGCTGTTCACCGTCGCCCTGGCCGTCACCTGGGCCGCCGCCGAGCACGCGTCCGCCGGTATCCAGGTACCCGTGGCGATGGTCTCCTCCGTCCTGCACCTGCTGTCCATGGCCGTCTGGCTGGGCGGGCTCACCGCGCTGCTGACCGCGCTGTCCCGGTCGGCCGAACCGCTCCCCGCGGCCACCGTCAACCGTTTCTCCCGGCTCGCCCTCGTCTCCGTCGCCGTCCTGGTCGTCACCGGCGTCTACCAGTCCTGGCGCGGTCTCGGTTCCTGGGACGCCCTCACCTCCACCTCGTACGGCCGCATCCTCGTCGCCAAGCTGATCGCGGTGCTGTGCCTGCTGGCGGGGGCGGCGTACTCGCGGCGCTGGGCGGGCCGGCTGATGGTGGCGGCGCAGGAGCGCGCCGAGGTGTCGGTGTCGGCGGCGGTGGCGGTGCCCGAGCGGGTGCCGGAGCCCGTGGGGGCACCGGCCGCCGCGGGCAGGGGCGAGGCGCCGGCCGTCGTGGACGGGAACCGGGCCGTCTCCGGGGTCGTGTCCGGTGCTCCGGCGACGGGGGAGGCGTCCCCCGCTGCCGCCGGTGCCGCCGGTACCGCCGATTCCGCCGGGCCGGGCGGCATCTCCGGCAGCGGTCCGGACCGGGACCCCGAGCCGGACACGGACCCGGTTTCGGCCCTGGACCCGGTACCGGACCCGTCGCCTTCCGATCCTTCCGACGAGACCGCCCGTTACCGGGGAGCCCTGCGCCGCTCGGTCCTGGCCGAGGTCACCGTCGGGATCGTCGTGCTGGTGATCACCACCCTGCTCACCGGGACCCAGCCGGGCCGGGCCGCCACCGAGGCCGCCGCGGCCGCGGCATCCACGGGCGCCGGACAGACGGCGGGGGCCCCGACGGTCATCCCGTTCGACGTGGGCACGGCCGGCGGCCGGGGCAAGGTACAGATCGAGCTGGCGCCGGGCCGGGTGGGGGAGAACTCGGTGCAGGCCGTGATCTTCGGTCCCGACGGCGGGATCGCGACCGTGCCCGAACTGCGCCTCACCTTCACCCTGGAGTCACAGCGGATCGGCCCGATCGACGCGGAGCTGGCGAACCGGGGCGGCTACTGGGCAGCGGACGGCGTCACCCTTCCGGTGGCGGGCGCCTGGACGATGAAGGCGACGGTCCGCACCACCGACATCGACCAGGTCACCGTCTCGAAGACCGTGCGGATCGGCTGATCCGGTGCCGGGAGCGGTACGAGGCGTCTCCCCGTTCCAGGGACACCCCGACACGCTCTAGAGGAGCGCCCGCCCCGCTCCCGTGCCGGTGGACCCTCCGTCGTGCGCGGTGGTCAGGGGGCCGCGCGGACGCGCGATCCGTACCGGGGTGTGCGAGGCCGGAGCGGAGCCGGGGATGACCCCCTCGACGCGGCCCACGCGCTCGAACGCGGCCAGGACCCGATCCAGTTGGCCGTCGGTGTGCGCGGCGGTCAGGGTGACCCGCAGGACCTCGCGGCCTGCCCTGACGACCGGGTGGACCATGGGCGCGGCGAACACCCCCGCCTCGAACAGCTCCCGCCACATGCGCATGCACCGCTCACGCCCCCGCACCAGCACCGGCACCACCGGCGTGACGGACGCCCCGGTGTCGAAGCCGAGCGCGCGCAGGCCGTTGTGCAGCCGCTCGGCGAGATCCAGGACCCGTACACGCCGTTCGGGTTCGGCGCGCAGGATGCGCAGCGCGGCCAGCGCGGCGGCGACGTTGGCCGGTGCGGCCGCCGCGGTGAACAGCGACGTCCGCGCGTGGAACCGCAGGTAGCGGATCACGTCGGCGGGGCCGGCGATCACCCCGCCCACCGAGGCCAGGCTCTTGGACAGGGCGCTGGTGACGAGGTCGGGACGGAGCCCGAAGTGTTCACCGGCGCCCGCCCCGGTCGGGCCGAGCACCCCGAGGTCGTGGGAGCTGTCGACGACGACCCGCGCCCCGTGCGCGCCCGCCAGCTCCATGAGGCCGGGAAGGTCGCAGACGTCCCCGTCCACCGAGAAGACCCCGTCCGTGAGGATCAGCTTTCCGCCGGTTCCGGTTCCGTCCCCGGCGGTTCCGTCCCCACCGGTTCCGCCCGCTCCGGTCTCGACTCCTCCGATTCCGATTCTGTTTCCGCCTCTGTCGCAGGCGCGGAGCAATTCCTCCAGGTGATCAAGGTCGCCGTGCAGGAATTTGCGTTCCTTCGCCCTGCCGAGGCGGACGGCCTCTTCCAGTGAAACGTGATTGGAAAAGTCGCTGAATACCATGTCGCCGTCCCCGAGGAGCGGGGCCAGCATCAAATTCGCCTGATATCCGGAGGGAAGGACGGCGGCCGCCTCGTAACCCAGGAACGCCGCCAGCCCGGTCTCCAGCTCCTCGTGCAGTTCCAGCGAGCCGCTCACCGCCCGGGACCCTCCCAGAGAGGTGCCGAAGCGCCGTACCGCGGCGACGGCGGCCTCGCGCACCCGCGGCTCCGCGGAGAGCCCCAGGTAGTCGTGGGAGGCCGCGATGATCACCCGGCGGCCCTCGAAATCGGCCTCCGTACCGTCGAACGTGTCGCCGATCGCCCGGAAGTAGCAGTCCCGCCCCGTCGCCCGCAGATGCTCCGCGGTCCACGGCCGGCACTTTTCCAGAATATCCATTCCTGCGTTCGCCCATCGCTCGCCTGTAGCATTAATTCTCTCGGAGAATTCGGTTCCCTTGGAGATGGTACTTTGAGGTGTCTGCCCTGCTATCCATGCGACGGAGAAAAAGTGTCATACGAAGAACTCAAAAACGTTCTTGTTTCTCTCGGGCTTTCCGAGGATGACATCAGCCCGGACGCCACGCGCGAGGAAGCGGGCCTGGATTCCATCGCCGTCGTCGAACTGGCTCTGGTCCTGCGCCGCGAGAAAGGGGTGGCGGTGACGGAGGAGGAGATCGGCGCCACCCTCACCGTCGCGGACGTGGCGGCCCTCGTCGGAGCCAGGTGACCTCCGTATGACCGGTCGACAGGACGTCTGTGTCACGGGCCTCGGGCTGGTGACCCCGGCCGGCGACGGCTGGGCCGCCGGCTGGGAGCGGGTCTGCAAAGGGCTGCCGACCGCCGTACTGGCGTGGGAGCAGGAGACCGTTCCGGCGCACCTGGCCTGCCGGGTGGGCGGATTCGACCCGGTCCGGCTGGGAGGCGCCCGGGCGCGCAGACCCGACCGCTGTGCGCAACTGGCCCTGCTCGCCGCGCGGGAGGCGCTGGCCGACGCCCGCCTGGACCCGGCGCGGTGGGACGGCGCACGCGTCGCCGTGGTGGTGGGATCCGGTACCGGCGGCGCCCAGACCCTGGAGTCCGAGCACCGCGCGCTGCTGACGGCCGGCCCGCAGGACATGTCGCCGTACGCGGTGCCCGCCGCGCTCGGCAACTCCCTGGCCGCCCAGCTGACCATCGAGTTCGGTGCCTCGGGCGCCAGCTGCACGGTCAACACCGCCTGCGCGTCGGGTGCGACCGCCCTCGGCATGGCACGGGACCTGCTGGCCCTGGACCGGTGCGACATCGCGCTGGCCGGTGGCGCGGACGCCGCCATCACACCCTTCTACGTCGCCGGGTTCGACCGGATCGGCGCGCTGTCCCACCGCTTCGACGACCCCACCGGAGCGCCGCGCGCCTTCGACCGGCGGCGGGACGGCTTCGTCATCGGCGAGGGGGCCGGGATGCTGGTCCTGGAGCGCAGCGCCGACGCCCGGGCCCGCGGCGCACGGTCCCGCGCCCGCATCCGGGGCTTCGGAGCCTCCTCGGACGCGCACCACGTGGTGCGGCCGCACCCGGACGGCACCGGTCTCGGCACGGCCGTCCGCGAGGCTCTCGCGCAGGCCGGCGCGAGCGCGCGGGACGTCACCCACGTCAACGCCCACGGCACCGGGACCCCGGCCGGCGACCGGGCGGAGGCCGCCGTGCTGGCCGGGCTCTTCCCGCACCGCCCGCCGGTGACGTCCACCAAGCCGGTGACCGGGCACCTGCTGGGAGCGGCGGGCGCGGTGGAGGCGGCGTTCACCGTCCTCGCCGTCGAACAGGGGCTCGTCCCGCCCACCGCCAACCTGCGGGAACCCGATCCGGCGATCGACCTCGACATCCCTGCCGAGAGCCGGCCGGGGAGGCTAGGGCTGGCGCTCTCGCTGTCCATGGGCTTCGGCGGCCAGAACGCCGTCCTGGCCGTCACCCCCGACTGACTCCCGCCCGCCGGCCGGCGGCTCCCCGGTCCCGTACGGCGGCCGTGGCGCCTCGTACGAGGTGAGGGTGAAGTCGTCGGCCAGGTGGGGCAGCGCGGCGACCCGCCGCGGGAGATGACGCAGCAGCCCGGCCAGCAGTTTGTAGCGGACGCTCGGCACGCAGACGACGGGCGGGCGGCGCCGCAGGACCGCCCGCACCGCCCGCTCGGCGACATAGGGCGACGCGAGGGTGAGCGACGGAGGGGACGGCGGGATACCGGCCCGCTCGTGGAACTCCGACGTGGTGTGTCCCAGCAGGAGGGCGGTCAGCGCCACCGGCGAGGTGCGCAGACGGCGCGTGTGGGCCAGCGACTCGGTCAGCGCCAGCGCGTACGCCTTCGAGGCGCTGTACGACGTGCCCTGCCAGACCGGGGCGGTGGCGGCCACCGAGGAGACGTTCAGGATGCGCCCGCGGCCCCGGCCGAGCATTCCGGGCAGTGCCGCGTGGACGAGCCGGGAGGGAGCGACCACGTTGAGGGCGAGCATCCGCCGTTCCTCCTCCCACGTCGTGCGCTCGAAGGACAGGCCCAGCCCCGCGCCGGCGTTGTTGACGAGGATGTCGGCGTCGCACGCGAGAGCCGCGGCCAGCTCCATGCCGGCCTCGGTGCTCAGGTCGGCGGCCAGCGGGCGGGCACCGATCCCGTACTCGGCCTCGAGTCCGGCCGCGAGGCGGTCCAGTGCCTCGGCACTGCGGGCCACCAGGACGAGGTGATGGCCGCGGGCGGCGAGGGCGCGGGCGATGTCGGCGCCGATGCCGTAACTGGCGCCCGTGACCAGGGCCGTGGACCTCTCTCGGCCGGTCGTGCTCATGAGTTCTCCCCGGAACGGGACGCGTGTGCATCGCTGTGACTGACGTGATTGGCGCGACTGGTGTGGACGGCAGGGCCGTGGGGGCCGACGGCGGTGGCGGAGGTGTCCGGAGTGCCAGGGGTGCCAGGGGTGCCAGGGGCGCCAGAGGTGCCAGAGGTGCCAGGGCCGACGGTGACGTCGCGCCACAGTCGCTCGACGGCAGCCGCCCACAAGGCGGCGAGGTCACCGACGTCGTTCAGCGCCCGGTCGACGGCGAAGCTCACCCGGACCTGACCCTGATAGGAGAGGAAGGACACCGCGAAGAGGTGGTCGCCGTGCAGGAACAGCGTGGGCACCACCCCCTCGACCGGATCCGCCCCGACCGCCAGCCGGCGGGGGACACGCAGCAGTCCGGAGGTGTCCACCGCGCTGCTCGCCGCGCAGGACTGCCGGACGAAGCGGTAGACGAGCCACTCCGGCAGGCACTCCAGCTGCGCCCGCAGCACCCGGCGCATCCCCTCGGTCCTGACGCGGCGGGTCGCGCGGGCGACGGCCACGACCCGGTCGGCGGGGGACCTCGCCCAGTAGGACAGCGGAACGCGGACGGCCGAGACCCTGTTGCCCACCGCGAACCGCTCCTCGGGCAGACGGAGACTGACCGGCAGTCCCACGTGCAGCTCCCGGCCGCGTCCGGGGCGGGCCCGCCACTCCGCGGGCACCCAGTCCCGTACCGCCTCCGCCAGCGCGGCCAGGCAGACGTCGTTGGGCGTGGCCCCGAGGGCCTTCGCGACCTCCCGGGGCCAGGACACCGGCACGGCCGCCGACAGCAGCCGGGTCCGGCCGGTGAGGGGGCGGTGCGGCGCCCAGGTCAGGGTGGACCGCAGGCCGCGTACGGTGTCGGCCGCGTTCTGCGCGATCGCCCGCGCGGGGATGTTCCGCACCCGCGTGATCCGGCTCCGCACCCGCGTGAGCCGGTTCCGGTCCCCGCCGGTGCCGCGGCCGCCGGGTGCCTCGTCCGCGGCCTGCCGGGCGGGAACGGCGGGACCCGTCCCGAACAGCGCCGTGAGCGCGTCCAGTACGGCCTGCCCGTCCTGGGCGGCGTGGTGCGCGCGGTAGAACAGCGCGTACCTGTCGGGGGAGTAGCCGTGGATGAGCCAGACCCCCCAGCGTGGCGCGCCGGCGCCGATCGGTTCGCCGAGCAGCGCGTCCACGGCCCGGTCGAGCGAGGCCCGGCCGTCCTGTACGGGGATCTCGTGCACATGGCGGCGCGGATCGAAGCCGGGGTCGAGCTCCCAGACCGTCCGGCGGCCCTGTCGCGTGACCTTGCAGGCGAGGCTCGGCATGCGGGCCACGCGGTAGGCGATCTGCTCGCGCACCGGGTCCGGACCCGGGCAGGAGCCGGTCACCTCCAGGACCGCTCCGACATAGGGCCGGAACCGGGGCTCGTCCCGCTCGTAGCTGAGGAAACAGCCGTCCACCGCGTTGGGCTGGGGAACCGTCGTGGTCACGGGCGCACCGCCGGACGCGGCCTGGTCATCGTCATGAGGGCTTCCCTGGCGCAGGTGGGCGGCGGGCAGAGTCGCTAACAGGGCGCGCGGCGGAAAGGTCACGGCGCGCCCGGCGCGTACCCGACGGGCGCCGGTCCCCCGCGGGGCGGTCCTCGCACGTCCTCGCAGGTCCCGGCCGGACCGCGCGGCTCCTTGCCGGGCGGGCCCTTACGACGGACGGGGACGGCCGGTGTCCGGGGCGGACCTGTCCGCACAGTCCGGGAGGCCGGCGTCCGCCCCGCGCGCGAGGGGGAGGAAGAGGACCGGGCGGGCGGTCCAGGTGAGCCGGGTGGTCGCGTTGTCGACCGACACCGAACACGGTTCCGAGCGCAGCAGGGCCTGTCTCATCTCGATGCGGCCGTCGTACAGCCAGTCCCAGGCCTCGTCCGCCGCGGCGGGGCCGAGTGCCGGTGTGATGGTGCGCAGGGCGACCGCTATCCACCGGTCGGCCTGCGCGGCCGAGTAGGCGTCCATCGACGCGAGCAGCGCCGGCGGACCGCCTGCGGCGAGGTCCTCGGTCCGGCACTCGCACCAGTAGCCGCGGACGGTCTCCTTCATCGGGGCACCCCCGGCGGCCGGGTCACGGACGGTTGGCGGGTGTTCTCGTCGTACATGGCTGAGTGAGCGGGCCGTTCTCGTGGTCGGGACGGACGCGAGCACATGCGTGCTCGGGTTCCTTCGCCGCCGGGGGGTGCCGTGGATGCGCTCGCGGGGCACGGAGTCGACCGCGGCCGGCCGTCAGGTGATCTGGCCGGACGCCCACTCCGCCCACTCGCGGTGCATGGTGTGGAGCCGCAGGCCGTACTCCAGGGCGATCCGGCCGTAGACCGAGAGGTTGTCGTCGGTCCAGTCGATGGACTCCTCCAGCAGGCGCAGGCCCTGGTAGCCCTCGTCGGCCCGCTCGACGAGTTCGGTGAGGTAGCCGCGCGCCTGGTCCGGTGTCAGCACCCCGAGGAAGAAGACCCGCAGGAGGGTGTCGCTGCGGGTGGTCCGCTGGGGCTTGGTCTCGGTCAGCCAGTGCCGCAGCTCGGCCAGTCCCTCGGCGGTGAGGGTGTACTCCTTGCGGCCCCGCGGGCCCTCGGCCGCGACCGCGATCAGTCCGGCGTCCGCCAGTTTGGTCAGCTCGGTGTAGATCTGGCTCTGGGTCGCCGGCCAGGCGTTGGCCAGCGACGTCTCGAAGAGTTTCAGCAGGTCGTAGCCGCTGGCGGGGTGCTCGGAGAGGAGCCCGAGCAGTGCGTGTCGAAGGCTCATGCGCTCAGTCTACATTCCAGTATTGACATGTCATCTATGGACCTTCTAGTTTCGACATGTCAGAAGAGAGATGCCGAGCAAGCGGAGACCTCATGTCGTACCTGCGCACCTTCCTCCCGTGGATCGTCTTCGCCGCGCTCCCCTCGGGGAACTGGCAGTGGGCGGCGCTGATCGCGCTGGTGGTCGCGGCGGCGGTGATCGTCCAGCAGGTACGGGCCGGTGCCGAACCCGACGCCCTGATCATCGAGTTCGGCTCCGCGGCCTTCTTCGCCGTGCTGGCCGCCATCGCCTTCGCCGACCCGCACTCGGGCGTGCACGACTACGCCTCGGCCCTGTCGTCGGGCACGCTCGCGGTCGTCGCCGGCGTCTCACTGGCCATCGGCAGGCCGTTCACGCTGGGCATCGCCAAACGGACCACCCCGCGCGAGTTCTGGGGGCTCGCTCCGTTCATCCGGATCAACGTCGTGATCACCGCCGTCTGGACCGCCGCCTTCGCCGTGAGCGCCGTCGCGCTCGCCTTCGTGGCGCACGCCGGGAACGCGCACTCGGTCACCGCGACGCTCATCCAGATCGCCGGCTTCGCCGTCCCGATGCTGTTCACCGTCCGCTACGTCGCCCACGCCCGGACCAAGGCGGCCGCCGCCGCCCGGTGACTCCGTCGGTTCCGGTGGCCCGTCTGCCGGACGGTCCTGGAACCGGTCCGGCGACGGTTCTGGAACCGGCACGTCCGGGCCGTCGGCCGGGATGACCACGGCCCTCGCCAGGATCTTCCTGCCGAGGGCCGGCGCGAGGGCCCGCAGTTCACGCGCGCTCCTCCCGGGCAGTGCGTGAAGCACCGCTTCGAGGAGTGCGCGGAAGCCTGCGCCGTGACACCCGGCCTCGGGGATGCCGCAATCACCCGGGGATGCCGCGACCAGGACCCGCGAGCGGGGTCCACGAGTCGCCCGAGGGAACCATGGGCGAGGGCCTTCCAGCGCCAGAAGGCGATGCAGGGCTGACGCGGGGTTATCGTGCCGCCGTGACCCCCGCAGCGGAGCGCCCCGTCCTCTTCCTCGACGTCGACGGACCGCTCATCCCGTTCGGGCCGTCGGCCGCCCGGTCCCGGGTCGCTGCTTCCGGCCCCGAGGAACTCCCCGACGGGGGGAACCCGTTGCTCGGACGGCTCGACCGCACGGTCGGGCCGCGCCTGACGGCGCTCGGGTGCGAGCTGGTGTGGGCCTCGACATGGATGGAGGAGGCCAACGAGTCCGTCGCCGCGCGGATCGGGCTGCCCAGGCTGCCCGTCGTGGAGTGGCCCGAAGCCTGCGCCGACGACGGCCCGCGCGGCCTGCACTGGAAGACGCGCCCGCTCGTGGAGTGGGCCGGCCAGCGGCCCTTCATCTGGGTCGACGACGAGATCGGCGCCGTGGACCGACTGTGGGTCGCCGCGCAGCATCCGGCACCCGCACTGCTCCACCGTGTCGACCCGGCCGAAGGCCTCACCGAGGACGATTTCTCCGTGCTCGCGCGGTGGCTGCGCACTGAGGTGCCGGGCCTTGCCTCTGGAGGGCACGGACAGGGGACGCGGGGAGCCTCCCGCCCACCCGCCTCCCACTCCCACTCCCACGACAGTCCCCGGCCGGGACAGCCGTAGGGCCCCACCGCGAGCGGCGGGGCCCTACGACAGGGTGCCCGGTGATCAGGTCAACTGCTCAGCCGTCGGGTCAGCCGACCTTGAACTCGATGTGTGTGGACGGGCCGACGCGGCCGTACACGTCCACGGTCGCCACCTCGGCCACGTACAGCCCCGTTCGGGTCGGAGCCCACGTCACCGAGGTGTCCGAGGTCCGCTGGTACCCGGAGTCGGCGGATCCGTAGACGTGCCACTGGTAGCCGCCGATGACGCGGTCGTCGCCGGCCTGTCGGCTCATCGTGACCGTGACGGGTTGGCCGGGGCCACCGTGACCGGCGCAGTCGTTCGCCGTGCACTCGGTGTACGGGGCCTTGAGGGAGAGGAGCGGTACCTGCGCCGCCGTGGGGGTCGCCGGGGTGAGCCGGTCCACCGTGACCGTGGGCGAGGGCGCGGAGTCCGCGCCGGCCGAGTCGACCGAGGCGACGTAGTAGTACGCGACGCCCTTGGGCGCGGTGGCGTCCAGGAACGCGTTCGCCCCGATCGCGGCGTCGTCGAGCAGTGTCCAGGCGCCGTTCGGGTCGGTGCGCCGGTACACGTGGAAGTGCCACGCGTCGGCGGGGAACGTCCAGCGGAGCTCGGTGTCGCTGTCCCGCGGTGAGACGGTGACGGACTGGGGTGCCGACACCGGGGCCGGGGCCGGGCGGACGGCCTGCGCGGACGCGGAGACGGGGGAGATGTTGCCGGCCGGGTCGACCGCGTGCACCCGGTATTCGACGGTGCCGCCCACCGGGGCGGTGGTGTCCAGCCACGAGGAGCCGAAGACGATCTGCGGGTGCGCGAACTCCTCGCCGGCCTGCCGCGCCCACACCTCGTAGTGCGCGGTGTCGTCCGCGTTCGCCGTCCAGCGCACGTTGTTGCCCGCCGTGCTGCCGACGGCCTGGACCCCGGTGACCTGGGCGGGCGGGGTGACGTCGGGGGCGCCCGTGTCGGCGATCGCGGACGGCGCGGACCTGTTGCCCGCCGTGTCACCCGCGACGACCCGGTAGTACCAGCGCTTGGTGACGTCGAAGGAGGGGGTGTCCCGGTACGAGCTGTCCGTGAGCTCGGCGGAGACCGCTTCGAAGGGCCCCGCGGCGGAGGACGCCCGGTAGACCCGGTACCAGGCCGCCCCGTCGACCGGCTGCCACTGCGTCCGCACGGCTCCCTCGGTCCTGGCGACGCTCAGCCCGGCCGGTGCGGCGGGCGGCGTCCGGTCGAGGGTGGTGACGGACTTGTCGGCGGTGCCGGTGGACACGTTGCCGGCCCTGTCGTACGCGCGCACCTCGTAGTAGTAGACGTCCCCGGTGAGCGGCAGGGAGGTGTCGGTGTACGAGGTGGAGGCCGTCGTCGCCAGCGGCTTGCTGCCGTAGTCGGTCCCCTTGAGCCGCCGGTAGACCCTGTAGCCGGCGAGGTCCATCTCCTTGTTCCCGGACCAGGTCAGCTTCGCCCGGCCGTCGGCGTACGAGAGGGAGGCGGCGCCCGGGGTGAGCGGCCTGACCCTGTCGACGGTCGCCGAAGTGCGGGGCGTGTAGGCGAAGGTGACGTTCGCGTCCCCGGTCCAGTTGACGAAGTCGACGCGGAGGGTGTGCGTCCCGGAAGGGACGGTGACGTCGACGGTCTTCTTCTGGGTGGTGGAGACGTCCTTCCAGAGGTCCACCTTGCGGGCGCCGTCGAGGTAGACGCGGATGCCGTCACGCGAGGCCACGGACAGGGCGAAGGGGCCGCCGGAGCCGAAGTCGCGGGTGACGGTCCAGCGGACGCCGAAGGTGTTCTTCGGGAGCCCCGGGGCCGGTGCCCCGGCGCCCCAGTTCTGGTCGATCCGCGCGTCGCAGTCGGTCTTCCGGGGGGTGCCGGAGAACGTGGTGTTCGCGAAGAACTGCCGTTTGTAGACGGGTGAGGCGCAGCTCACGGTGGCGGCCGAGGCGGGCACGGCGCCCGCGGTCAGCAGCCCGCTCGCGGTGGCGATCAGCACCGTCGCCGTGAGCACCGGTCGTCCGCCGCGCTTTCGCGCGCCGTGTGTCCTGTGTGTCTCCGGTCCCGTCGCCATGACTGGCCCCATGCGTACCCTCCCGCGGTCGTCGGAGCCGCGGTCAGGGGCGCGGCACCGGCGATCAAGACCTTCGGGGAGGACGGTTGGTTGTACGCCACGGCCCGCGAGTACGTGCGGACGCCGTCCGGCACCGAGGAGGGCGCGGACCGGGACGGGAACCGAGGGGTCACGGCCGGTCGGCGGCATGCCCCCGGGAGCCGGATCCACGACGGACAACGTCGATGGGGGGGCCCCCCCCCCCGGGGGGGGGGGGGGGGGGTTGGCGGGGGTGGGTGGTCGGGGTGTATAAATATAGATAAAAATTGTGTGGTGTAGACCACCAAAAGAAAAGA
>NZ_JBHWEL010000066.1:0-32052 GCF_042734135.1 Streptomyces sp. NPDC059668 | reverse complement strand
GTGCGAGCGCCAGCCGGCGCTCGCCGCCCGCTCGCTCGCGGGCCGCGCCGCCGCCCGCGGGCGCGCCGACAGCGCTAACCTCGCGGCCCCCCCCCCCCCCGGCGGGGGCCCCCCTTCGAGTCGTGCCCGGTGAGGCACTGGCGGAGGATACGAGATTCGAACTCGTGAGGGGTTGCCCCCAACACGCTTTCCAAGCGTGCGCCCTAGGCCTCTAGGCGAATCCTCCGCGGCAAACAATACAAGACGTTGAGGAGTGCTCGCGAACTCGTTCCCCCCGCCCGGATCAGGTACTGTGAGCGCAGCCCCTCACGTGGCGCTATCTGACTGAACTCCCCCAGGGCCGGAAGGCAGCAAGGGTAGGTCGGCTCTGGCGGGTGCGTGGGGGGCGCTTGCGTCTGCCGGGGATGTGAGGGCGAGCCGTCCCGTCCCCGTTGCCGTCCGCCGTCATCGCACTGTCATCGCGGGCGGTCCTTGTTGTCGGTGGGCGCCTATAACCTCGTACGTGTGTCGTCTCTCGCGCTGTACCGCCGCTATCGCCCGGAGTCGTTCGCCGAGGTCATCGGGCAGGAACATGTCACCGACCCGTTGCAGCAGGCGCTGCGGAACAACCGGGTCAATCACGCGTACCTGTTCAGCGGTCCGCGCGGGTGCGGCAAGACCACCAGCGCGCGCATCCTGGCCAGGTGCCTCAACTGCGAGCAGGGGCCCACACCGACGCCCTGCGGGGAGTGCCAGTCCTGCCGCGACCTCGCACGCAACGGCCCGGGATCCATCGACGTCATCGAGATCGACGCCGCTTCGCACGGTGGTGTCGACGACGCCCGTGACCTGCGGGAGAAGGCGTTCTTCGGGCCCGCGAGCAGCCGGTACAAGATCTACATCATCGACGAGGCCCACATGGTCACGTCGGCGGGTTTCAACGCGCTGCTGAAGGTCGTCGAGGAGCCGCCGGAGCACCTCAAGTTCATCTTCGCCACCACCGAGCCCGAGAAGGTCATCGGGACGATCCGCTCCCGTACGCACCACTACCCGTTCCGGCTGGTGCCCCCGGGGACCCTGCGCGAGTACCTCGGCGAGGTCTGCGGGCGCGAGGGCATTCCCGTCGAGGACGGGGTGCTGCCGCTGGTCGTGCGGTCCGGCGCGGGGTCCGTGCGTGACTCCATGTCCGTCATGGACCAGCTCCTCGCGGGAGCGGCCGACGCGGGTGTGACGTACGCCATGGCCACCTCGCTCCTGGGCTACACGGACGGGTCGCTGCTCGACTCGGTCGTCGAGGCGTTCGCCTCCGGGGACGGAGCCGCGGCCTTCGAGGTCGTGGACCGCGTGATCGAGGGGGGCAACGACCCGCGGCGGTTCGTCGCCGACCTGCTGGAGCGGCTGCGCGACCTGGTGATCCTGGCGGCCGTGCCCGACGCCGCCGAGAAGGGCCTCATCGACGCCCCGTCCGACGTGGTGGAGCGCATGCAGGCCCAGGCCGGGGTCTTCGGCGCCGCCGAGCTCAGCCGCGCCGCCGATCTCGTCAACGAAGGACTGACGGAGATGCGCGGCGCCACCTCGCCGCGGCTCCAGCTCGAACTCATCTGCGCGCGCGTGCTCCTGCCCGCCGCGTACGGGGACGAGCGGGCGCTCATGGCCCGGCTGGACCGTATCGAGCGCGGGGTGAACTTCTCCGGCGGTGGCGGCGCCCCCGCCATGGGATACGTGCCCGGTCCCGAAGTACATGGAATGGCCGCGGCGGCTCCGGCCCCCGCCGGCCCCGGGGTCCCGCCCGGCGGCGGACCCGCGGCGGCCCGTGCCGCCGTACGGGCGCAGGGTCCCGGTGAGGGGTACGGAGGGGTCGACACCGCCGGCGCGGGCAGTGGCGCTCCGGCGCAGGGCGCGGGGGCTCCCGCCCCGGCCGCGCCCGCCGCCGCGTCCCCGGCTCCCCCCGCCGCCACGCCGGTCGCCCCCGCTCCGGTCGCCCCCGCGTCCCCGGCCCCTGGCCAGACGGGCGAGCCGGCGCGAACTCCGGCCGCCGCGGCTCCCCCGGCGGGGCCCGCACCCGGTGCGTGGCCGACCGCGACGGCCGCCGGCAGCGGCAGGCGTCCCGGCGGCTGGCCGACGACGACTGCCGCGGGCGGCGGGCAGGCCCCGGCCGCACCCGCGGCACCGCCGGCGTCCTCGGCCCCGGCCGCACCCGGCACCCCGGCGGCGCCCGCCGCCGCCCCGATGCAGGCTCCCGCGGGCGGCGGCCCCGACCCCCGCGCGCTGTGGCCGAACATCCTGGAGGCGGTCAAGAACCGCCGCCGCTTCACCTGGATCCTGCTCAGCCAGAACGCCCAGGTGACCGGATACGACGGCACGACGCTGCAGATCGGCTTCGTCAACGCGGGCGCGCGGGACAACTTCGCGAGCAGCGGCAGCGAGGACGTCCTCAAGCAGGCGCTGGCCGAGCAGTTCAACATCCAGTGGAAGATCGAGGCGATCGTCGACGCCTCGGGTGGCTCGGCCCCGCCGATGACGGCACCCGGCCCCGGCTTCGGCGGCGGCGGTGGCGCGGGCGGTGGGTACGGCGGCGGTGGCGGGTACGGCGGTGGCGGTGCCGGATACGGCGGGGCGCCCGCCGCACCGCGCCCCGCGGCCCCGCAGTCCCCGGCCCCGGCCTCGCGCCCCGCCGCGCCGCAGGGGCCGCCCGCGGGCCAGGCACCGGCCGCGCCCGCGTCGAGACCCAGCGGGCCCCCCGCCCCCGAGCCGCCGCCCCCGGTCGCCCCCGAGGACGACATCCCCGAGGACGACGACCCCGACCTCGACGAGTCCGCACTCTCGGGCCACGACCTGATCGTCCGCGAACTGGGCGCGACGGTGGTCGAGGAGTTCTCGAACGAGTAGCCCGCGGCCCGGGTCGGCCCACGGTCCGGTGACCCACGAGCGTCCGAGCGAGCCGCGGCCACGGCTCATGTCCGCGCCATGAGCGCGGCCGGTGAGGCGCCGGGGCCCGGGATACCCCGGAGCCGGGATGGCCCAGGGCCCGTGAGACCCCCTGGCCGCTGAGGCAGCGCCGGGCCCGTGAGACCCCCAAGCCGCTGAGGCAGCTGGGCCCGTGAGACCCCCAGGCCCCGCACCACCTGGAGGATCCCACCAACTCCGCGGGCCCCCCGCTTCGGAAGCCCCCACAAAGGCACTCACCTCCGGCGGATAGGCTGACCCCGTGAAGGTCCTTGTCATCGGCGGCGGCGCCCGCGAACACGCCCTGTGCCGTTCCCTGTCCCTCGATCCCGCCGTCACCGCCCTGCACTGCGCCCCCGGGAACGCAGGCATCGCGGACGTGGCCGAACTGCGCGCGGTCGACGCCCTCGACGGCACCGCGGTGGCCGCGCTGGCCACCGAGCTCGGTGCCGAGCTGGTCGTCGTGGGTCCGGAGGCACCGCTCGTCGCCGGGGTCGCCGACGCCGTGCGCGCCGCGGGCATCCCCTGCTTCGGCCCCTCCGAGGAGGCCGCGCAGCTGGAGGGCTCCAAGGCCTTCGCCAAGGACGTGATGGCCAGGGCGGGCGTTCCGACCGCCCGCTCCTACGTCTGCACGGCCCCCGAAGAGGTCGACGAGGCGCTCGACGCCTTCGGCGCCCCCTACGTGGTGAAGGACGACGGCCTCGCGGCCGGCAAGGGCGTCGTGGTGACCGACGACCTCGCGAAGGCCCGGGAGCACGCCAACGCCTGCGAACGCGTCGTCATCGAGGAGTTCCTCGACGGCCCCGAGGTCTCCCTCTTCGCGATCACCGACGGCGTGACGGTCGTCCCGCTGCAGCCCGCCCAGGACTTCAAGCGCGCGCTCGACGGCGACCAGGGCCCGAACACCGGCGGCATGGGCGCGTACTCGCCCCTCCCGTGGGCGGACCCGAAGCTGGTGGAGGAGGTCATGGAGACCGTCCTCCAGCCGACCGTCGACGAGCTGCGCCGCCGCGGCACCCCCTTCTCCGGGCTGCTCTACGCGGGCCTGGCGATCACCGGCCGCGGTGTACGGGTGATCGAGTTCAACGCCCGCTTCGGCGACCCCGAGACACAGGTGGTCCTCGCCCGTCTGAAGACCCCGCTGGCCGGCGTCCTGCTCGCCGCCGCCGAGGGCACGCTCATCGACCTGCCGCCGCTGCGCTGGAGCGACGACGCGGCGGTCACCGTGGTCGTGGCCTCGCACAACTATCCGGACACCCCGCGCACCGGCGATCCCATCACCGGGCTCGACGAGGTGGCGGCCCAGGACGCCCCGCACGCGTACGTCCTGCACGCCGGGACGAAGCACGACGGTGACGCCGTCGTGAGCGCCGGGGGCCGCGTGCTGTCCGTCACGGCGACCGGCACCGACCTCACCGAGGCACGCGCCCGCGCGTATGCCGCGGTCGCCCGTATCGGCCTCGACGGTTCCCAGCACCGTACGGACATCGCCGCGAAGGCCGCGGCGGAATCCTCGGCGGGCGCCGCCGCGACGGCGTAGGACCCCGTCCCCGCACTGCCCCCGGGCCCCGGATTCTGTACGGAATCCGGGGCCTGATCATTGCCCACGGTCATCCACCTTTCCCCAAAGCCATTCCATCGAGTGAGCGATGCCCCATCCGCCTGACGGGGGCCGAGGCCCCAACTACTGTGCGGCGAAAGCATTCCGGCACTTGGCCCACCGGCATTGCGATGTCGGTGGCGGGTGCCACAGTGGGGGAGTGAGCAAAGCCAGGGCATCCGCCGGCGCGGGCTGTCGAACAGCCCCGTACGAGCGGACAGTAGGGGGTGATCTACGGTCGTGACCGGTATGGGTGTGGAGGTGGGCGCGCAGGCCGCGCGCTCCCGGGCTCTCGCCGTGCTGCGGATCCGCAGCCGGGCGCTGGCCGTAGCCCTGCTGCCCGCGGCTGTCGCCGTCGTGCTGCTCGTCGGCGGCACGACCGGTCACCTCACCGGCGGACCCTGGCCCGTCACGCGCTGGGTCGTGACGGTCCTCGCCGGCCTCGTCCTCCTCGCGGCCGCGGGCATCGCGCTCGTCGTCGCCCGCGCCCGGCCCGCCGTGAGCCCCACGGTCGCGATCGCGGAGGAGTCCGCCCCCGACCTGTACCGCATGGTCCGGGACCTGGCCGACCGCCTCGACGTCCCGCCCCCCTCCGCGATAGCGCTCACCCCGGACTGCGACAGCTGGCTGGAGGACCGCACCCACCCGGCGCACGGCCCGCCGCCGCAGGAGGCCAGGGACGAGATAGCGGGTGCGCGAGGGGCCTCGGCACACGTCCGCCGCACCCCCGCCGCTCCCGTCCTGGTCATCGGCTCGCCCTTCCTGTGGTGGATGCGCGTCGGTGAGCTGCGCGCGGTCCTCGCCCCGGTCGTCGCCGGGACGGGCCCCTCCGCCCATCCCGACATAGCCGCGGCCCGCCGTTTCGTACGGGGGCTGGACGCGGCCGTGGCCGTGACCTCGGCGCCCGCCCACGGCCCGGTGGTCCGCACGGTGCTGGCCGGTGTCGGCTGGGTGACCCGTCTGCTGCTGCGCAGCTGCCGGGGGCACGCGGCCGAGATGGAGCGGGGCGTGGCGGCCGCCGCGGCCGAGCGCGCACAGGCCGTGGACTACGGCCTGCGGATCGTCGCCCAGGAGCAGGTGGGTCTGGCCTACGCGGGCTGGGACCGGCTGCTGAACCGCGTCGCGCTGCCCGCCTGGCGGATGGGCCGCTGGCCGTCCCGGCTGGACGCGGGCGTCGTCGCGGCCCTCACCGAGCTCTCCCGCCGCGACCGGCTGGCCGAGGGCTACACCTCGCGCCTCGGCGAGCGCCCCGCCTGCGACCTGCTCGAAGAGCCCGGCACGGTGGACGAGGCGGCCTCGCTGCTCGCCGCCCGCCTCTTCCATGGCGGACCCGCGGAGACCGGGCCCGACTGGGCCCCGGTGGACTGGCAGGAGTATCCGGACGAGGTCGTCGACCGGACCTGGCGGGCCGACGCGGCCCGGCTGCACCGGGTCCTGGACACGCTGGGCGTCCGCCACTCCCCGGACCCGGCGGTGCCCGACCGGGGCGGCCCGACACTGGCACGCGTACTGGACCATCTGACCGCGCCGCCGACCGGAGCCGAAGCCGGCGCGGACACGGGCGCGGCCACCGACTGCCCACGTGCCGCCGCTTCCGGGACGGCCCCGGAGCCGGACGGGGAGCCGGTCCCCTTCGTCGGCCGCCGGCGCGGAGCGTACGAGCAGATGAGCGCGGACGAGGACGACGACGGTCTCGGCCTCGGCAGCGAACGGACGGCGGCACTCGCGGCCGGGCTCAGCGCGGAGCTGGCCCGGGACGAGGCGTCGACGCCGGCCTCCGTACCGAGCGGCGGCGCCGAGCAGCCGGGGCCCGACCTGGCGTTCTGGGAGGACGGGATGCTGCCGCTCTTCCCGCTCCAGCCGCCGCGCACCGGACGGGAGCTGCTGGCCGACCACGTCACCGCGATGGTCTGCTGCGCCGCGATGGACACCGCGGGCGCGACGCCGGGGCTCGACTGGCTCGACGGACCGTCCCTGCTGGTCGGCGGCGAACGCGCCGCCGATCTGGGCCCCCGTGTGCTGACCCTGGTCGAGGACGGGGACCCGGCCCCCCTCCGGGACTGGCTCCGCCGACTCGGCGTCCGCCCGGAGAAACCGGTCCGGCTGGTCTGACCACGACGGCAGGACAGCACGACGGCAGGCACGACGGCAGGCACGGCAGCAGGACGGCACGGCGGCAGGACCGCAGGACGATCACGACAACAGGACGATCACGACAACAGGACCGCAGGACCGCAGGACGATCACGACGGCCGCGACGATCACGACGGCGACGCGCCGGTGCCGAGCCGAGTACCGGGCTCGGCGCCCGGCGAGTGGGACCCTTCCCACTCATCCCCGTCCGGATCTTCCGCCCGGATCCGGATTCGCCCGTTCCGTTCACGTCAATTCGCGACGAACGGTGACGGAGTGCGTGCGTAATGTGATGTGCTGGGACCGATCGCGCGCAGGGCGGAGGCCCGGGCGCGGAGCAGAGGCGCACAGAACCGACGGGGGCACCGAGGGAGGGGAGCAGGCATGGGATCGGAGCAGATCCGCCGCTGGGAGTCGGGAGCTCTCGCGCACGCCGTGACGGACCCCTTCGGCCAGGGACCCGTTCCCTGGCTCCGCGGCGACGAGCAGTACTTCGACGACACCGGGCACGTCGTCCCCTGGTACATCGACCACGCCCCGGGCGCCACCCTCCTGCGCGACACCACGAAGCCGGTGAGGGGTGCCATCCCCCAGCCCAGGATCGGGGGCCCCCGCTCCGCGGACGACGTGCACCGCCAGATCAAGGGCTTCGCCTCCAACGGCGCGGCCGCCCCGGGCGAGGCCATCGACTTCCACGTCACCGTCGACCCGCCCCAGGAATTCAGCGTCGACATCTACCGCATCGGGCACTACGGCGGCGACGGCGCCAGCAAGATCACCACCAGTCCCCGTCTCTCCGGGATCGTCCAGCCCCCGCCGCTCACCGCCGACCGGACCGTCTCCTGCCACCACTGGTGGCTCTCCTGGCGCCTGCAGATCCCGAGCTACTGGAACATCGGCGCGTACGTGGCCGTCCTCACCACCGCCGACGGCTACCGCTCCCACGTCCCCTTCACGGTGCGCGACAACCACCCCGCCGATCTGCTGCTCCTGCTCCCGGACATCACCTGGCAGGCGTACAACCTCTATCCGGAGGACGGCCGTACGGGCGCCAGCCTCTACCACGCGTGGGACGAGGACGGCCGGCTCCTCGGCGAGGCGGACGCGGCGACGACGGTCTCCTTCGACCGCCCGTACGCCGGCGCGGGTCTCCCCCTGCACGTCGGCCACGCCTACGACTTCATCCGCTGGGCCGAGCGCTACGGCTACGACCTCGCCTACGCCGACGCCCGCGACCTGCACGCCGGCCGCGTCGACCCCACCCGTTACCGCGGTCTGGTCTTCCCGGGCCACGACGAGTACTGGTCGCCGGCCATGCGCCGCACCGTGGAGGTCGCCAGCGGAAACGGCACTTCACTGGTCTTCCTCTCCGCCAACACCATGTACTGGCAGGTGGAGTTGGGTCCCTCCCCGTCCGGGGTCGCGGACCGCCTGCTGACCTGCCGCAAGCGCAGGGGGCCCGGAAAGCCCGCGCTGTGGCGGGAGATCGACCGGCCCGAGCAGCAGCTCATCGGCATCCAGTACGCGGGCAGGGTCCCGGATCCCCACCCTTTGGTCGTGCGTAACTCCGACCACTGGCTGTGGGACGCCACTGGCGCGAGCGAGGGCGACGAACTGGAGGGCATGGTCGCGGGCGAGGCCGACCGCTACTTCCCGCGCGCCCCGCTGCCGGAGCACCACGGCCGCATCCTCCTCGCCCACTCCCCGTACCGGGACAGCGAGGGCACCGTCCGTCACCAGGAGACCTCCCTCTACCGAGCGCCCTCCGGCGCGCTGGTCTTCGCATCCGGGACGTTCGCCTGGTCCCCGGCCCTGGACCGGCCGGGCCACGTCGACACCCGCGTCCAGCGGGCCACGGCCAACCTCCTCGACCGCATCTGCAAACGCGACTGACCCGCGCCTGACCCGCGACGGAGCCGCGACGGAGCCGCGACGGGACAAGGGCCGCCGCGCGCACCCGCCGCGCACCCCGTGCCGTGCCTCCCCGTCCCTGTCCAGGCACCCCGTGGCCGGAGCCGCTCCCCGCATACGGGAGAATCGAGCCACTTGGACAGAAATACGGGGAGGAACCGTGTCCGGATTCGTCGAAAAGCCTGAGCCCCTCCAGGTTCCGGGTCTGGTGCACCTGCACACCGGCAAGGTGCGCGACCTGTACCGGAACGAGGCGGGCGACCTCGTGATGATCGCCAGTGACCGTCTTTCCGCCTACGACTGGGTGCTGCCCACCGAGATCCCCGACAAGGGCCGGGTCCTCACCCAGCTCTCCCTGTGGTGGTTCGACAAGCTCGCCGACCTGGTCCCCCACCACGTCCTCAGCACCGAACTCCCGCCCGGTGCCCCCGCCGACTGGGCCGGCCGCACCCTGATCTGCAAGTCGCTGCGGATGGTCCCGGTCGAGTGCGTCGCGCGCGGCTACCTCACCGGCTCCGGCCTCGCGGAGTACGAAGCCTCCCGCACGGTCTGCGGCCTCGCCCTCCCCGAAGGCCTCGTCGACGGCTCGGAACTCCCCGCGCCGATCTTCACCCCCGCCACCAAGGCCGAGGTCGGCGAGCACGACGAGAACGTCTCGTACGAGGAGGTCGCCCGCCAGGTCGGCGCCGAGACCGCGGCCCAGCTGCGTCAGACGACTCTCGCCGTCTACGGCCGCGCCCGCGACATCGCGCGCGAACGCGGGATCGTCCTCGCCGACACCAAGTTCGAGTTCGGCTACGCGGACGGGACCCTGGTCCTGGCCGACGAGGTGCTGACCCCGGACTCGTCCCGTTTCTGGCCGGCCGACGCGTGGGAGCCGGGCCGCGCCCAGCCGTCCTTCGACAAGCAGTTCGTCCGGGACTGGCTGACGTCCTCCGAGTCGGGCTGGGACCGCAGCAGCGAGCAGCCGCCGCCCGCGCTCCCGGCGCATGTCGTGGAGGCGACCAGCGCCAAGTACATCGAGGCGTTCGAGCGTCTGACCGGCACCAGCTGGAGCTGAGGGCGCCGGTGCGCACACGAAGAAGCCCCCGGCCTGAGGCCGGGGGCTTCTTCACTGGAGCGGACGACCAGGTTCGAACTGGCGACCTCAACCTTGGCAAGGTTGCGCTCTACCAACTGAGCTACGTCCGCATGCGCTGTGGTGCGAGAGCAACTATACCCAACCTCGCTGCCGTGCGAGACGCACCGCCGCGTGCCGGTTCTCCGCGCCGAGTTTGGAGACGGCGGACGACAGGTAGTTCCGTACCGTCCCCTGCGACAGCGCGGCCCGCTCCGCGATCTCCGCGACGGGCGCGCCGTCGGCGGCGAACTCGAGCACCTCGGCCTCCCGCGCGGTCAGCGGGGAGTCCCCGGCGGAGATCGCGTCGGCCGCCAACTCCGGGTCCACGTAACGGTTTCCCGCGTGCACGGTGCGGATGATCTCGGCGAGCCGCTGCGCGCTGACGGTCTTCGGGACAAAGCCGCGTACACCTGCCGCAAGCGCCCGCTTCAGATGCCCCGGCCGTCCGTGACTCGTCACGATCAGCACCCGGCAGCCGGGCAGTTCGGCCCGCAGCGATGTGGCCACGCTCACACCGTCGGCCCCCGGCATCTGGAGATCGAGCACGGCGACGTCGGGAGCGTGCGCCCGTGCCATCGCCAGCGCCTCGGGCCCGGTCGCCGCCTCGGCGACGACGACGAGATCGTCCTCCAGCGCCAGCAGCGCGGCGAGCGCTCCCCGGATCAGGTGTTCGTCGTCGGCGAGCAGCAGACGGACGGGTGTCGCGGACGGTACGGATGGGGCGTGCGGTACGGGTGGGACGGGTGGTACGTGCGTCATGGTCTGACCTCGTTCACTCGACGCGGCACGGGCACCGCCGACGGATCCGGCCCCGAGGGATGTGGCTGCGACAGATCCGGCTCCGGGGGATGTGGCTGCGCCAGATCCGGCTCCGGAGGATTCGGCATCGGTATCTCCGCCGTCAGACGGAACGTGCCGTCGTCGCCCGGCCCGGCCCGCAGGGTCCCGTCCAGCCCGGCCAGCCGCTCCCGCAGCCCTACGAGCCCGGAGCCTCCGCCCGGTCCGTTGCGTCCGGTGCTCTCTGCCGCTCCGGGGCCGGCCGCGACCGCGTCCGGCACGCCGTCGTTCTCCACCGTGAGGGTGACCTTCCCGTCCGCCACCCGCAGGGTGACCCCGCACCGGCGCGCGTCCCCGTGCCGCAGCACGTTCGTGGTCGCCTCCCGTACGACCCAGCCGAGCGCCGACTGAACCTGAGCGGGAAGCCCCGTCGCGGGCCCGGTCACCTCGCAGGCGATGCCGGCGGCCGTCAGCACGCCCTGAGCGCCCGCGAGTTCCACGGTGAGGTCGGCCTCGCGGTAGCCGCGTACGACCTCGCGCACCTCGCGCTGGGACTCCCGGGCCAGCCGCTGCACCTCGGTCATCTGGTCCACGGCCTCCGGGCGCCCGCGCCGGGCCAGCTGGACGGCGAGTTCGCTCTTCAGCGCGATCACCGCGAGGTTGCGGCCCATCACGTCGTGCAGATCGCGTCCGAAGCGCAGCCGTTCCTCGGCGACCGCGAGGCGGGCCCGGGTCTCGCGGGCCGCGTCGAGTTCGTACACGGCGTTGAGCAGCCAGACGGAGAAGGCGGCCGTGAAGGCGAGGAACCCGGCGGTGAGCAGGACCGTGCCGGCGATGACCACCGTGGCGGGGCCGGGGAAGCCGAGCGGGAACGACGCCGCCCCGGCACCCACCGTCGCGCCGACCACCACGTGCGTCATCCGGCGCCGGTCCCGTGTGCCGAGGGCGAGAGTCCCGGTGCCGAAGGCGATGACGCCGACGAACATCGAGGCGCCCAGGCGGACCTCGACGTCGGTCGCCGGACGCCAGTCCGTGCCCGAGAGGGTGAGCGCGGCCACGGCCACCAGAGCGGTGGTCGCCGCCAGCGCGATCAGCATCCGCCGGGGGCGGTCACGGGTGCCGCGTGTCCAGTCCAGCGTCCTCGACGCGGTCACCGCACAGAGCACGGAGTGCGCGCACACCAGCGGGAACAGGCACCAGGACAGCGTGCCGGGCACGTTCGAGAACAGGGGCAGCCCGATCGTGGCGGTCTCGATCAGGGCGAAGAAGTGGAACGACCACCGTGTGTAGGTCTCGACCTTCGCCGGAGTGCTCTTGCCCCGCCACCAGCCACCCGGCCTGCTCATGCCGACCTCCGAGGGTCCGTGGTCACCGTCGAGGCTCCCAGCGGAACCACCGCCGTACAGCAAACACCGCGAACACGATCCAGGCCACCGCGGTCCCGAGGGCGCCCAGGGTGTCGTGCGCGGACAGGCCGCCGGTCCAGCCGCCGCGGACCAGGGTGATCACCGGGGTCAGGGGCAGCAGTTCACAGGCCGAGGCCAGCGCGCCGGGCATGACCTGGAGGGGGACGAAGGTGCCCGAACCGAGCAGGGACAGCAGCATCAGGGGCATGGCGGCCACCTGGGCGCCTTCCACGCTCCTGCTGAGGCTCGCGGTGACGGCCGCGAGCGGAGGCCACATCGCCAGGCCCAGCAGCAGTCCCAGGACGGCGAGATGGGGGGCTTCGGGCGCCCCGACGTCCAGCAGGGCGGCACACGCGACGGCCAGGGCCAGGCACTGGACGAGACCGATCGCGACCGAGGGCAGGGCCGCGCCCGCGAGGATCTCCGCGTCCCGCAGCTCCCCGGTGCGCAGCCGCTTGAGGACGAGCTCCTCGCGGCGGGCCGCGTACACGCTCACCAGCGAGCTGTAGACCGCGAAGAGGAGGGAGAAACCGACGGAGGACGGCAGGACGACCGAGCCGACCGAGAGCCCGGTGCCCTTCAGGTCCATCTGGCCGACGGTCGAGCGCAGGCTGAACGGCAGGGCCAGCGGCACGAACACGGCAGCGGCGAGCGTCGCCTTCGTCCGGCCCAGCAGGGTCAGCTCGGCACGCGCCAGCGCCGCCATCCGCCCCGTCGTGGTGGTCGTCGTGGTGGTCCCCGTACGGGGGTCGGTCACGGTCGCAGCGCTCATGCCGCGGCCTCCTTCTCTGTCGTCGCTCCCGTGCCCCGTCCACCGGAGCCGGCCCCGGCACCGGAGCCTCCGTCGGCACCGGCCGCGTCCGAGGCGATCCGCAGGAACGCCTCCTCCAGCGAGGCCGGCCGTACGTCGAGTCCGCCCAGTTCGACCTGTTCGTCCCGGGCCCACAGCAGGAGCGCGGTCGCGGTGCGCTGGAGGTCGCCGGTGCGCAGCCTCACGGTGCGGCCCACCGTCTCGTGGCCGCTCACGCCGAGCGTGGCGAGTGGTGGCAGGTCCCCGAGGAAGTACCCGGCGGGCAGTTCGAAGGAGATCCGGGACGGCTGGGACGCGGTCACCTCGGCGGGGGTGCCGGAGGCCGCGATGCGCCCTTCGTGGAGGACCGCGAGCCGGTCGGCCAGCTGCTCCGCCTCCTCCAGGTAGTGCGTGGTCAGCAGCACGGTCGTGCCGGTGTCACGCAGTTCCCGCACCAACTCCCAGGTCTCCCGGCGCCCTTCGGCGTCCAGTCCGGTCGTCGGCTCGTCGAGGAAGAGGACCTCGGGGCGGCCGAGGAGGGCGAGCGCCAGGTCCAGCCGCCGCTTCTCGCCCCCGGACAGCTGCTTCACCCGCACGCGGGACCGCCGCGCGAGTCCCACCAGCTCCAGGGCCTGGTCCGTGGGCCGTGCGCCGCTCGTGCAGCCCGCCCACATCCGTACGGTCTCCGCGACCGTCAGTTCGGAGGGGAAGCCGCCCTCCTGAAGCATCACGCCGATCCGGGGCCGGACGGCGGCGCGTTCCTGGTACGGATCGTGTCCGAGGACCCGGACCCGTCCGCCGGCCGGCGGGGCGAGGCCTTCCAGCAGCTCGACCGTGGAGGTCTTGCCGGCGCCGTTCGTTCCCAGCAGTGCGAAGAGCTCACCGCGGCCCACGGAGAAGGTGACTCCGCGCACGGCCTCGAAATCTCCCCCGTACACGCGCCGCAGATCGGTGACCTCAATCACGTCGTCGTGCTCGTTCGTGTTCATGAAATCAGCGTCCCCGCGGACCGGACGCGTCAGCAGTGCGCGGTGTCATCGCTCCGCATGACAAATGTCAGACGCCCGCACGCCGGTACCTTCTCGCTGTTCCTTCGCGCCGAGCTCCCCGGCACAAGCCGTCGGCACAAGCCTGCGACCCACGACGTGAGCAGACGACTTGGGCACACGACTTGAGCACGCGACTTCGGCACGCGACTTCGGCACGCGACTTCGACACATGCGTGAACCACGCCGCGGACTTCGGGTGGGCGGACATACGAGAAAGACCCCGGTCTGCTGACCGGGGTCTTTGCTTCCTGGAGCGGACGACGAGGCTCGAACTCGCGACCTCAACCTTGGCAAGGTTGCGCTCTACCAACTGAGCTACGTCCGCATGTGCCCCCGACCGGCTTTCACCGATCGGTGCGAGCATCACCCTACCTGATCGGTAAGGGTTGCAGAGCGGGTGACAGGAATTGCACACTGCGCCTTCCCCCTGGAAGGGGGATGTTCTGCTACTGAACTACACCCGCGTGACTCCTCGGGTCGGGCCTTTCGGCCTTGCCCCTCGGCGTGTTCCAGACTCTAGCTGATCTCCTGGGGGTCTGCGCAAGTCGGTTGTCGCGGGGGCCCGCTGACGGGCCCTCGCGGGCGCCCCCGGCGGTGGGGGCGCCCCGGCGTGGACCGTGCGCGGGCTTGTCGGTGCGACTCAGTGCGACTCGGCGAACGCCTCGTAGACCTTCTTGGGGATGCGGCCGCGCGGCGGCACGTCCAGCTTGTTGGAGCGGGCCCAGGCGCGGACGGCGGCCGGGTCGGGCGTCAACGCGGTGTGCGTGTAGGCCTTCCCGGACTTCGACCGCTTGCGGCCGGCCTCGACGTAGGGCGCGAGGACCTTACGCAGTTTCTTGGCATTGGTTGGATTGAGGTCGATCTCGTACGACTTGCCGTCGAGTCCGAAGGCGATCGTTTCCGCCGCTTCCGAGCCGTCGATGTCGTCAAAGAGAGTGACCACGACACGCTGCGCCACGAATATCGGTCCCTTCGCGCGGCACCTCTGCGATCACACCCCATGACGTGCGCGGACGTCACGGAGTTGTCGGGGAGATGCCGACTGTCCGGCTGTTATTGGGCAAAGTATCGGCTATTGCCAATTCCTTTGTACAGTGCCGGGCATTGCATTGTGAAGCCCGACTAAATCCGTCCGCGTGTCAGGAGGCAATGGGGTCCCACCGCTCTTCTGCGGTTTTTCCCAGGATTTTCCGTGCAGGCCCCCGCGTCGATGCGGGATCGTGATCGGGCTCACGTAGGATTCTACGAATCTACGCGGGTAGAAATTTTGTACGGGTAGTCTGAAGGGACCTGCTCAGCACCACACACCGGGAGTGCCAGTGGCACGCGTCGTAGTCGACGTCATGCTCAAGCCGGAGATCCTCGACCCCCAGGGCCAGGCGGTGCAGCGTGCACTGCCGCGTCTCGGTTTCGAAGGCGTCTCCGACGTACGTCAGGGAAAGCGATTCGAACTGGAAGTGGACGGACCGGTCGACGACGCCGCGCTCGCCCGCATCCACGAACTGGCGGAATCCTTCCTCGCCAACACCGTGATCGAGGACTTCACCGTGAAGGTGGAGGACGAGAAGGTGGAGGCAGGAAAGTGACCGCTCGTATTGGAGTCGTCACTTTTCCGGGCAGCCTCGACGACCGTGACACCCAGCGCGCCATCCGGCTCGCGGGCGCCGAACCCGTCGCCCTCTGGCACAAGGACAAGGACCTCAAGCAGGTCGACGCCGTGGTGCTGCCCGGCGGTTTCTCGTACGGCGACTATCTGCGGGCCGGCGCCATCTCGCGCTTCTCGCCCGTGATGGAGACCGTGATCGCCCAGGCGAAGGCCGGAATGCCGGTTCTCGGCATCTGCAACGGCTTCCAGGTCCTCACCGAGGCGCACCTCCTCCCCGGCGCGATGCTCGGCAACAACCACCTCCACTTCATCTGCCGCGACCAGAAGCTGCGGGTGGAGAACGCGGAGACCTCCTGGACCGCCGACTACGCGTCCGGCCAGGAGATCCACATCCCGCTGAAGAACATGGACGGGCGGTACGTCGCGGACGAGCGCACCCTCGACATGCTGGAGGCGGAGGGCCGGGTCGCGTTCCGCTACGTGGACGTCAACCCGAACGGCTCGCTGCGCGACATCGCCGGCATCACGAACGAGGCGGGCAACGTCGTCGGTCTGATGCCGCACCCGGAGCACGCCGTCGAGCCGCTCGTCGGCTCCGGCCGCACCGACGGCCTCCCCTTCTTCACCTCGATCCTCAAGAAGCTGGTCACCGCATGAGCCGCACGCCTCTGGACACGGTCGAGAACGCGGCCGCGACCCCCGACGTCGAGCTGCCCTGGGCCGAACTGGGCCTGAAGAAGGACGAGTACGAGCGCGTCGTCGAGATCCTCGGCCGCCGCCCGACCGGCGCCGAGCTCGCCATGTACTCCGTCATGTGGTCCGAGCACTGCTCGTACAAGTCCTCGAAGGTGCACCTGCGCCAGTTCGGCGAGAAGGCCCCGCAGTCCGACGCGCTCCTCGTGGGCATCGGCGAGAACGCCGGTGTCGTCGACGTCGGCCAGGGCTACGCCGTGACCTTCAAGGTCGAGTCGCACAACCACCCGTCGTACGTCGAGCCCTACCAGGGCGCGGCCACCGGCGTCGGCGGCATCGTGCGCGACATCATCGCGATGGGCGCCCGCCCGGTCGCCGTGGTCGACCCGCTGCGCTTCGGCGCGGCCGACCACCCCGACACCAAGCGCGTCCTGCCGGGTGTCGTGGCCGGCATCGGCGGCTACGGCAACTGCCTGGGACTGCCCAACATCGGCGGCGAGGTCGTCTTCGACTCCTGCTACCAGGGCAACCCCCTCGTCAACGCCGGCGCCATCGGCGTCATGCGGCACGAGGACATCCACCTCGCCAAGGCGTCCGGCGCGGGCAACAAGGTCATCCTCTACGGGGCCCGCACCGGCGGCGACGGCATCGGCGGCGCCTCCATCCTGGCCTCCGAGACCTTCGACGACGCCAAGCCGTCGAAGCGCCCCGCCGTCCAGGTCGGCGACCCCTTCCAGGAGAAGCTCCTCATCGAGTGCACCCTGGAGGCCTTCGCCGAGAAGCTGGTCGTCGGCATCCAGGACCTCGGCGCGGCCGGACTGTCCTGCGCCACCTCCGAGCTCGCCTCGAACGGCTCCGGCGGCATGCGCGTGACCCTGGACGACGTACCCCTGCGGGACTCGACGCTCTCTCCCGAGGAAATCCTCATGAGCGAGTCGCAGGAGCGCATGTGCGCGGTCGTCGAGCCGGAGAAGGTCGACCGGTTCCTGGAGATCTGCGACAAGTGGGACGTCATCGCCACCGTCATCGGTGAGGTCACCGACGGCGACCGGCTGGAGATCTACTGGCACGGCGGCAAGATCGTCGACGTCGACCCGCGCACGGTCGCGCACGACGGCCCGGTCTACGAGCGCCCCTACGCCCGCCCCGAGTGGCAGGACGCCCTCCAGGCCGACGACGCGAACAAGCTGCCGCGTCCGGCGACCGGCGAGGAGCTCAGGGACCAGGTCCTCAAGCTCGTGAGCTCCCCGAACCAGGCCTCCAAGTCCTGGATCACCTCCCAGTACGACCACTTCGTACAGGGCAACACGGTGCTGGCGCAGCCCGAGGACTCGGGCATGATCCGCGTCGACGAGGAGACCGGACTCGGCGTCGCCATCGCCACGGACGGCAACGGCCGGTACGCGAAGCTCGACCCGTACACGGGCGCGCAGCTCGCGCTCGCCGAGGCCTACCGCAACGTGGCGACGACCGGTGCCAAGCCGCTCGCCGTCTCCGACTGCCTGAACTTCGGCTCGCCCGAGGACCCGGCCGTCATGTGGCAGTTCGCCGAGGCCGTCCGCGGTCTCGCCGACGGCTGTCTGCAACTGGGCACCCCGGTGACCGGCGGCAACGTCTCGCTCTACAACCAGACGGGCGAGGCCGCCATCCACCCGACCCCGGTCGTGGCCGTGCTGGGCGTCATCGACGACGTCGCCCGCCGGACGCCGGTCGCCTTCCAGGAAGAGGGCCAGCTCCTCTACCTGCTCGGCGACACCCGTGAGGAGTTCGGCGGCTCGGCCTGGTCGCAGGTCGTCCACGACCACCTCGGCGGACTGCCCCCGCGGGTCGACCTGGAGCGCGAGCGGCTCCTCGGCGAGATCCTCATCTCGGCCTCCCGCGACGGCATGATCGACTCGGCGCACGACCTGTCCGACGGCGGCCTGATCCAGGCCGTGGTCGAATCGGCGCTGCTCGGCGGGAAGGGCGCGCGGCTGGTCGTGCCCGACGGCCTGGACGCCTTCACCCTCCTCTTCTCGGAGTCGGCGGGCCGCGCGGTCGTCGCCGTCCCGCGCTCGGAGGAACTCCGCTTCAACGACATGTGCGGTGCGCGGGGCCTGCCCGTCACCCGTATCGGTGTCGTGGACGGGACCGAGTCCGACGCGACCGCGGTGGTCGAGGTGCAGGGCGAGTTCACGCTCCCGCTGACGGAGCTGCGCACGGCGCACGAGGGCACGATCCCGGCGCTCCTCGCGTAGCACCGGCGGCCGTACGCGCGTCAAGGCCCCGTCCGGGGAAGGGAATTCCGGGCGGGGCCTTCGCGCGCGCCCGCGCAGGTGCCCCGCGCCCGGGGCCCGTGCACCGCCTACCCTGGGGATCATGCCTCCGGCCAGGAAACGCACCCGCACCTACGATCCCGTCAAGACGCGCGCGGCGGTCCTCGCGCAGTTCAGGCACGTGCGCGACGGCGTACGCGACCTCGACGAGGAGCGGTCGGCGCGGGCCTCGGGCCTCGGCGACTGGAGTGTGCGGGAACTGGCCGCGCACATCACGGCGGCCCTGGAGAACGTCAGCCGGAACCTCGACCTGCCGGAACCCGTGAGCCGGGAAGTCGCGCTGCTCGACTGGCCGTTCGCCACCGCCGGGCGGGCGGGCGACATCGCCGACGGCACGCGCCGCCTGGCCGCGGACCACCCCGACCTCGACGCGCTCTACGCCCGCACCGAGGAGCGGTACGCCGAGCGGCTGGCCACCGCTCCCGACGGCCGGCTGCTCGCCACCCTCCGCCGGGCCCCCGGCTCGGCCCCGGAGGCCGGGGCCCCCACCGGTGCCATGACCCTCGCCGACTATCTCGTCACCCGCACGGTGGAGCTCGTCGTGCACACCGACGACCTGAACCGCGCCGCCGGGACGGACATCCCCTTCGACCGCCAGGCCCTGGCCACCTGCACCCGGCTGCTGGCCGACGCGCTCGCCGTGAAGGCGCCGGGCGCGTCCACGGAGGTGCGGATCCCGCCGTACGCCGTGGTGCAGTGCGTGGAGGGCCCCCGGCACACCCGGGGAACGCCGCCGAACGTCGTCGAGACGGACCCGCTGACCTGGATCCGGCTCGCGACGGGACGGACGGACTGGCGGACGGCACTGGACGAGGCCAAGGTCGGCGCGAGCGGCGAGCGGGCCGACCTCTCGGCGCTCCTGCCGCTCATGCGCTGACCCGCGCCTTCGCCCGGAGCACCCGCCCGTAACGGTCGCGCCGGGTACCTCGCGCGACGACCACGAGGTACCCCGCGCGGTGCCCGCGGGATGCCTCGCGCTGCTGTCACGAGACGGCCGGCGCGACCCCGGCACCGGGGTGACACCGGCGCGTCCGCCACCCCGAACCGCCGAAGGGACCCGCGTACGCCGCCGAGGGGGCCCGCGTACGCCGCCGAGCGGGCCCGCGTACGCCGCCGAGCGGGTCCGCGTGCCGCCGGCGGAGCCGTCCTCCCGGCCGAAGGGAACCGACCACCCCACCCGTCCCGTCCCATCGCCATGGACAAGCAGCGACTGACCCTCAGCGTCCTGACCCTGCTTCCGCTCGCCGTGGCCTGCGGCACCGAGACGGCGGGCGGTGGCACCGCCGGGACGGGCGCGTCGTCCGTCACCGCGGCGCACGGCACCGGCGTCACGGACGTCCACTGGAACGTCGACACCCTCACCGTCGACGGGCGGACCACCCGCGCGCCCGGCGGCGCCTACCTGCTGATCGGCCGGGACGGCCGGGTCAGCGGCAATCTCGGCTGCAACGGCTTCGGTTCGACCGCCACCCTCAAGGACGACCGCGTCGACTTCGGCGCCCTCCGCACGACGGAGATGGCCTGCGGGAAGACCCCGATGGCCTTCGAGAAGAGCCTGGCCCGCGCCTTCGGCCAGGACACGTTCACCACCGCGGTCAAGGGCGACAAGCTCACGCTCACCACCGGGGACGGCGACCGGATCGGCCTCACCAGGGAGGCGGACGTCCCGCTCCACGGCACGAAGTGGACCATCACGTCCGTCGGCACCGGTGACGTGGCCCGGTCGCTGCCCGCCGGCGCCGTGGCGTACTTCGTCCTGGACGAGCGCCGAGGCTCCCTTTCCGGCCGTCTCGGCTGCAACGAGGTCTCCGCGACGGCCACCGTCCGCGACGGACATATCACCCTCGGCGCGGCCAGGACCACCCGGATGGTGTGCGAAGCCTCACTCATGGACACCGAGCGCGACCTCCTGCGCCTCTTCGACGGCACGGTCGGCTACGCCCTGGATCACCGCGGTCTGGCTCTGACCAGCGCAAACGGCACACACGTGACGGCGACCGCCGATCAGTGAGCCGCCGCGGCCCGCCATCCCCAATTCGGACCAGTGGTCGATCTCGCCTACACTCGGTGCCGTGCCACGTGGTGACGGTCGACTCAATCATGATCTGCTCCCCGGCGAGAAAGGCCCCCAGGACGCTTGTGGCGTCTTCGGAGTCTGGGCCCCCGGTGAAGAGGTCGCCAAGCTCACTTACTTCGGGCTCTACGCCCTCCAGCATCGAGGCCAGGAATCCGCGGGTATCGCGGTCAGCAACGGCTCCCAGATCCTCGTCTTCAAGGACATGGGCCTCGTCTCCCAGGTCTTCGACGAGACCTCGCTCGGTTCGCTCCAGGGTCATATCGCGGTCGGTCACGCCCGCTACTCGACCACCGGCGCCTCCGTCTGGGAGAACGCCCAGCCGACGTTCCGTGCCACCGCGCACGGCTCCATCGCGCTCGGCCACAACGGCAACCTGGTCAACACGGCGCAGCTCGCCGAGATGGTCGCCGACCTCCCCAAGCAGGACGGCCGCACCACCCGGGTGGCCGCCACCAACGACACCGACCTGCTCACCGCGCTGCTCGCGGCCCAGGTCGACGACGACGGCAAGCCGCTGACCGTGGAGGAGGCCTCCGCGAAGGTCCTCCCGCAGGTCAAGGGCGCCTTCAGCCTCGTCTTCATGAACGAGCACACCCTGTACGCGGCCCGCGACCCGCAGGGCATCCGCCCGCTGGTCCTCGGCAGGCTGGAGCGCGGCTGGGTGGTCGCCTCCGAGTCCGCCGCCCTCGACATCTGCGGTGCCGCGTACGTCCGCGAGATCGAGCCGGGCGAGTTCGTCGCCATCGACGAGAACGGCCTGCGCACCTCGCGCTTCGCGGAAGCGAAGCCCAAGGGCTGTGTCTTCGAGTACGTCTACCTGGCGCGTCCCGACACGGACATCGCCGGCCGGAACGTGTATCTGTCGCGTGTCGAGATGGGCCGCAAGCTCGCCAAGGAAGCCCCCGTGGAGGCCGATCTGGTGATAGCGACCCCGGAGTCGGGGACGCCCGCCGCGATCGGTTACGCGGAGGCCAGCGGAATCCCCTTCGGCGCGGGTCTGGTCAAGAACGCGTACGTCGGCCGGACCTTCATCCAGCCCTCGCAGACCATCCGGCAGCTGGGCATCCGCCTGAAACTGAATCCCCTGAAGGAAGTCATCAAGGGGAAGCGGCTGGTCGTCGTCGACGACTCGATCGTCCGCGGGAACACCCAGCGGGCGCTGGTGCGCATGCTGCGCGAGGCCGGCGCCGCCGAGGTCCACATCCGGATCTCCTCCCCGCCCGTGAAGTGGCCCTGCTTCTTCGGCATCGACTTCGCGACCCGCGCCGAGCTGATCGCCAACGGCATGACCGTCGAGGAGATCGGCACCTCCCTGGGCGCCGACTCCCTCTCGTACATCTCCCTCGACGGCATGATCGAGGCCACCACCATCGACAAGCCGAACCTGTGCCGGGCGTGCTTCGACGGCGAGTACCCGATGGACCTTCCCGACCCCGAGCTGCTCGGCAAGCAGCTTCTGGAGACCGAGCTGGCCGCGGGTCCCGCAGCCACGGCCGCGGCTGACGCCATCCGTCGCCCGTAAGTGCCGCAGAGCCCCGTTTCACCAACCCGAAAGATCCCAGGCAATGTCTTCTGTCTCTGATCAGTCGTCTCCGGCGACGGGCAGTCCCTCCGGCGCCTCCTACGCGGCCGCCGGCGTCGACATCGAAGCGGGCGACCGCGCCGTGGAGCTGATGAAGGAGTGGGTGAAGAAGACGCAGCGCCCCGAGGTCCTCGGCGGTCTCGGCGGCTTCGCCGGCCTCTTCGACGCCTCCGCCCTCAAGCGCTACGAGCGTCCGCTGCTGGCCTCGGCCACGGACGGCGTGGGCACCAAGGTCGACATCGCCCGGCAGCTCGGCGTGTACGACTCCATCGGTCACGACCTGGTCGCGATGGTCATGGACGACATCGTGGTGTGCGGCGCCGAGCCGCTCTTCATGACCGACTACATCTGCGTCGGCAAGGTCCACCCGGAGCGCGTCGCGGCCATCGTGAAGGGCATCGCCGAGGGCTGTGTCCTCGCGGGCTGCGCCCTGGTGGGCGGCGAGACGGCCGAACACCCGGGTCTGCTGGGTCCGGACGACTTCGACGTCGCGGGCGCCGGTACGGGCGTGGTCGAGGCGGACCGGCTGCTCGGGGCGGATCGTATCCGCACGGGTGACGCGGTGATCGCCATGGCGGCCTCCGGGCTTCACTCGAACGGGTACTCCCTCGTCCGGCACGTCCTCTTCGAGCGGGCGAACCTCAGCCTCGACCGGCACGTCGAGGAGTTCGGCCGTACGCTCGGCGAGGAGCTGCTGGAGCCCACCAAGATCTACTCGCTGGACTGTCTGGCACTCACCCGGACCACCGAGGTGCACGCCTTCAGCCACATCACCGGCGGCGGCCTCGCGGCGAACCTCGCCCGGGTGATCCCGGACGGGCTGCACGCGATCGTCGACCGCGAGACCTGGACCCCGGCCCCGGTCTTCGATCTCGTCGGCCGGACCGGCGGGGTCGAGCGGCTGGAGCTGGAGAAGACGCTGAACATGGGCGTGGGCATGATCGCGATCGTTCCCGAGGAATCGGCGGACGCGGCGCTCGCCACCCTCGGGGACCGCGGTGTGGACGCCTGGATCGCCGGTGAGATCACCGAGCGCGGCGCGCACACGACGGGCGCGGCCCTGATCGGCGACTACGCGAGCTGATGCCCTCCGGGCAGCACAAAACCCGGTCCGGCGCTGGCGCCCCGGACCGGGTGAGGTGCGGTAACTACGAGAATTCTGCCGACAGAACCCGCCGACGGAGAACCGCCGGCGAAGATCTGTCGGCAGAAGTCCGCCAACAGGAATCTGCTACGAGAGATCGCGGAAACCGCGAGGGACGCTGTTGCGTCAAGCGCCGCGACGTTGGGACTGGGGACCGGACTGGTCGTCCTCGTCCTCATCGTCGTCGTTGTAGAGATCCGCGTACTGGGCGTACGGGTCGTCTTCCTCGTCGTCGTCCTCGAACGGCTCGCCATTCGGCGGCTGGCTCGAAGTCGAAGCGCCCAGCTCATTGGCCAGGCGCGAGAGGTCAGTCCCGCCGCTGCTGTACTTCAGCTGGCGGGCGACCTTCGTCTGCTTGGCCTTTGCCCGGCCGCGCCCCATGGCTCGACCCCCTCGGATACGGGGCTCGGTGGCCCCAGAGTCTTGACACGCGTTCATGATCTGGAACGGGCTCTCCGTGGAGAGACCGGTCCGTAGGGCTTCCACGGTACCTGAGCCCGCGCCCATACGGTACGTCGCCCGCAGGACGCGCCTGAGCCCAGAACCTGCGAGGTGCCCTGTCCCCGCTGGTCAACCGCGATTTTAACCTCTTCTTGGCGCCCGACCCGCCGACGGGAGTGAGAGTTCTCTCCAAGTGTTCCCTCGGCGGGTCCCTGACAACGTGGAAATGGGCCGGAACGAGGGGTTCCGAATGGCCGGTCCGTCAGCCGCGGCGGCGTGCCTCCGCCATCCGCTGCTCGGCGATCCGGTCGGCCGCGGCGGCCGGCGGAATCCCGTCCTCCTTCGCACGTGCGAATATGGCCAGCGTGGTGTCGAAGATCTTCGAGGCCTTCGCCTTGCACCGGTCGAAGTCGAAACCGTGGAGCTCGTCGGCGACCTGGATGACACCGCCCGCGTTCACGACGTAGTCGGGCGCGTACAGGATCCCGCGGTCCGCGAGGTCCTTCTCGACGCCCGGGTGCGCGAGCTGGTTGTTGGCGGCGCCGCACACGATCCTCGCCGTCAGGACCGGCACGGAGGCGTCGTTCAGCGCCCCGCCGAGCGCGCAGGGGGCGTAGATGTCCAGCCCCTCCACACGGATCAGCGCCTCGGTGTCGGCGACGGCGGTGACCCCGGTCGGATGCTTGTCCAGGATCCGCGCCACGGACTCCGCCCGCACGTCCGTGATGACGACCTCGGCGCCGTCCTGACGCAGATGGTCCACGAGGTGGTGACCCACCTTGCCGACGCCCGCGACGCCCACCCTGCGGCCGCGCAGCGTCGGGTCGCCCCACAGGTGCTGGGCGCTCGCCCGCATGCCCTGGAAGACCCCGTACGCGGTCAGTACCGACGAGTCGCCCGCGCCGCCGTTCTCCGGCGAACGCCCGGTCGTCCAGCGGCACTCCCGGGCCACGACGTCCATGTCGGCGACGTAGGTGCCGACGTCGCAGGCCGTGACGTAACGCCCACCGAGCGAGGCCACGAACCGGCCGTAGGCCAGCAGCAGCGCCTCGCTCTTGATCTGCTCGGGGTCGCCGATGATGACGGCCTTGCCGCCGCCGTGGTCGAGACCGGCCATGGCGTTCTTGTACGACATCCCGCGCGAGAGGTTCAGCGCGTCGGCGACGGCCTCCTCCTCGCTCGCGTACGGGTAGAAACGCGTCCCTCCGAGGGCGGGGCCCAGGGCGGTGGAGTGGATGGCGATGACGGCCTTGAGGCCGCTGGCCCGGTCCTGGCACAGCACGACTTGCTCATGACCCCCCTGGTCCGAGTGGAACAGGGTGTGCAGGACGCCGTCGGTTACGTCGGTCACTGTGGTGACTCCCAGGTAAGTAGCGGCGGTTGAGGACGGTGCCCGTGCGGATGGCGGGCGCCCGTGGGCACGAGGGTAGAGCCTGTGCCCGGTCGCCATCCGCGCAGTGTTCAGGATCACCTTCTCCCGGAGTACGTTTCCGCACGGCCGTGGGACGATTTGCAGTGTTTTCCCGGTCGCTCGTGTGCCGGTTGAACGCGTTCCCGTCCGGGTTTCGTGTTCGGCCCGATGGGGAGGGAGCAGAGGTGCCCAAGGTGTCCTCGGTGGTCGTCCCGTACGCGTCCTATCTGCGCGTCTACGAACCGCTGGCCGCCTTTGCGGAGCCGGAGCGGGGCCACTGGGCGCGCTACGCCCGGCGCGCGGAGCGTCCGTCGTACCAGGACGAACTGCGCCGGTCCCTGGCCGATTTGCTCCCGACCCCGCCGATCCCCGTGCCGGTGCACGAGAGCGCCGACGCGTTCGTGCTGGACGTCGACGGGGTGCTGTGCGTCTGCCCCTGGCGCACCCGGTTGCGCGGCTGGCAGGCACTCGACGAACTGGCGGAGGAACTGCCGGCGCCGGTCCTGGACGCGGTGCTGCCCCCGCTCGTGCGCCGCCAGGCCGCCCTGGACTACGAGCGCTGGCTGGCCCGCAACCCCGACGCCCGCCCGTGGATCCGCACCTCGACCTGGCAGGTGCCGCTGAACTGGTTCGTGCTCGTCTCCGACGAGGAGCGGGAGTACGAGAAGGGCGCGGGCGGCGACGGGGCGGCGCCGGTGCTGCGCTACCGGACGCCGATGGTGCAGGCGCGCCGGCGGACCGCGCGGGCCCTGAAGACGCTCCGGGACACCCTGGACGAAGGGCCGCTCATCGACGGCCTGGTGGACGTGGGGCGCTGGCTGGAGGAGTTCCACCCGCGCTCGCTGGTGGAGCTGGACTACGGCGGGCTCGTGCACGCCCTGCCGGCCGGACACCTGGAGGACGACCACTCGGCGGCGGACGTCGCCGAGGGCATCGAGGCGCTGCGCACCGGGGACGGGGTCGCCGCGGGTGAGGCGTACGGGCGGCTCGTGGAGCGCTGGCGCTCGGTCAGGGACCGGCAGTCCTCGAACTGAGGTCCGCCGGGTGGATCGGGTGGATCACGTGGGACGGGCGTGTCGTGCCGGGGACGCGGGGCGGGCGGGGCGGGTGCGCCGTGTGGTCCTGCCGGGCACGTGTGACGCGGATCTCAGCCGACGGCAACCGAACTGACGTATGGTCCTCGCACGCCGAAGAGGTGCCACTGTAGGACGTACGTCCTGACTACGGGACGTAGGTCCCGATCCGGTCTTTTGCGTCAAGGGCGTGTCAAGCGTGACGGATGGCACTTACCTGGCTCTTGCATCGCTTACCCCTCCCCGTGCCAAAATAGGACAAGGAGTCCGGGGAGGACTCCTTCTACCCGTGTTTGGGTGGAATCTCCGCATTGCACGCTATGGGGGGTCTGGTGACTCCTGATCGCCCTGTGACTGATCGTCACAGTGTCGTGACTGTCCGCTATGGCATGGTCCATCGGCTTCCGTCGCTGATGAACACCTGGGAGGGCAATTCCATCGGTTTGGCCGACGCGGCTGGACGGATGGTGTAGTTGTAGTGCCGAGGACAAGCCGTTCGTCCTATAACCGACTCGACTCGCGTCCGCCATTTCGGGCAACGCGGGTCAAGGTGCAGAATTTAGAGGAAAGAACCGAGAAGGTTCGGTTCTCCCGAGGAGGCCGCTCATGACCGCTCGCACCCCTGATGCCGAGCCGCTGCTGACCCCGGCTGAGGTCGCCACCATGTTCCGCGTCGACCCCAAGACGGTCACACGGTGGGCGAAGGCCGGCAAGCTTACGTCCATCCGCACGCTCGGCGGGCACCGCCGCTACCGCGAAGCGGAGGTCCGTGCACTGCTCGCGGGCATTCCGCAGCAGCGCAGCGAGGCCTGAACAACTACATAATCGGGCAATTCGGCAGCTCCCCCAACCCGCCGAAACGTCCGGACCACAGCTTCAAGCGACGCGGGTCCTGCCCCAACAGGGCTCACGCCCGACCCAGTTCCACCTATGACATGGGTGCGTCGTCGATCGCGCTGGACTCCGCCGGGTCCAGCGCGATTTTTTTGTGCCCGCTCCGGGTCCCGGCCCGGCTCCGCGGTGCCCCGCCGGCGCCTCGGGCGCGCCCCCTTGACGCTCCGTCCGCGCGCCGGGTGGCCCTCGGAGTGGGCGACGCGGAGGGTCCGTGAGCGGCCTTGTGGGAGTCTGGGGAGGGCTGTCGGATCTCCGGTGGGAGTCCCCTGCGGGTGGTGCAATTGCACATATTAAATTGACCAGTTGTAGGTGGGGTGTAAGTTTCGCTGTTCTGAAAACTTATGCGGTGACTCCCGTCACATGCCAGAGTCCTTGTCGCTCACGACTCCTCTGCGCTAAAGGAGTTGAGAGGAAGGTGTATTCCCGGCGCCGGGCTCAGGCCTTGGAGGGACTCTCGTCCTCGACCGCCGTCTCGTCCTCCTCGCCGTACGGGGCGGGTTCCAGGGCCAGCCTCAGTAGCTGGTGGCAGATCGGGCAGTGCCGCGTCAGATGGCGGTACCCGGAAGCGGCCGACAGATGGGCGCGGAGCAGGGCGCGCGTCTCGTGCCGGGCCGGTGCCGCCATGGGCCACCTCCAAGGAGTCGAGAGCCCTGGTTTCTGGGGTACCCGGGGAAAGTGGCGCCGTCAAGACGCGGGAGCCCCGCGGGCGGAGCCGGGGCGGGGGAGCGCGGGACGCGAGAGGGCGTCGAACGCACGCGGGTGTCGAACGCACGAGAGCCCGGGTCCGAAGACCCGGGCTCTCGTATCTACTGCGGTCCTGACGGGATTTGAACCCGCGGCCTCCACCTTGACAGGGTGGCGAGCACTCCAAACTGCTCCACAGGACCAGGTTTCGCAGTCACTATTCGTGCGCTGTGCTGCGAGAAGAGACTGTACAGGAGGGTGAGCCCGGGGTCGAACTCACCCACCGTACGGGCGCCGTTACGGTGCCGCGGCGTCGATCGCCTTCACGATGCGCTTGTCGGAGACGGGGTACGCCGTGCCGAGCGCGTGGGCGAAATAGCTGACCCGGAGCTCCTCGAGCATCCAGCGGATGTCCAGGACCTGCTGCGGGACCGGACGGCCCTGCGGCATCTGTTCCAGGAGCCAGGCGTACTCGTCCTGCATCTCGTGGACCTTCTCCATCCGGGTGGTGTCCCGCTGGACGTTGGTCGGCATCTGTTGCAGCCGGCGGTCCGCGGCCACCAGATAGCGCATGAGGTCGGCCAGCCGCCGCAGGCCGGTCGCCGTGACGAAGCCGGGCTTCACGAGGGCGTCCAGCTGCTTGCGTACGTCCGCGAGGTTCGCCAGCAGCACGGGGCTCCTGGCGTCCTTCAGACGGCGCTCACAGGCCTGCCAGGCGGCCAGCACCTGCTGCACCTGCCCGACCGTGCGCACCGTCGTGTCGACGATCTCGGCGCGCACCCTGTCGTAGAGCTTGCGGTACGACTCCTCGTCCCACGCCGGGCCCCCGAAGTCGCCGATCAGCTTGTCCGCGGCGGCCGTCGCGCAGTCGTCGAAGAGGGCTTGCACGGTGCCGTGCGGATTGGCGGACAGGGCGAGCTTCTGGGCGTTCGTCAGCTTGTCCGAGGCGAACTTGCCCGGGTTCACCGGGATGTTCCGCAGGATCAGCCGCCGGGTGCCCTTCCACATGGCCTGGGCCTGCTCGGCCTCGGTGTCGAAGAGGCGTACGGAGACCGTGTCGCCGTCGTCCACCAGGGCCGGGTAGGCCTTGACCGGCTGTCCCGCCCGCCGTGTCTCGAAGACGCGGGCCAGCGAGCCGATCGTCCAGTCCGTGAGGCCCGTGCGCTCCAGGGACTCGCCGCCCTCGCGCTCCGCCGTCGCCGCCGCGGCCTGCGAGATCGCCTTGCGCGCCTTCGGCTTCAGCTGGAGCTGAAGCGCCTGGAGGTCCTTGTCCTCGGCGAGCTTGCGGCGCCGTTCGTCGACGATCCGGAAGGTGATCTTCAGGTGGTCCGGGACCCGGGACCAGTCGAAGTCGTCGGCGGTGAGCGTGACACCGACCATGCGCTTCAGCTCGCGGGCCATCGTCGTCGTCAGCGGCTCCTGGAGGGGGACCGCACGGTCGAGGAAGGCCCGCGCGACGTTCGGGGCCGGCACGTAGTTGCGGCGGATGGGCTTGGGGAGGGAGCGGATCAGCTCCGTCACGACCTCCTCCCGCAGACCCGGGATCTGCCAGTCGAAGCCCTCGTCCGTCACCTGGTTCAGGACGTGGAGCGGGATGTGGACCGTCACGCCGTCCGCGTCCGCGCCCGGCTCGAACTGGTACGTCACACGGAACTTGAGACGCCCCTGACGCCACGAGTCGGGGTAGTCGTCCTTGGTGACGGCCCCCGCCTTCTCGTTGATGAGCATCGAACGCTCGAAGTCGAGCAGCTCGGGCTCGTCGTGGCGCTTGTGCTTCCACCAGGAGTCGAAGTGCGCCCCGGACACGACGTGTTCCGGCACCCGCTGGTCGTAGAAGTCGAAGAGCGTCTCGTCGTCGACCAGGATGTCCCGGCGCCGGGCGCGGTGCTCCAGCTCCTCCACCTCGGTCAGGAGCCTGCGGTTGTCGGCGAAGAACTTGTGGTGCGTGCGCCAGTCGCCCTCCACGAGGGCGTTGCGGATGAAGAGCTCACGGGAGGCCTCGGGGTCGATCCGCCCGTAGTTGACCTTCCGCTGGGCGACGATCGGCACGCCGTAGAGCGTGACCTTCTCGTACGCCATCACGGCGGCCTGGTCCTTCTCCCAGTGCGGTTCGCTGTACGTCCGCTTGAGGAGGTGCCCGGCCAGGGGCTCGACCCACTCGGGCTCGATCTTCGCGTTGACCCGCGCCCAGAGGCGGGAGGTCTCCACCAGCTCCGCCGACATCACGAAGCGCGGGGGCTTCTTGAAGAGGGCCGAACCGGGGAAGATCGCGAACTTGGCGCTGCGGGCGCCCAGGTACTCGTTCTTGCCGGTGCCGCGCCCGCTCTCGCCGCCGGTCTCCTTCACGTCCTTCATGCCGACGTGGGAGAGCAGGCCGGCCAGGAGCGAGACATGGACGCTCTGCTCGGCCGCGTCGTCCTCGTTCGGATGGATACCCATCTGCTTCGCCACCGTGCGCAGCTGGGTGTAGATGTCCTGCCACTCGCGGATGCGCAGGAAGTTCAGGAACTCCTGTTTGCACATGCGCCGGAAGGCGGAGGAACCCCGCTCCTTCTGCTGCTCGCGGACGTAGCGCCACAGGTTCAGGAACGCGAGGAAGTCGCTGCTCTCGTCCCTGAAGCGGGCGTGCTGCTGGTCGGCCTGCGTCTGCTTGTCGGAGGGGCGCTCGCGCGGGTCCTGGATGGACAGCGCCGCGGCGATCACCATCACCTCACGCGCACAGCCGTTCTTGTCGGCCTCCAGCACCATCCGGGCCAGCCGGGGGTCGACGGGGAGCTGGGCGAGCTTGCGGCCCGTCTCGGTCAGACGCTTGCGGACCTCTTTCTGGGACGGGTCCAGCGCGCCCAGTTCCTGGAGGAGCTGGACGCCGTCACGGATGTTGCGGTGGTCCGGCGGGTCGATGAAGGGGAACTTCTCGATGTCGCCGAGGCCGGCCGCGGTCATCTGGAGGATGACGCTCGCCAGGTTCGTCCGGAGGATCTCCGCGTCCGTGAACTCCGGGCGCGAGACGAAGTCGTCCTCGGAGTACAGGCGGATGCAGATGCCGTCGGACGTACGGCCGCAGCGGCCCTTGCGCTGGTTGGCGCTGGCCTGCGAGACGGGTTCGATCGGCAGACGCTGGACCTTGGTGCGGTGGCTGTAGCGGGAGATGCGGGCGGTGCCCGGGTCGATGACGTACTTGATGCCCGGGACGGTGAGGGAGGTCTCCGCCACGTTCGTCGCCAGCACGATCCGGCGGCCCGTGTGGGGCTGGAAGACGCGGTGCTGCTCGGCGTGCGAGAGACGGGCGTAGAGGGGGAGTACCTCGGTGAAGCGGTAGTTCTTCTTCGTGAGCGCGTCCGCCGTGTCGCGGATCTCGCGCTCGCCGGAGAGGAAGACGAGGATGTCGCCCTTGCCCTCGGCCTGGAGCTCCTCCACGGCGTCGGTGATCGCGGTGATCTGGTCGCGGTCCGCGTCGTCGCCCTCCTCCTCCAGGAGCGGGCGGTAGCGGACCTCCACGGGGTAGGTGCGGCCGCTGACCTCGACGATCGGGGCGTCGCCGAAGTGCCGGGAGAAGCGTTCGGGGTCGATGGTCGCGGAGGTGATGACGACCTTGAGGTCCGGGCGCTTGGGGAGCAGTTGGGCGAGGTAGCCCAGCAGGAAGTCGATGTTGAGGGACCGCTCGTGCGCCTCGTCGATGATGATCGTGTCGTAGGCGCGCAGCTCGCGGTCGGTCTGGATCTCGGCGAGCAGGATGCCGTCCGTCATGAGCTTGACGAAGGTGCCGTCCGGGTTGACCTGGTCGGTGAAGCGGACCTTCCAGCCGACGGCCTCGCCCAGCGGCGTGTCCAGCTCGTCGGCGACGCGTTCCGCGACCGTGCGGGCGGCGATGCGGCGGGGCTGGGTGTGGCCGATCATGCCGCGGACGCCGCGGCCGAGTTCGAGGCAGATCTTGGGGATCTGCGTGGTCTTGCCTGAGCCGGTCTCACCGGCGACGATCACGACCTGGTGGTCGCGTATGGCGTCGGCGATGTCCGATTTCTTCTGGCTGACCGGGAGCTGTTCGGGGTACGTGACGGCGGGCACGCGGGCGCGGCGCTCGGTCATGCGGGCCTCGGCCGTGGTGACCTCCGCCTCGATCTCGGCGAGCACGGCGGTCCGGGCCTCGGGCTTGCGGATCCGGCGCGCGCCCTCGAGCCTGCGGCCGAGCCGGTGCGCGTCGCGCAGGGACAGCTCGGCCAGGCGGGGGGCGAGATCGCCGAGGGCGGGGGCAGGATGCGTAGACATACGCGGTCCAGGATCTCACCTCGCCGAAATTCCTGGCGAACGGTTTTGGGCGGGGGGCTGTGCCGGTGGGTGGGTGGGTCGGGGCCGTGCCGGTGTGTCGAGGCCGTCGCCGCTGGATCAGACGTCGGCCGGGCATGCGAGCCGTTGCTCGATCC
>NZ_JBHWEL010000065.1:33503-53835 GCF_042734135.1 Streptomyces sp. NPDC059668 | reverse complement strand
CCTTTTCTTGGGCGGCGGCTGCGTCAGTTTTGAATAAGACACCGCGCGGGGGGTGGCCACCGCCGGCGTCCGTCGCCCGATGGTGTCCGGGTCGGTCACCCGGACGGTCTCTCACACTGCCGACGACATCACCTGACCACGCTCGACGACAGCGCGAAACGGCCCTCGCGGTCCGTCCACCAATGGGTGAGGTCGAGCCCCGCGGCGGCGAGTTCGCGCCGTACCCCCTCCTCGCGGAACTTCGCCGAGATCTCGGTGCGCAGATCCTCACCGGCCGCGAAGTCGACGGCGAGGTCGAGGGCGGGGATCTTCACGGTCTGCTCGGTCCGCGAACGCAGCCGCATCTCGATCCACTCGTGCTCGGCGTCCCAGAGCGCGACATGGGTGAACGCGTCCGGATCGAAGTCGGCACCGAGCTCGCGGTTGACGACCGTCAGCACGTTCTTGTTGAACTCGGCCGTCACACCGGCCGCGTCGTCGTACGCGGCGACCAGCACCGACTCGTCCTTGACCAGGTCCGTGCCGAGCAGCAGCGTGTCACCGGGGGAGAGCAGGGACCGTACGGAGGCGAGGAACGCGGCGCGCTCGGCGGGCAGCAGATTGCCGATGGTGCCGCCGAGGAACGCCACCAGCCGCGGTCCCGGTGTGCCCGGAAGCGCGAGGCCGCCCGTGAAGTCGGCGATCAGCGCGTGCACACCGAGCTCCGGGCGCTCGGCGATCAGCGCGTGCCCGGCCTGGGTCAGGGCGCTCTCGCTGACGTCGACCGGTACGTACGTGTGCAGGCCGGGCAGCGCGTCGAGCAGATGGCGGGTCTTCTCGGACGAGCCCGAGCCGAGTTCGACGAGGGTGCGCGCACCGCTCGCCCGGGCGATCTCGGTGGCCCGGGCCGCCAGGATCTCGCGCTCCGCCCTGGTCGGGTAGTACTCGGGCAGTTCGGTGATCTTGTCGAAGAGCTCGCTGCCGTGCGCGTCGTAGAACCACTTCGGCGGCAGCGTCTTGGGCGTGTGGGACAGGCCGTGCAGGACGTCGGCACGCAGCGCGGCCTCGGTGGCGTCCTCGGGCAGGGTGCGGGTGAGAAGGAACGGACTCACGTGCTGGGCTCCTTCGGACGTGCGGGTGCCATGGGGTGGTGGGGGTCCTCGTGATCAGGCACGCCTTGGCGGTCGTGCGGGTCCTTGAGCGGGGTGAGCAGGACGTCGGTGCCGGACGCCACGAGCAGCGTGCGGTCCGGCACCTCCTGCCACCGTGGGTCGTCGTCGTACGGTTCGGAGGCCACGACGGTGCCGTGGCCGGGTTCGGCGAGGTACCACAGGGTGTCGCCCCAGGCCGTCGCGGTGATCGTGCGGCCGTCGGTGAGCAGCAGGTTGAGCCGGGAGCCCGGGGCGGCCTCGGCGACCTCCAGGACCGTGTCGGCCAGCGCCCGGCTCTCGTCGTCCCCGGTTCGCAGCCGTTGCAGGACCAGCGCCCAGACGAGCGCCGAGTCGCAGCGGGCCTCCAGCGACAGCAACTCCGCGGCGGGCAGGCCGCGGGTCAGGGGGGCGAGGGAGTGGGGCCAGCCGAGGACGGCGCCGTTGTGGCTGAACAGCCAGGTGCCAGCGGCGAAGGGGGCCGCGGCGGCCTCCCCGTCCGCTCCCGCCCGGGTGGCGTCGCGGACGGCGCCGAGCAGCGCCCCGGTCCGTACGACCCGGGCCAGGTCCGCGAAGGACTGGTCGCCCCAGATGGGTCCGGCGCGCCGGTACCGGGCGGGCACCGGATCGCCTTCGGCGTACCAGCCGATCCCGAAGCCGTCGGCGTTGACCGTCCCGTACCGCTGCCGCCGGGGTGCCCACGACTGCCGGAACAGACTGTGCGGCGGTTCCGTCAGCAGCCGGCCGATCGGTGCCGGGGGCCCCAGGTAGGCCAGATGACGGCACATCAGGCGTCCCCGTCGCGGGCCGTGCGGAACCCGGAGAAGATCTGTCGCCGGATCGGGTAGTCCCAGTTGCGGAAGGTGCCCCGGCAGGCGACCTTGTCCACGGCGAACGAGCCGCCGCGCAGCACCTTGTGCTCCGGCCCGAAGAAGACCTCCGAGTACTCCTTGTACGGGAAGGCCGCGAAGCCGGGATAGGGCTGGAGGTCGCTCGACGTCCACTCCCACACGTCGCCGATCAACTGCCGTACCCCGAGCGGGGACTCGCCGGCCGGATAGCTGCCGGCCGGGGCCGGGCGCAGATGGCGCTGGCCGAGGTTGGCGTGTTCGGGGGTGGGGTCGGCGTCGCCCCAGGGGTAGCGGGTGGAGCGGCCGGTGACCGGGTCGTGGCGGGCGGCCTTCTCCCACTCGGCCTCGGTGGGCAGCCTGCGCCCCGCCCACCGGGCGTACGCGTCGGCCTCGTACCAGCACACGTGCAGCACCGGCTCGTCCGGCGGTACGGGCTCGGTGACGCCGAAGCGCCGCCGCAGCCACTGCCCGGCCTCCCGGCGCCAGAACAGCGGCGCCTCGATGCCGTGGGTCCGGATGTGGGCCCAGCCCTGCGGGCTCCACCAGCGTTCGGTGGTGTAGCCGCCGTCCTCGATGAAGGCCTGGTACGCGGCGTTGGTCACCGGAGTGGTGTCGATGAGGAACGCCGGGACCTCGCGCCGGTGCGCCGGCCGCTCGTTGTCCAGTGCCCACGGCTCGGTGGACGTGCCCATGGTGAACGGGCCGCCGGGGACGAGGACTTCGGCCGGTCCCGTGAACGGAGGGGCGGGATCGGGGTCGGGGGCGCTGAGGGCCGCCGGCCCCCTGCGGAGCTGATGGGTGATCAGCATCGTCTCGTCGTGCTGCTGTTCGTGCTGCGCGATCATGCCGAAGGCGAAGCCGGCCTCGGTCAGCGGGGTGCCGCGGAAGGCGGTGCCCTCCAGGACGTCCAGTGCGCGGCCGCGGACCTCGGCGGCGTACTGCCGGGCCTCCACGGGCGCAAGCAGCGGCAGCGAGGGCCGCTCGGCGCGCGGGTGCTCGAACGCGTCGTACAGCCCGTCTATCTCGGGCCGCATGGCGTCACGCCCGGCGACCGCGCGCAGCAGCCACAGCTCCTCCTGGTTGCCTATGTGCGCGAGGTCCCAGACCAGCGGGGACATCAACGGCGAGTGCTGCGCGGTCAGCTCGGGCTCCTCCACGCAGGACGTGAGGAGGGCCGTGCGGTCCCGGGCCGTGGTCAGTGCGTCGAGCGCGCGCTCCCTGAGCGACTCGGGGTCCGTGGGTGAGGTGGGGGCGGTCATGTGCGGATGTCCTTCCCGTGGGACCGGTCCTGGGAGCGGTCGTCGGACCGGTCGTCGGACAGGCCGTGGGGCCGGTCGTGGAGACGACCGTGGAATTGACTGTGGAACTGGTTCAGCAGGTCGTCGGCGGGGCAGCGCCCCCGGGCCACATAGCGGTCCGTGAACTCCGCGACGGCCTCCCGCACCTCGGTGGTGGCACCGAGGCGGGGCAGTGCTTCGGCCGCGGCCGCGAAACAGGTGGCGGCGGCCTCGCGCAGCTCGGGGTCGGCCAGGCCGTGCCGGGCGGCGTCGATCCACAGCGGATTGCACGGAGCCGGCAGTCCTTCCGCCCGCTCCGCGAGGGGTTTGACGGTCCGGTAGGCGATCTCGGCCGCCTCCGGGTCGTCGAACAGCGCCGCCGTCACCGCGAGCGGCACGATCCACCCGTCCTCGCCCGGCTGCGCGTCGATCATGCGCAGTTCCAGATGGCCGCGGGGGCGGACCGGCGGGAACAGGGTCGTGAGGTGGTAGTCCAGGTCCGCCCGGTTCGGCGGTGTGCCGGACCGGGTCCACTCCCGGAAGGTCAGGCCCTCGGGTACCTCCCAGGGACCTTCCGCCGCCCGGACGCACATCACCGGCGCGTCCAGGACGTGCCGGGCCCAGGCGGCGCGCGGATCGCCGCCCAGCGGGGGCGCGGCGGACCGGCCCGGGTCCATGGCCGTCCACAGGGACTGCCGCGTGGAGCGCCAGCCCGTGCGGCGGCCCCGGGCGAGCGGTGAGTGCGCGAACGCGGCCACCAGGACCGCGCCCAGCTGGTTCGCCAGCCACCAGCGGCGCCCGTGGCCGAGCGGACCGGGCTCCTCGTACCCGGCGTCCAGGCACACCTGGACCGAGGCGGAGGAGCACATCATCGCCCGGCCTTCGGGGCCCGTGCGGTCCAGGTAGCGCTCCATGGCGTCGTAGCGCGGCTCACGGAGGTAGCGGCTCGGGGGGTTCCAGGGTTCGTGGCCGTTGCCACTGAGGCCGAGTCCGGCCTCGCGCAGTACCGCGCGTACCGCGTCGAGATCGGCCGACACGGACCCGATGCACTCCATCAGGGAGCCGGCGGGTGCGGAGCTGAGCTCCAGCTGGCCGCCCGGTTCGACGGTGAGCGCCGAACGCAGGGACAGGGTCCGCAGAGCGGCGTACGCCGCTTCGAGCTGTTCAGGTGTTGCGGGGAGCTGCGGCCGCCGCAGCTCGTGGACGAGCCATTCCACTTCGACACCGAGGGTGCGGGGCGGTCCGGTCTTGAAGCAGATGCCTCGGACCAGCGCCTCCACCTCGGCCTCGGTGACGGCGGAGCGTCGCTCCGTACAGTCACTAACCGAATCGGACATGTAGGGATCCTCCTGAGATTCCACCATGCCGCCGGCCCGGCTTCTGTGGTGCCGGACCGGCATTGCTCGTCCCACCCAAGACCCTCGCGGCGGTTCGCACAAGGGTGCAAATCGGCGGACCCGGGGTTCGGGGGCACTGCTCGCGCGGCCCACGCGGCACTCCGCGCGGGGCCGCGAAATTCTGTTGCGCCGCACGACCAGCATCGCTCACGATGCGTCCGTGGGCACGACGGGGGAGATCGCGCGGGGCGTCCGCATGGCGTGTACGGGGGTGGCGCCATGAGCGCACGCCTGCGCGCGATCGCGCGGCAGACCGAGGAGGCCGTGGCGGCGGATTCGTACCGCACGCCGCACGGACGGGTGGTCCCGATCGCCGCGGCGGTCGAGGCCGCGCGGGCCGGGACGCGGATGTACGGGCCGGGCCCGATCGGGCCGGCGGCCGGTGGCCGCGCGGCCTCGGCCGCGGGCTTCGCGGGCACGTCGTTCGAGGTCACGGGCGAGAGCAGCACGCAGGCCGCGAGACGGCTGACGAGCGGGCGTGCCCAGGGCCCGTCGGGCCCCGTCGCCGTCCTGAACTTCGCCTCGGCGCGTAATCCCGGCGGCGGCTATCTGAAGGGCGCGCAGGCGCAGGAGGAGGACCTGTGCCGGGCGTCGGCGCTCTACGCCTGCCTGCTGGGGGTCCGTGGGTTCTACGACCACCACCGCGCCCACCGGGACCCGTTCTACACGGACCGGGTCATCCATTCGCCTGCCGTGCCCGTCTTCCGCGACGGCCGCGGTGAGCTGCTCGACGAGCCGTACACCGCCGGATTCCTGACCGCCGCGGCCCCGAACGCCTCGGTCGTGCTGCGCACGGCCCCCGAGCGCGCGGACGACCTGCCGCGGGCCCTGGCCGTCCGGGCCGAGCGGGTCCTGGAGACCGCCGCGGCGCAGGGGTACCGGCGGCTGGTCCTGGGGGCCTGGGGCTGCGGCGTCTTCGGCAACGACCCGGCACAGGTCGCCGCGGCCTTCCACGGCCTGCTGGTCGGGGGCCGCTTCGAGGGGTACTTCGACGAGGTGGTCTTCGGAATCCTGGACCGTACGAGGGGCGCGGCCATCCGGGGTGCTTTCGAACGAGCGTTTGCGTCCGTGGTGTCCGGACATCCGGGGACGGACGACCCGCCGATCGGGTGAGGGCGGCCGCGTGGCCCCTCACGAGCGCGGCCGGTACGGACCCGCCCGGGCCGTCCCCGGCACCTTCCTCCCCGGAGCGGGTGACAGGACGGCCCCACGCCCCCTCCTGACACCCAGGACCGCGATGTCCTTGCCCTCTCGGGTTCCGGGCGCTCAGCGCCAGCCGTAGCGCTCCCGCAGCCGGTGCACCACCAGGTTGAACCGCATACGGTCCAGCGCGCACGCCTCACGCCGCATGCCGTCCTCGTGCAGCCGCAGCACCCGGTCCACGGCCACCCACGAGTCCCGGCCCGTCCGGTCCCAGGGCCCGCTGCCTATCGGTACCCACTCCCGGTCGCCGTCGTGGCGCTTGCTCGACAACTGGACGGCGAGCAGGGTTCCTTCGTCCTCCCGCGCGACGACGAGCACCGGGCGGTCCTTGCCCCGCCCGTCGTTCTCCTCGAAAGGCACCCAGGTCCAGACGATCTCGCCGGGATCGGGGTCGCCGTCGTGCGCGGGCGAGTACTCGGTCCGCACCCGGCCCACGTCGCGCGGTTCGGCCTCCGTGGTGGCCGAAGGGCCGTAGCGGCCGGGGACGTGGTCGTCGGTCTCATCGGTAAAGGCGTTCACGCGGGCCACGTTAGAACCCGCGCGAGCGCGGCTCGACGACGGGTCCCACGAGGCGGGCCCTGCGCGGGAATCACGCGGCCCCGCGCGGACCCGCTCCGGGCGTACGGGAGGCGGCTTCCGTAGGCCGCTCCCGTACGCCCGGAGCCTCAGCGGGTCACTTGCCGTCCCCCTCCACCGGCACCTTCTCCGTGCGCGGCGGCACGAATCCGTTGACGGCGGCGCCGTTGCCGGCGGAGGCCCCGTCCTGGTTCATCGACGAGAGCAACTGCCGGGCCAGACCCAGGCCCGTGCCGCCCATGGTGAGCGCCTTGGCGAACATGTCCGACATGCCGTCGGCGCCGTTGAGCAGCACCATGTGGTCGACGTTGCCGAACGCGCTCGCGCCCGCCTGGACGATCTCCGGCCAGTTCTCGGCGAGTTGCTGGGCGACCACGGCCTCCTGGTTCTCGGCGAGAGCCGCGGCCCTCGCCTTGATGGTCTCCGCCTCCGCGAGACCCTGCGCGCGGGTCGCCTCGGCGGTGGCCAGGCCCTTGGCCTGGGCCGCGGCGGCCTCGGCCTCACCGGTGGCCCTGGTCGCCATGGCGGCCGCGGCACCCCGCGCCTTCGTCGCCTCGGCCTCGGCGTTGGCGGCGGTCTTCACCCGGTTCGCCTCGGCCGCCGCCGCGAGTTCGGTCTCCTTCGCCTTCGCCTGCGCGGCCGAGATCCGCGCGTCGCGCTCCGCCTCGGCCCGCGCGCGGGTCTCGTAGGCCTGAGCGTCCGCCGGCTTGCGGACGTCCGCCTGGAGCTGCTGTTCCCGGCGCTGCGCCTCGAGTTCGGCGATCCGGGTCTCCTGCACGACGACGTCCTGCCGGGCGGCGGCCGCGGCGAGCGGTCCCGCCTGCTGCGCCTTCGCGCCGGCCTTGTCGCGCTCGGCCTGGTAACCGGCCTGCAGGATCTCGCTGTCCCGGGTCGCCTCCGACATCCGGGCCGCGGCCTTCTGTTCGGCCTCGGTGGCGAGCCGGTTCGCCTCCGCCTGCGCGATCCGCGCGTCGCGCTGTACGGCGGCGGCGTGCGGCATCGCGAGGTTCTTGATGTAACCGGTCGGGTCCTCGATCTCGTGGATCTGCAGCGAGTCGACGATCAGACCCAGCTTCTCCATCTCGGTACCGCACGCGGCCCGCGTCTGACCGGTCAGTTTCTCCCGGTCGCGGATCATCTCCTCGACGGTCAACCCGCCGACGATGGACCGCAGATGACCGGCGAACACGTTGTGCACCCGCTCCGACATCATCTTCTGCTGGTCGAGGAACCGACGCCCCGCGTTGGCGATCGACACGAAGTCGTCGCCCACCTTGAAGATGACCACACCCCGCACCTTCAGCGGAATGCCCTGGGTGGTCACGCAGTCCACGTGCAGCTCGGTCTCGTTGAGGTCCAGCGAGATCTTCCGTACCGCCTGCACACCCGGCATCACCAGCGTGCCGCGCCCCGTCACGATACGGAAACCCATGCCCTCTTCGAGGCCTTCGGTCCGGTGCTTCGAACCGGAGATGATCAGTGCCTCGTTGGGCTCCGCCACCCGCCACATGAGCTTGAAGACCACGACCACGAAAATCAGCGCGAGGACAGCTGTCCCCGCCACGACGCCGATGACCATCGGCATACGCCCCCTTTTGATGGTGCCCTGTCGGCACCGAACGAAGGGAGTGTGCTCCTGTGCGCGACCCGGGTGAAGACGCTGACGGTTCCTTGTTGCAATCTTGACGCACACCGCTCTCACCTGGGGCGGAGCGCGCACAGACGAGCCGTCAACTGTCGTACGCGGCCGATACGTACACCGTGCGCGGCGCCAGGTACTCGACGACCATCACCACGGTGCCGCGCTCGATCCGCTCCTGCGCCACGGCGGGGTAGGCGAGAAAGTGCTCGGCACCGCCGCGCACGCGGACGATCACCTCACCGACGAGCCCGGGCCCGACCGTCCCGGTCACCCGCCCCATCAACCCGACCATCGACGCATCGTCCATGGCCACAGCGTACGGCGCGAAGTCGGTTACACGGCAGGGGAATCCGCGGGGGCCTCGTGCGGCGGCCACCGCTCGTGCCAGCGCTGGTCGTCCTCCAGCTGGGAGGCCAGCGCGACCAGCAACGGCTCGCTGTGCGCGGGGCCGAGGAGTTGAGCACCGACCGGCAGCCCCTCGCCGACGAATCCGGCGGGTACGTTCACACCCGGCCACCCCAGGATGTTCCACGGCCAGGCGTACGGGCAGGCGGCGATCACGGCCCGTTCGGTGTCCAGCCCGCTCATGTTCGCCATCGAGCCGACGCGGAGCGGGGGAGCGGCCGTGGTGGGCGCGAGCAGCACGTCGTAGGTGTCGAAGAGCGCGCCGATCCGGCGGTGCAGGGTCGCCTCGGCGCGCCGGGCCACCCGCAGGGGCGCGCCGCCGAGCAGCCGGCCGAGGCGGGCGGCCTCACGGGTGCGCGGGTCCAGGAGGTGCGGGTGGGGCGCGTCGCGGACCCGCTCGGCGATACCCGCGGTGGCGCGCGGCACGAACGTGAGCCCGATCCGCCCGTAGCGCGGTTCGGCCTCCTCCACCGTGTGCCCGAGCGCGGCGATCCGCTCCGCGAGTGCCACCACCCTCGCCCGTACCACCGGGTCGAGCCGCGCGGGCACCGCGGTGAACGGCGGCTTCAGCGACAGGGCGATCCGCAGCCGGCCCGGCTCGCGGCCCACCGCGTCGGACACCCGCAGCACGGGCGGCCGGTGCAGGTCGCCGTGGTGGTTGCCGCTCGCCGCGTCCAGCAGCAGTGCCGCGTCCGCCACCGAGCGGGCGAGGGTGCCGTTGACCGTGATGCCCTGGAAGGACTCCGGGCGCGGCCAGGTGGAGATCCGGCCGCGCTGCGGCTTGATCCCGATCAGATGCGTCCAGGAGGCCGGGATACGGACGGAGCCCGCGCCGTCCGAGCCCAGCGCCGCCGGGACCAGGCCCGCCGCGACCGCCGCCGCCGATCCGCCGGAGGAGCCGCCGGGGGTGTGGTCGGCGTGCCAGGGATTGCGGGTGGCGCCGAAGGCCGGGCCCTCGGTGAACGGCCACTGGCCGAGTTCGCAGGTGTTGGTCTTGCCGACGACGATCGCCCCGGCCGCGCGCAGCCGGCGTACCGCCTCCCCGTCCCGGGCCTCGGGCGGGAAGACCCCCCGGCAGCCGAACGCGGTCGGCTCCCCGGCCACGTCCATGTCGTCCTTCACCGCCACCGGCACCCCCAGCAGCGGCCGGCGGTGTCCCGCCGCGAGTTCCCTGTCCGCCGCGTCCGCCTCGGCGAGCGCGGCCTCGGTCCGCACCAGACGGAAGGCGTTCAGGGAGGACTGGGTCGCCTCGATCCGGGCCAGCGCCCGTTCGACCAGTTCACGCGAGCTCACCTCGCCCGCGGCGAGGGCGCGGGCGCACTCCGCCAGACCTGCGGCACGGTCGTCAGCCATACGGGACACCTCCGAAGGCACATCGTCCACCGCAAGGTAACCGCCTGGGGAGGCATCCCGCACGAGGGGCGGAAGTTCCTTCGTGCATGCGGGTGTTCCGGGGCGCGCGGGCCGCCGGGTTCCCCCGGCGCCGAGCGGTGCGGGGGGCTTCTGCAAGGATGCGGGGCGTCATGGTGCAGATACCGAATCAGCCCGTCCCGCCGTCGCCCGCACAACGGCCCGTGCCGACGAGCGCCGATGTGGCCCGCCTGGCGGGCGTCTCCCGGGCCACCGTCTCGTACGTTCTGAACAACACCAGCGCCGTCCGGATCAGCGAGCCCACCCGCCGCCGCGTCCACGAGGCGGCCAAGGACCTCGGGTACGTCCCGCACGCGGCGGCCCGCAGCCTGCGCGCCGGGCACAGCCGGATGGTCCTGATGCCCGCCCCGGCCGTGCCCGTGGGCCCGCTCTACAGTCAGTTCTTCAACGACCTCCAGTGGGCGCTGGGCCGTTTGGACTACACCGTCGTCCAGTACGGCAGTGTCGGACTGCACGGGGACGAGGCCGCCCGTGCCTGGGCCGAGCTGCGGCCGGTCGCCGTGCTGGTGCCCGGCAGCGGCCTCGGACCGCAGGGCGTGGCCGTCCTCAAGCGCTCCGGGGCCCGGGCCGTGGTCACGCTGGGCCCCGAGCGGGTCGAGGGCGCGCACGCGCTGCTCATGGACCACGACCGGGTCGGCCACAGCGCGGGAACCCATCTGGTGGCCCGTGGCCGGCGGCGCGTCGGGGTCGTGGTGCCCGGGGAACCCGGCCTGGAGATCTTCTCCAGACCCCGCCTCGAAGGCGTACGCCGTGCCCTGCGCGGTACCGGCGCCACGACGACCGAGTTGCCGCTGGCCTACGAGGAGGAGGCCGCGGCCCGGCTCGCGGCCCGCTGGCGGGGGCTCGGCCTGGACGGTGTGTTCGCCTACAACGACGAGTACGCCATGCTGCTGATGAGGGCGCTCCAGGACGCGGGCATCGCCGTCCCGGACGAGACGGCCGTCATCGGCGCGGACGACCTGATGCTCGGGCGGCTGCTGAGGCCCCGGCTCAGCACCGTCCACATCGAACTGCCGTCCGGTCGGGACCTCGCGGAGCTGGTCGACCGCGCGGTGCGCGAACCCGGCGCCACACCCGAGACGTACGAGGTGCTGGGAGCGCGGGTCGTGCACCGCGACTCGACCTGAGAGAGGCTGTAGCTGGTCGCCGCCCGAAGCGGGACGGGCCGGACCGGAGACGGGAGGCGCGTCATGCGGACCACGGTCGGCATCGTGGGCGGCGGGCCCGCCGGGCTCCTGCTGGCCCGGCTGCTGCACCGCGCGGGCATCGACTGTGTCGTCCTGGAGAGCAGGTCACGCGCCTACGCCGAACGCCGTCAGCGCGCCGGGATGCTGGAGCCGGGCACGGTCGACGCCCTGCGGGAATGCGGCGCCGGCGGCCGTCTCGACGTCGAGGGCCTGCCCCACCGCGGCATCGAGCTGCGCTTCGAGCGCGAACGCCACCACATCGACTTCCCCACCCTCACGGGCGGCCCCGGCGTCATGATCTATCCGCAGACGGAGATCGTGAAGGACCTGATCGCTCTCCAACTGGCGGGTGGGCCACCGCTGTTGTTCGAGGCCGAGGCGCTCGCCGTCGAGGGTCCGCTGAGCGACTCGCCCGTCGTGCGTTTCGTGCACGAGGGCCGCGAACAGACCCTGGACTGCGCCTACGTGGTGGGCTGCGACGGCGATCACGGCATCTCCCGCGCTGCCTTCCCCGCCGGCACGTTCCGCACCTATGCCCACGACTACCCGTACTCCTGGCTCGGAATTCTCGCCGATGTGCCGCCCTCCGGCGGGGAGTTGGTCTACGCGCGCGGTGCGACCGGCTTCGCCCTGCACAGCATGCGCTCGACCACGGTCTCGCGGCTCTACTTACAGGTCCCCAACGGCACCGACGCCGGCGACTGGTCCGACGAGCGCATCTGGGACGAGCTCGCCGCGCGCTTCGCCGTCGACGGGGACTGGCGGCTGAACCGCGGCACCATCACGGCCAAGTCCGTGACGTCGCTGCGCAGCCGTGTCCACGAGCCGATGCGCCACGGCCGGCTCCTCCTGGCCGGGGACGCCGCCCACATCGTGCCGCCGACCGGCGCCAAGGGGCTCAACCTCGCCGTCTCCGACGTACGCGTCCTGGCCCGCTGCCTCATCGAGCTGCACCGCACGGGCTCCACCCAACTCCTGGACCGTTACTCGCAGTTGTGCCTCGACCGGGTCTGGCAGGCCATGCGCTTCTCGTACGACATGACTAGGATGTTGCATGCTCAACCAGACGGGGACGTCTTCGACCACCGGATCCAGCTCGCCAGGCTCCGCCGGATCACGACGTCCCTCCCCGCGGCCGCGGAACTGGCCGCGAACTACACGGGACTGCCGTCGGGACGGTGAGCCCCACGCGCTGATCAGCGAACGATCGGAGCTCCGACATGCCGCTGCTCGACCCCAGGACCTGGCAGTCCCGCCCTCTGGCGGGCGGTGAGCACGCCGTCACCGAGCCCGCCACCGGCGAGACGCTCGCCACCGTCACCCTCGCCGCCCCGGAGGACGTCACGACGGCCGCGCGGGAGGCGCACGAGGCCCGGTCGGCGTGGGCCGGCGCGCCGCACTTCGTCCGCGCCGCGGTGCTGCGCAGGGCCGGCGACCTGTTCGCCGAGCACGCCGGCGAACTGCGCGAGTGGATCGTGCGTGAGTCCGGATCCGTTCCCGGCAAGGCCGACTTCGAACTGCACGTCGCCGCCCAGGAGTGCTACGAGGCCGCCGCCCTCGCCTCCCGCCCCACGGGCCAGGTCCTGCCCTCGGAGGCACCGCGCCTGTCGTACACCCGGCGCGTCCCGGCCGGTGTCGTGGGCGTGATCGCCCCCTTCAACGCCCCGCTCATCCTGTCCATCCGCTCGGTGGCCCCGGCGCTCGCGCTCGGCAACGCCGTGGTGCTGAAGCCGGACCCGCGCACCGCGGTCTGCGGAGGCCTCGCGCTCGCGGCCGTCCTCGCCGAGGCGGGCCTCCCGGAAGGCCTGCTGCACATCCTGCCCGGCGGCGCAGGGACGGGCCGGGCGCTGGTGGAGGACCCGCTGGTCCCGGTCATCTCCTTCACCGGCTCGACGGCCGCCGGACGCGCGGTGGGTGAGGCGGCCGGCCGGCTCCTCAAGCGCGCGCACCTGGAACTGGGCGGCAACTCGGCCCTCGTCGTGCTGGAGGACGCCGACCTCGACGCGGTCGTCTCGACGGCGGCCTGGGGCTCGTTCTTCCACCAGGGCCAGATCTGCATGACGACAGGCCGCCACCTCGTCCACGCCTCCCTGTACGAGGAGTACGTCGAGCGGCTCGCCGCCAAGGCCGACTCGCTCGCCGTCGGCGACCCGCACCGCGAACAGGTGCACCTCGGACCCGTCATCGACAGCGCCCAACTCGCCAAGATCCAGGGGCTGGTGGAGTCCAGCACGGCGCGCGGGGCGAAGCTGGCGGCGGGCGGTACGCACGAGAGGCTGTTCTACCGGCCGACCGTGCTCGCCGGGGTCGACGACACGATCCCCGCGTACACCGAGGAGGTCTTCGGCCCGGTCGCGCCGGTACGGTCCTTCGCGGACACCGACGAGGCCGTGGCCCTCGCCTCGGCCGGCCCGTACGGCCTCTCGCTGGGCATCGTCACCCGGGACACCGCGCGCGGCCTGGACCTGGCCGAGCGCATCCCGACCGGGATCGCCCACATCAACGACCAGACCGTCAACGACGAGGCGGTCGCCCCGTTCGGCGGCACGGGCGCCTCCGGCACCGGCGCCCGCTTCGGCGGCGAGGCCAACCTGGAGGCCTTCACCGAGGTGCGCTGGACGACCGTCCGCGGGGACGTGGCACCGTACCCGTTCTGATCCGTACCAGGGCCCCGGCCGGAACCGTACCGGCCGGGGCCCGTGGGCGCTTCCCCGAGATCACTCGCCCTGCTGGGCCTGCTGCTCCGCCACGGACTTGCGGACCTCGTCCATGTCCAGCTTCCGGGCCTGCCCGATGACGTCCTCCAGGGCGGCCTCGGGCAGCGCTCCGGGCTGGGAGAAGATCGCGACCTGGTCGCGGACGATCATCAGGGTCGGGATGGACTGGATCTGGAAGGCCGCGGCCAGCTCCGGCTGCGCCTCCGTGTCCACCTTGGCGAAGACCAGGTCGGGGTTGGCCTCGGCGGCCTTCTCGTAGACCGGGGCGAACTGGCGGCACGGCCCGCACCAGGAGGCCCAGAAGTCGATCAGGACGAACTCGTTGTCCGTGACCGTCTGGTCGAAGTTCTCCTTGGTCAGCTCCATCGTCCTGCTCATGGCGTGACTACCTCTCCCTGCTCTCGGGCCTCGGGGCGAAGCCGCTGTGCACAACGCCGCCCCCCGGCGGCGTATTCCGCGCGCGTACCCGTGTGGCCACGGCGCACACCAACAACCAGACTGTGCCCATGACGGAAACGGAATCCATCGCCTACGACGTAGTGGTGCTCGGCGCCGGCCCCGTGGGGGAGAACGTCGCCGACCGCGCCCGCGCGGCCGGCCTCTCCACCGCGATCGTGGAGAACGAGCTGGTCGGAGGCGAGTGCTCGTACTGGGCCTGCATGCCCAGCAAGGCCCTCCTGCGACCGGCCATCGCCCGCGCCGACGCCCGCCGCGTCCCCGGCCTGAGCGGGGCCGTGCAGGGCCCGCTCGACGCCCCCGCGGTCCTCGCCCACCGTGACTACTACACCTCCAACTGGAAGGACGACGGACAGGTCGACTGGATCGACGGCATCGGAGCCGACCTCTACCGCGGCCACGGGCGTCTCGCCGGGCCGCGCCGGGTGAGCGTCGAGGGCCCGGACGGCGAGCTCCGGTTCCTCACCGCACGGCACGCCGTCGCCGTGTGCACCGGCACCCGCGCCCTGCTGCCCGGCCTGCCCGGACTCGCCGAGGTCAAGCCCTGGACCAGCCGTGAGGCCACCAGCGCCCACGCGGTGCCGGACCGGCTCATCGTGGTCGGCGGCGGTGTGGTCGCCGTCGAGATGGCCACGGCCTGGCGGGCGCTCGGCTCCGAGGTCACCGTTCTCGTCCGCGGTCACGCGCTGCTGCCCAAGATGGAGCCCTTCGCCGGTGAGCTGGTCGCCGACGCGCTCAAGGAGGCGGGCGCCGACGTCCGCACCGGCACCTCGGTGACCGCGGTGACCCGCGAGGGCTCGACCGTGGTGGCCCTGACGGACACCGGCGACCGGATCGAGGCGGACGAGATCCTCTTCGCCACCGGGCGGGTGCCCCACACCGAGGACATCGGCCTCGACACGGTCGGCCTGGAGCCGGGCTCGTGGCTCGACGTCGACGACAGCCTGCGGGTGACCGGCAGCGAGTGGCTCTACGCCGTCGGCGACGTCAACCACCGCGCGCTCCTCACCCACCAGGGCAAGTACCAGGCGCGGATCGCGGGCGCCGCCATCGCCGCCCGTGCCGCCGGCGTCCCGCTCCTGGAGAGCGACCCCTGGGGCGCGCACGCCGCGACCGCCGACCACGCGGCCGTCCCCCAGGTCGTCTTCACCGACCCGGAGGTCGGGGCCGTGGGCCTCTCCCTCGCCGAGGCGGAGAGCGCGGGCCTGCGGGTCCGCGCCGTCGATGTCGACATGTCCTCCGTCGCGGGCGCGGGCCTGTACGCCGACGGCTACCGCGGCAAGGCCCGCATGGTCGTCGACCTCGACCGCGAGATCGTGGTCGGCCTCACCCTCGTCGGACCCGGCGTGGGTGAACTCGTCCATTCGGCGACCGTCGCGGTCGCCGGTGAGGTCCCGGTGAGCCGCCTGTGGCACGCCGTGCCCTCCTATCCGACGGTGAGCGAGGTGTGGCTGCGGCTGCTGGAGGCGTACCGGGACGCGTAGCCCCGGCCGCCACCCTGGTGGCACCGGCATCACACCGGTGCCACCAGCTCCAGGTACTCCTCGCTCCACATGTCCTCGTCCGCGTCCGGGAGCAGCAGCACCCGGTCCGGGCGCAGGGCCCGCAGCGCGCCCCCGTCGGGGATGACCATGACGATCGCGCCCGGACACCCGCCCACCGCGGCCGGCACCTCGGCGCGGGAGGCCGGGCCCAGGTCGTCGGTGGGCTCGTCGAGCAGCAGGACGTCGGCGCCGGAGTGGACAGGACCCGCCAGGGCCAGGCGGGTCTTCTCCCCGCCGGACAGGACGCCGACGCGTTTGCCGGCGTCGTCCCCGGAGAACAGGAACGCGCCGAGCACGCCGCGTACCTCCGCGTCGGTGAGGTGAGGTGCGGGGTGGCCGCGGCCGGATGACCGCGGACCGTGTCCGTCCGGTCGAGCGTGTCGTGCTCCTGCGTGAAGTAGCCGATCCGTAGCCCGTGCCCGTGGACCACGTGGCCGCCGTCCGGGTCCTCCCGCCCGGGGAGCAGCCGCGACAGGGTCGTCTCGCCCGCGCCGTTGGGACCGAGGACCACCAGGCGACTGCCCCGGTCGACGGGCCAGGGCGGCGCCGCCCAGGACGGACGGGCGAGGGGCCTTCGGCCGGTGGCGGTGGGATCCGGCAGGCATGAGTCCGGCGGGAGGCCGGCCCGAGGGAAGGCGAACCCCGCGGCCCTCATGCCCCCTTGGGCCCGCCCCCGAGCCTCAGCCCGGCAGCGTGAAGCCCAGGGCCGCGGCCGCCTCCACCGGGGTCGGCTGTGTCCAGCGGTCCGCCATCGCCTCGTTCGAGGACAGTGAGCGCATCTCCGCGCGGTCCAGGTACAGCACACCGTCCAGATGGTCCGTCTCGTGCTGCACGATCCGCGCCGGCCAGCCCGTGAACACCTCGTCGACCGTACGGCCCGACTCGTCCAGCGCCGTCAGCCGCACCTCGGCGTGCCGGGCCACCACGGCCTGCCAGCCCGGCACGCTCAGGCACCCCTCGAAGAACGCCGCCCGACCCGGGCCGACCCCCTCGTACACCGGATTCACCAGCACCCGGAACGGCTGCGGGACCCGTCCGCGTACCACCCGTACCTCGTCGGACACCGGCGCCGGATCCTCGATGACCGCGAGCCGCAGCGGAACCCCGACCTGCGGCGCCGCGACGCCCACCCCCGGCGCCGCGTGCATGGTCGCGCGCAGCGCGGCGACGAATCGGCTCAGCAGCCCCGGCTCCAGCTGACCGTCGAACGGTTCGGCGGGGCGGCGCAGCACCGGGTTCCCGGCCGCGACGATGGGCAACGGGCCTTCCCGGTCCAGCAGTTCCTCGACCAGGTCGTTCAGCGGGCGGGCGGAGCGGTCACGTTCGGATGCCATCGCGCAAGCATGCCAAGACGGGGCGCGCCGTGCGAGGCGGCGCAAGCCGCGCCCCGCGGAACCTCGCCTGTGACCCGCACCACATCACCGCCCGGGAACTCGACGGCCTCCCGACCCGACTTCTGGACCACCACCGGCCGGGGAGCCCAACTCCCCGTCCCACGGCCCGAGTCCGTCCCCAGCCCCACCGGAGATGCCCGCCGATGCCCACCGCTCCCACGATCACGACGGACGACACGCCGCGGCCCGTCGCACCCGCCTCCTCCCGAAAAGCCCCCCTGCGCCCCCTGATACTGCGCCTGCACTTCTACGCCGGAGTGCTCGTCGCCCCGTTCCTCCTGGTCGCCGCCGTGACCGGACTGCTCTACGCCGCCTCGTTCCAGGCCGAGAAGATCGTGTACGCGCACGAGCTGACCGTCCCGGTGGGCGACCGTGAACTCCCGCTCTCCGAGCAGGTGGCCGCCGCCCGCAAGGCCCACCCGCAGGGCACGGTCTCCGCGGTACGTCCCTCGCCCGCGGCCGGCGCGACGACGCGGGTGCTGCTCTCCGGCGTGCCGGGCGTCGACCCGGACCACACCCTCGCGGTGTTCGTCGACCCCTACACCGCCCGGGTGCGCGGAGCGCTCGAACAGTACGGCGCCACCGGCGCGCTCCCGCTGCGCACCCGGATCGACGGGCTCCACGCCAACCTCCGGCTCGGCGAGACCGGGCGCCTGTACAGCGAACTCGCGGCCAGCTGGCTGTGGGTGATCTCGGGCGGCGGCCTCGTGCTCTGGTTCGGTCGCAGACGCGCCCGGCGCACGGTGCGGGGCACGTCCGGGCGCCGCCGCACGCTGGGCCTGCACGGCACGGTCGGCGTCTGGGCTGCCGCCGGGTTCTTCTTCCTCTCCGCGACCGGGCTGACCTGGTCGACGTACGCCGGCGCGAACGTCGACGAGCTGAGGACCTCCCTCGGGCAGGCGACGCCCTCCGTCTCGGCGGCGGCCGGCGGCGAGCACGCGGGCCACGGCGGCGCGGAGGCCGAAGGGGGCGCCACGCCCCGGCCCGCCGACGTCGACAGGATCCTCGGGGCCGCCCGTGCCGAGGGCCTCGGCGACCCCGTCGAGATCGTCCCGCCCGCCGACGCCTCCTCCGCGTACGTGGTGCGGCAGATCCAGCGCAGCTGGCCCGAGAAACAGGACGCGGTCGCGGTGGACCCGGCCACCGGCGAGGTCACCGACGTGCTGCGGTTCGCCGACCACCCGGTGCTCGCCAAGCTGACCCGCTGGGGCATCGACGCCCACACCGGAGTCCTCTTCGGCCTCGCCAATCAGATCGCCCTGATGGCGCTCGCGCTCTGCCTGATCCTGCTGATCGTGTGGGGCTACCGCATGTGGTGGCAGCGCGGCCGCGACTCCGCGTTCGGCCGGCCCGTCCCACGCGGTGCCTGGCAGCAGGTGCCTCCCACCGTCCTCGTCCCGCTGATGGCGGCCGTCGCCGTGCTCGGCTACTTCGTTCCGCTGCTCGGCATCCCGCTCGTGGCGTTCGTCGCCGTCGACGTCCTGCTCGGCGAGATCGCCCACCGGCGGGGCCGGGGCGCGCCCGTCGCCAGGTAGCGTGCTCGTGGACGCGAACGCCGGAGGGAGACGGACATGGCGCAGCGCAACCGCGAGGTCCCGGACCGGCCTTCCAGACGCCGCGGGCAGGGTGAGCTGGAGGGCCAGGTCCTCGGCGCGCTGCGCGAGGCGGACGCCCCGGTGACCGCCGCGTGGGTGCAGGAGAGCCTCGGCGGCGACCTCGCCTACACGACCGTCGTCACCATCCTGACCCGGTTGCTCGCCAAGGACGCGGTGGCCCGTGAACGCCGGGGACGCTCCTTCGTATGGCGTCCCACCGCGGACGTCGCGGGTCTCGCCGCCCTCAAGATGCGCCGGCTCCTCGACGGCGAGAGCGACCGCGAGGCCGTCCTCGCCAGCTTCGTCACCGCGCTGCCGCCGGACGACGAACAGGTGCTGCGCGCGCTCCTGGAGTCGGCGCACGCGCCCGACGCGACAGGAACGGCCGGCGGTACGGAAGACTGACGTCCCATGGGGGTCTTCGTCTTTCTGCCGCTGGTCCTGCCGCTCAGCGCCTGGCCGGTCGCACGCCTCGCCGAACTGCGTCTGCACCCGCGCACGGCCACCCGCCTGCTGACGGCCTTCGCCACCGTCATGGCCGTGTGCAGCACGCTCTGCCTGGCGCTGCTGATGGTCGTCGGCACCGCGCAACTGCCCGGCAACCCGCTGCCGGACGGCTGGTCGGACCCCGAGGTGCGCGCGGCGGTGCCGTACGACGAGATCGCGGGCAAGGCGGCGATCCCGGCCCTGACCCTCGTCCTGGCGGTCTGCGCGCGAACCCTCCGGCGCCACCACCGGATCGCCCGCGGCGCCCGCCGGGCGCTCGCCGGACTGCCCGCCTCGTCGGTGGTGGTGCTCCCGGAGGACAGGCCGTACGCCTACGCCCTGCCCGGCGGACCCCGCGACCGGGTCGTCGTCACCACCGCCCTGCTGCGCGGCCTGGACCCGGCCGAGCGCCGCGCCCTCTTCGCGCACGAGCGGGCGCACCTGACCGGCCGCCACCACCGGTATCTGCTCGCCGTACGACTCGCGGCGCGCGCCAACCCCTTCCTGCGCCCGCTGCGTACGGCCGTCACCTACACCACGGAGCGGTGGGCCGACGAGGACGCGGCGCGCTCGGTGGGAAGCCGCAGGGTGGTGGCGCGGGCCATCGGCAGGGCCGCCCTGCTGTCCGGCGCCGGCACGACGCCCGCCCCCGCCGGGTTCTCGGGGTTCGCGTCCGCGGGTCCCGTGCCGCGCAGGGTCGCCGCCCTGCTGGGGCCCGCGCCCCTGGCCCGCAGCTGGCCGTCGGTCTTCACCGCGGTGGGGCTGGCCGCCTGGGGTGCGGCGGTCGGCACGCTGGTCTCCGCGATGTCCTCCGCGAACTCGGCCGTGACGATGTTCCTGATCCTGTACGCGGCCACACCTCTCTAGCCGGTGGGACAGGGGCCGGTGCCCCCACCGCCGAGTGCCGTCACGGGACCCGGGCCACGGGCCGGGACCCGAACAGCACGACGCGGGGGGGGGGGGCCGCGGGGGGGGGCGCGCCCCGGGGGAGCGGGGTCCCGTGCGCGGGCACGGACGGAGCCAGGACACCGGCCCGCGGCGCGG
>NZ_JBHWEL010000065.1:24343-33493 GCF_042734135.1 Streptomyces sp. NPDC059668 | reverse complement strand
GTACTGGGGACCGGGCCCGCGGGCGGGCCCCCCAACTCCACGCGGGGGCCGCGACACCAGGGTGTCCGGCCCGCGCGTTCGGTCCTCTTCCTCAGGGGGCGATCACACCTGCTCGAAGTCGCCCGCGAGCGCCGAGGCGATCCGCAGATGCGACTCGGCCTCGTCCTGGCGCCCTTGGCGCTCGAGCGTGCGTCCCAGCATCAGCCGGGCGTAGTGCTCCACCGGGTCGAGCTCCACGAGGGTGCGCAACTCCGCCTCCGCGCGGCGCAGTTGAGCCGAGTGGTAGTACGAACGTGCCAGCAGCAGCCGGGGACCGACCTGCTCCGGCACCTCCTCCACCAGCCCGCCCAGGACCCGCGCCGCGCCGGCGTAGTCCTTGGCGTCGAAGAACATCCGCGCCCGCTCCCAGCGCTCCGCGGCCGTCCCGTGGTCGTAGTACTCCATGTCCACCGCTGACCTCCTTCGAGCGACTCAACGGAGCGGATTGGTTGAATATTCCACGAACGTGGAGGCGGAGGCCGGGCGCCCGGCTCCCGGGTGCCCGACCCCCGTTCCCGCTCCCGCGGCCGACGGCCCTACGCGCCCGCGAGCTCCGCGTCGGCCCGTTCCGTGACCAGGGTCAGCACCCGGCCCACGGTCGCCAGGTCCTCGGCCGGGATGCCGGCGTAGAGCCGGGCCGCGATCTCGTTCCCGCTGGTGCGGACCTGCTCGAACAGCTCGCCGCCCTGCTCGGTCAGTGACACCTGACCGGTGGCCGGCTCCGCGAGCAGCCCGAGAGCCGTCATCTCGTCGACGGTCCGGTGGGCCGCCGACTCCTCGATCTTCAGGGCCCCGGACAGGCGGGCCACGAGCCGTGCGCGCTCGACGGGTCCGTCCTGTTCCGAGACGACGCGCAGGGCCACCGACTGGTTGAAGGTGGTTCCGGTGCGGGCGAGCACGGTCTCCAGAACCGCGCGGCTCGCGTAGTGGGCCAGGCCGATGACCTGGCCGTTGACCGGGGGAGTGGTGACGGTCATGACTGCTCCTCGTCGGAACGTTGCTGCTCGGAAGGTTTCTGAGTGGAACGCGCCTGATCGGTAGGTGTGTGGCCGGAAGGTTCGTGGCCCGAACGGCTCCGGCCCGCGTCGGGGTCGGTGGACCGGTCGGTGTGGGGGTCGAGCGATACGCCGAGCAGGATCGCCAGCTCGTCGCCGAACGCACGCGTGCGCTCGCCGTCGAGCCCACCGAGGGGGGCGAGGAGCTGTTCGAGCAGTCCGTGGACCACCCCGATCGCGCGACGGGCGACCGCCTGCCCCTCCTCGGTGAGCGACAGCTGGACGGCCCGGGGGTCGGCCGGATCCCGCGTGCGGTCGACGACGCCGGCCGTCTCCAGGGAACGGGCCAGCTTCGAGACGTAGAGCGGTTCGAGTCCGGTGTGGTCGGCGAGCTGTCGCTGGCTGGGCCGCAGCCCGGCGTGATGCATCCCGTACAGCGACGCGACCAGCGAGTACTGGGCGTGGGTCAGACCCAGCGGCGCGACCGCCCGGTCGACGGCCACCCGCCACTTCGTGGACAGGCGCCAGACGAGGAAACCGGGGGTCGCGTGCTCGAACACTGAACTCATGGGGAAAACAGTACATGGCTACTATGTCCATGGCTACTATTTTTCGGGAGGACGGGACCATGGTCGGAGGCCCGTCCGGCCGTGGTCCTAGGACCGCCCGGCGCCCGGATCGGTTCTGAGCCACGCGCCCGTCCCGCCCGAGGGGGGACGACCTGACGGACGGTCCTCGACGGGGCTAGGTTGTGCGCCATGAGCAATCTTGATCGCGACGCAGTTCCCGCCCTGTGCGGTGGCCGCGGGTTCGTGGTGGCCGAGCCGGTGCGTGAACTCCTCAGTCCCCGCCGGGTCAAGCTCGGCGAGTCCACCGAAGTCCGGCGCCTGCTGCCCAACCTGGGCCGACGCATGATCGGCGCGTGGTGCTTCGTCGATCACTACGGTCCCGACGACATCGCCGACGAGCCGGGTATGCAGGTCCCGCCGCACCCGCACATGGGACTGCAGACGGTCAGCTGGCTGCACGAGGGCGAGGTGCTGCACCGTGACTCCACGGGCAGCCTGCAGACGATCCGCCCGCGCGAACTCGGCCTGATGACCTCCGGCCGGGCCATCAGCCACTCCGAGGAGAGCCCCAAGTCGCACGCCCGCCTCCTGCACGGGGCGCAGCTGTGGGTCGCCCTCCCCGACGGCCACCGGAACACGGACCCGCGCTTCGAGCACCACGCCGAGCTGCCCCTCGTCACGGCGCCCGGTGTCAAGGCCACGCTCATCCTGGGCACCGTCGACGGCACGACCTCGCCCGGCACGACGTACAGCCCGATCGTCGGTGCCGACCTGGCCCTGGCGAACGGCGCCGACGTACGTCTGCCGCTGGAGCCCGACTTCGAGTACGCCGTGCTGTCCATGTCGGGCGAGGCCCACGTCGACGGAGTGCCGGTCCTCCCCGGCTCGATGCTCTACCTCGGCTGCGGCCGCACCGAACTGCCCCTGCGCGCCGCGTCGGACGCGTCCCTCATGCTCCTCGGCGGTGAGCCGTTCGAGGAGGAGCTGATCATGTGGTGGAACTTCATCGGGCGCACCCAGCAGGAGATCGAGGACGGCCGCAAGGACTGGATGGAGGGCTCCCGCTTCGGGGAGGTGCACGGCTACGCCGGCGACCGGCTGTCCGCTCCCGAACTCCCGCCGGTGCCGCTGAAGCCACGAGGCCGGGTGCGCTGACCTGCCGTCACATTCCTCGAACGGGTGTCCGTGACCCGTGACGGGCGTTCCCCTGAGTGGGCGCGGCCGGGGGAGAGGCATGTCCGGCGGCCGCCGGCGTGGCGGCCCGTGAGCCTGGAAGCCCCGGAAGGTGACCGAGACGTCGTCGGCGGCGAGGGGGGAAGCCGACGGCGCGCTTTGGTCCTCGCGCGGCACGGCACGGTGGAGCACGCTGTCCGTGATCCTCTTTCGGGTGATGGGTGGGTGTGGGGTGGGGTGGTGGGTGGTGGTGGTTGTGGTGGTGGGTCGTTGGGGGGTAAGGGGTGTGGGTCGGTTGGGGCGTCAACTTGGTGCGTTCATGGGGTGAATGGACGGTACATGTGAGTGTTACGGCGATATGGATGATCCGTAACGTGGGTCCGTGTATCGCCCGCATCGGGTGGTGGTGGGGGCATGGTGTGGGTGTCGGCCGGTAAGGGCCGGCTGTACTACTCGCACACGCAGCTCTTCCTGTGCGGCCTTGTGGTTTGTGGGTCGTGTGGGTGGGGGTGCCAGCACCATGTAGGGGGACTTCATGTCCGCATCTGTGACTGTCCGTCGTCTTGCCGCTGCTGCGGTGACCGTGGCCGCGGTGGCGGGGGCGTCGGTGTTGCCGGCTTCCGCGGCCGATCATGGTCCGCGGTCGCGGGCGGCGGTGCAGATCAGCAGTGTGCATTACGACTCCGGGGATCGTCACCACCGTTCGGACCTGAACGACGAGTGGGTGGCCATCACCAACACGACGCGTCAGACGGTGAATCTGGACCGGTGGACGCTGTCGGACCGTGACGGGCGTACGTACACGTTCCGTCACTACCGTCTGGGTGGCCGGGCGACGGTGCGTGTCCACACGGGTGTGGGTCGTGACTCGTTCCGTGACTTGTATCAGGACCGTCGTAACTCGGTGTGGGACAGGCGTGCCGACACCGCGACCCTGCGCAACGACCACCGTCGTCTCGTCGACACCGTGACCTGGGGCGGCCACCACGGCGGCGGCCACGGCGACGGACACGGAGGCGGCCACGGCAACGGCAACGGCCACGGAGGCGGCCACCGCTGACCCCGCTCCACGCCTGACCGCACCATCCGCACACCGGTAGACCACCACCCGACGGCGCGCCACCGGCCCACCCGGCCACGGCGCGCCGTCGGCGTGTCGTCCTCCGCGCTGCCGCCCGCTGGGTCGCCCGAAATCCCTGTACGGATGGAGCAGTTCAGCGCGCGCGGTGGCCCGTGCCGTCTTCGGCGCACGGGCCCGGGAGCCGGCCGGTGCCGCGCGGGTGGCGTCCGCCCCGGCCACGTCGTCGACCTGACGGAGACGGGCGTCTCCGTGATACCTTCAGCGCCGCCGTGCGCCACGCCGAACCAGGGAGGTGAGACCGATCAACGCTGTGACAGGTCGGGCCTCCCTCTCCCGTACGCCCTAGGGAGTGCCCGTAGAAGGCACCCCGAAAGGCTTGAAACACCATGCACTTCACCTCCTCGACGTCCTTCGACGGCGTCCGCGAACAGCTCTTCACCCTCGACGGGACTCCCGGCGTGCTCTGGACGCCGGAGGGCGCCACCGGGACCCGGCCGCTCGTCCTGATGGGACACGGCGGCGGACAGCACAAGAAGGCTCCCGACCTGCTGGTCCTCGCGCGCCGCATCGTGACCGAGTGCGGATTCTCGACCGTGTCGGTCGACGTCCCCGGCCATGGCGACCGGCCGCTGGACGAGGAGTACGACCGGATCGTGACCGAGAACCGGGCTCGCGTCGCCGCCGGTGAGGAACTGGCCCCGCTGATCGCGGACTTCCAGGCACTCGTCGCACGCCGGACCGTCCCGGAATGGCGGGCGGTCCTGGACGCGGTCCAGCGGCTCGAACACGTCGGTCCCGGACCCGTGGGCTACTGGGGTGTCTCGCTGGGGTGCGGACTCGGCGTCCCGTTCGTCGCCGCCGAACCCCGGGTCCGTGCCGCCGTACTGGGGCTGGGCGGGGCCTCGGCTTCGGCCGGGGACGCCGCGCGCGTCACCGTGCCGGTGGAGTTCCTGGTGCAGTGGGACGACGAGCGGGTACCGCGGGCCCAAAGCCTGGCGCTGTTCGACGCGTTGGCCTCGGCGGAGAAGACGCTCCACGCCAACGTCGGCCGGCACGGGGAGGTCCCGGCCTTCGAACAGGACAGCGCGCTGCGGTTCTTCGCCCGGCATCTCGCCTGACGCTCGGCGTCGGACGCCACACACGTCAGGGTCTCCCTCCGCGGTGTCACAGCGCGGGGGAGACAGGCACCACGACGCGCCGTGCCCCGCCCTGTCGCCGTTGGGACATGTCGCATCCGTGACAGGCGAGATCAGTGACATGTTCCGTGACACCAGCGGATTCTGTCGAACAGCGCATGACCTCGAGCTGTATGAAGGGTGCTTGACTGATGGCATGGATGCGCCTATCGGCGGCAATATCGACCGTACTGGTGGCGACGATCGGAGGTGTGTCGCCCGTCTCCGCCGGCACGAGCACGGACGGAACGGCGCGGATCACCGCCCGCGACAAGGCGGTCTCCGCCACGGTGCGCCTGCTGACCGGCGACCGGGTGACCGTGACCACGCTGCCCGGCGGACGCCACACCGCGTCGGTGCAGCCCGGACCCGGGCGCGAGAGCATCCCCTTCCGGACACTGGAGGGGGACGACAAGGCGCTCACCGTACTGCCGTCCGACGCCGAGGCGCTGGTGACCGCGGGCACGCTGGACCGTCGGCTCTTCGACGTGACGGCCCTGATCGCCGAGGGCTACGACGAGGCCCACACCAACGCGCTTCCCCTGATCGTCTCCTCCAAGCCGTCGGCGAACGGAGCCAGGAGCACCGCTCGGGCGACACGGGCCGCCGGGAACACCGCCGACCGGCTGGCCGCGCTCAACACCTCCGCGACGCCCGTCCGTGACCTGGCGAGCATCGACGCGCGGTCGCTGCGGGTCGCCGACGACGACCTCGGCACGTTCTGGAAGACGCTGAACACCGGCGCGGCGTCGGACGCCGCGCGTGCCGCCGTCACCCCGAAGGTCTCGCTCGACGGCAGGGTCGGGGCCGTACTGGACCGCAGCACCGCGCAGATCAACGCCCCCGCCGCCTGGAAGGCGGGCTACGAGGGACAGGGCGTCAAGGTCGCGATCCTCGACACCGGTGTCGACGCGAACCACCCCGACCTGGCCGGACGCATCGCGGAGGCCAAGGACTTCTCCGGCAGCACGAGCACGAACGACGGCTTCGGCCACGGCACGCATGTCGCCTCGATCGTCGGAGGTACGGGCGCCGCGTCCGGCGGGACCCGGCGCGGGGTCGCGCCCCGCGCCGACCTCCTCATCGGCAAGGTGCTGGGCGACGACGGCTACGGCAGTGAGTCCTCCGTCATCGACGGCATGGAGTGGGCCGCCGCCCAGCACGCCAAGGTCGTCAACATGAGCCTCGGTTCGGGCACCCCCACCGACGGCACCGACTCCATGAGCGAGGCCGTCAACGCCCTGACCGCGTCGACCGACACGCTCTTCGTCGTCGCCGCGGGCAACGAGGGCCCCAGCATGTCCACCGTCAGCTCGCCGGGCGCGGCCGACGCCGCGCTGACCGTCGGTGCCGTCGACCGTGACGATTCCCTCGCCTCCTTCTCCAGCCGCGGTCCGCGCCTGATCGACGCGGCCGTCAAGCCCGACGTGACCGCCCCCGGCGTCGGCATCGTCGCCGCCCGGGCCGCCGGCACCACCATGGGCACCCCGGTCGACGCCAACTACACCTCCGCGTCCGGCACTTCGATGGCCACCCCGCATGTCGCAGGAGCCGTCGCGCTGTTGGCCCAGCAACACCCCGGCTGGGGAGCGCAGCAGCTCAAGGACGCCCTGATCAGCACCGCCCACGAGGTGCCCGGGACCAAGGTGACCGAGCAGGGCGGCGGCCGCATCGACCTGGCCACCGCCATGGGCCCGGTCACGGCCACCGGGTCCGTCACCCTCCCGCCGGTCCAGGTCGGTGCCGGCAAGAAGCAGCAGCAGGCGGCCACCGTCCGCTACACCAACACGGGTGACCACGCGGTCACGCTCTCCCTGGCGGCCTCCCTCGCCACCAACACGGGGCGCGTGCTGCCGGACGGCGTGGTCGGCGTCGGCAGCGGCAAGGTGCAGCTCGCGCCGGGCGCCACGGCCGACGTGCCGCTGAGCCTCGACGGCACGAAGGCCACCCGGGGCCAGTACTACGGCTACGTCACCGCGACCTCCTCCGACGGCACCGTGCTCACCCACACCACCCTGGCCCTGAACGCGCACGGCGCGCTGCACAAGCTCACCGTGATCGCCCGCGACCGCGACGGCAAGGTCATGGAGGGCGCCGCCCCGACGATCTGGGGCGCCGACGGCTTCGTGAACTACACCAGCCTGGAACCGGCCGTCGCCGAAGTGGAGGAGGGCACCTACCAGGTCAGCTTCAACACGATCGACAAGGCGGCCGACGGTGAGGAACTGCGCGAGGTCGTCAACCCGGAGGTGAAGGTCACCAAGGACATGTCGGTGACACTCGATGCCGCCGACACCGTTCAGGTACAGATCCGCACGCCCCGCCCCGCCGAACAGCGCGGAGTGCTCAGCTACCAGACGTACCGGAAGATCGACGGCAACGGCCTCATCCAGGGCGTGATGTACTTCGACGTCGCCCAGCGCATCTACGTCAGCCCCACCGCCCGCGTCACCGACGGAGACTTCGAGTTCGCCTCGCGCTGGCAGATGGTGGCCCCCCAACTGCGGGCCAAGGTCCCCGGCACGCCGCTCGCCTTCACCCCGTACTACGTGGACGCCTCCCCGGCCTTCGGCGACAAGGGAGCACGGCTGACCGCGGTGGACGCCGGCGACGGCACGGCCGCCGAGCTCCGCGCCGCCCATGTACGCGGCAAACTGGCCGTCGTCCGCTGGCACTTCACCGACGACCGGGCGCTCGCGCGGGCGGCGGCGGACGCCGGGGCCAAGGCACTCGTACTGGTGATGGAGGACGGCTTCTACCCCTGGACACGGTGGAGCCCGACGGGGGACCGGATGGCGCTGCCCACCATGCGCGCCGGCGCGGCGGAGGGCACCGCGCTGCTCAAGCGCGCCAAGGCGAGGTCCACCACGGTGGAGTTCACCGGCACGGTCCGCAGCCCGTACCTCTACGACGTCATGCAGGTGTCCAAGGGCTTCGTCCCCAAGCCGCTGGTGTACACCGTCTCCGAGCGCGAGAGCGCCGTGGTCCGGAGCACCTACACCCGCACGGGTGCCACGTCCTGGGCGGGCGAGCAGCGCTTCGGGTGGCGGCCGTACCAGGACACCGCCTGGAACCAGTACACCCGCTACGTCCCGACCGGCCAGGAGCGCGTCGAGTACGTGACCGGCGGCGACACCCTGTGGCGTCAGACCGTCCGTCACAACGTCGTCGGCGACCCCGACATGCCGCTGATGGCCGGCATGAGCGATGTGCCGCGTACCTACCGGCCCGGCCAGAACGTCACGGAGCGGTGGTTCGGAGCGGTGGTCCGCCCGTCGATCCCGCGGGGCGCGGCCTGGCAGTCGGTGCGCAACGGCGACACCCTGTCGGTGTTCGTCCCGGAGTTCACGGACTCCGGCACGGGCCACTGGGCGTTCGGTGAGGTCCCCAGCGGGGGTGTCGGCAGTGGCATCCGCGCCGGTTCCCCGGCCGCCGCGGCGGCCGACCTGCCCGACACGGCCACGGCGGTGCTGTACCGGAACGGGAAGCAGGTCGCCGCGTCCGACAACGGCGCGTGGGGCGACATCGAGGTGCCCGGGGGCGACGCCGCGTACCGGCTGGACCTGACCACCGCCCGCGTCTCCGACGACTGGGACTTCGCCACCGGCACCCGCACCTCGTGGACGTTCCGCTCGGGCACCGCGGCCACGGCGGCCCTGCTGCCGCTGCTCCAGGTGGACTACACCGTCCCCGTGGACGCGCGGAACGCGGTGGGCCGGGGACGCACGCACCGCCTGGGTCTGACCGTCCGGATGCAGGACGGCATGAAGGCACCGAGCGGGGTGACGCTCAAGGTCGAGACGTCGTACGACGGCGGGCGGACCTGGGCCACCGCGTCGACGGCCCGCAAGGGCACCGGCTTCAGCGCCACCGTGGAGCGGCCGGCCCGCGTGAAGGGCGACGCGTACGTGACGTTGCGGGTCACCGCGAAGGACGCGGCCGGGAACACCGTCCGGCAGACGGTGGACCGCGCCTACCTGCACCCCGGCACACGGTGACCGTGACCGTGGACCGTCCCTCCTGACCGCGGGGTGGGGGGCGGGGCGGCGGCCCCCCCCCCCCACCCCCAACGTGAAGGTCCCCCCCCGCCCCGCCCGCCGCCCGACCCCCGGGGGGCC
>NZ_JBHWEL010000065.1:2606-24333 GCF_042734135.1 Streptomyces sp. NPDC059668 | reverse complement strand
CCCCGGCACCCACCCCGTCTCAGTGGGACACCTCCCGGCCGGCCGGCCCCGGTTCCGGGTGGGCGCCGGTGAGTTCCGGCTCCAGACCACCGGTCAGCACGGTGTGCCCGCGCCCGGAGTCGACGCGCCACGCCTCGAAGGCCCAGGCCGTCAGGGCGACGACCGCGAGCCCCAGCAGCCAGCCGCCCACCACGTCACTGAACCAGTGCACGCCGAGCGCGACGCGGGTGAAGCCGACACCGAGCACCGAGACGACGGCGAGGCACCAGCCCAGCGGCCGCCAGGCGCGCGGGACCAGGGGGAGCAGGACGAGCAGCAGCACCGCGAACGAGGTGGTGGCCGTCATCGCGTGCCCCGACGGGAACGAGAATCCCGGGGCGTGCGCGACCGGATCCTCCAGGGACGGCCTGGCCCGCTCGACCACCGTCTTGACGAGCAGTCCGATCAGGCCGCCGGCCACGGCCGTCACCGCGGACCACGCCGCCAGCCGCCACGCCCTGCGGTACACCAGCCAGACGGTGAGCAGCGCGACGGCCGTACGCAGGGTGACGGGATCCCACACCCGGTCGGAGAGGAAGCGCAGCGTGCTCGTCCAGGCGGGGTGTTCCAGCGCGGTCTCGTGCAGCCGCCGCGCGGTGCCCGCGTCCAGCCGGCGGAGGGGCTGCCAGTGGCCCTCCAGGAGTACGAGCAGGAGCCCGAAGGGCACGGCGGCGACCGCCGCGACGGCGGCCGACCCGAGCAGCCGCACACCGAACCTGCGGTCTGCCGCCCGGCGCCGCTGGTCACGAAGGCGCAGGGCAACCTTGCGCACAGGCATTCACACTCCAGGGTCGGGGTGGATCGGACCGGGCCGCAGGGCCCGGGAGGCCTCCAGCTGCGCGGCGAACGCCAGTCCGAGGAACAGGGCGATGGAGGTCAGATAGGCCCAGAGCAACAGCGACATGAAGGCGCTGAGCGGGCCGTAGATCGTGTCGAAGGACCCGCTCACTCCGAGGTACAGGCTCAGCAGCCAGGTCAGCAGCGTCCACAGCACGAGGTAGACGGCCGCGCCGAAGGCCAGCCAGGTGTATCCGGGCTGCTGCCTGCGGGGCGAGCGGCGGAAGATCGCGCTGGCGGAGATGAGTGCGAGCAGGAAACCGACCGGCCACCGCATGATCTCCCAGGCGGTCCTGGCCGCGCCGTCGAGTCCGTACACCGTCACCGCCGCGGAGGCCAGGTCGCCGCCGGCCACCATGACGACGAACCCCAGCCCCAGCGGGATCCCGGCGCTGAGCGACATCACCAGGCCTCGCAGGTACTTGCGGTGGAACGGGCGGTCCCGTTCGTTCCCGTAGATCCGGTTGGCGCCGCGCTCGATCTGGCACATCGCCGTCGTGACGTTGACCAGGGAGAAGAGCAGGCCGAACCAGAGGGCGAGCTGCGCGCCGTCGCCCGCCGTGTGCCGGCTGCGCCGCAGCGCGTCGTCGACCACGTCGGCGCTCGGGCCCGCGGCGATCCGGTGGATCGTCAGCTCGGCGAATCTGCCGATGTCCTCCGAGTGCAGGGCCGTGGAGAGTCCGACGAACGCGATGGCGAGCGGGATCACGGCCAGCACCGTCTGCAGGGCCAGGGCCCGGGAGTGGCTGAAGCCGTCGGCGTAGCGGAACCGGATGAACGAGTCGCGCAGCAGCGGCCAGCGGCCGTAGCGGCGCAGCGACGCCAGCGCCTCGTCCGCGGACAGTTCCTCGCCGGTCATGTCACGGGTCTCGGGGACCCTGGTCGCGGTACCCATTCACTTCTCCCCGGACGGCAGCAGCACGGTCAGGGCGCCGGGCCTCACCTCGGCGGTGAGGCGGCGTCCCGGGCCGACCGGGTCTCCGTCGAGTTCGCGGGACTGCGGGGCGTCGAAGACGAGTTCGGCGCGCCGGAAGGTGAAGAACTCCACCGGTACGCCCTTCCGGTCGCCGTCCTGGGTGGCGAGGGTGTCCACGGTGGCGGGCCGGGGCGTCCGGGACCGGCCGCGCAGCAGCGTGCCCACCGCGCGCATCCAGCCGCCTGGTCCCCGCGGGTCGAGGACCAGGAGGTCGAGGAGCCCGTCGTCGGGACGGGCGGACGGCAGGAGCGTCAACCCGCCCTGGACGGTGCCGACATTGGCGACGAGGACCATGCGGGCGGTACGGCGGAGGGCGGGCGCGTCGTCGAGCCGGATCGTCAGACCCATGCGGGGGGTGCGCAGGGTGCTGATGCCCGCCAGGAGGTACGCGGGCCACCCCATCGCCGACTTGGCGCGTTCGTCCGTGTGCTCGATCATCGCGGCGTCCAGTCCGGCCCCGGACATCGCGGCGAAGTGGGTGCCGGGGAGGTCGTCGCCCTCGATGTGCCCGAGGTCCAGAGGACGCGACGTACCGCGCAGCGCGGCCTCCAGCGCCTCGGCGGGGGAGAGCGGCAGGCCGAGGTTGCGGGCCAGCAGATTGCCGGTGCCGCACGGTACGACGGCGAGCGGGACCCCGCTGCCGGCCAGGGCGTCGGCGACCGCCCGGACGGTTCCGTCCCCGCCGCAGACCACGACCAGCGTCGCACCGTCACGGATCGCGCGGGCCGTCTGCCCGCCGCCCGGGTCGTCGCGCGTGGTCTCGATGAACACCGGCGCGCGGTGGCCGTTGTGGTCCAGGACCCGTCGCAGGGAGACCCGGGTCGCTTCGTCGGTCACGGTGGGGTTGAGGATCACGGCCGTGGTGCCGTGGTGCCGCTCGGCGCGGGCGCCGTCGGCGGCGGGCAGCGAGCCGGCCGGGGGCGGCGCGGTCACGGACCTGTCCGCCAGCAGGGCGCGTCCGACGATCAGCAGGGACAGGCCGCCGTTGACGAGTCCGCCCACGACGTCCGTGGGGTGGTGCATGCCGCGGTAGAGGCGGGCGACGCCCACCAGCAACGGTATGAGGAGCAGCAGCACGCCCACGACTCTGCGCCAGGGACCGCGGCCGCGGGACAGCACCACCACGGCGAGGCCCGCGTACAGGGCGGTGGCGGCGCCGGTGTGACCGGACGTGTAACTGGAGGTGGGCGGGGACGCGTCCAGACGGTCCACGTCCGGACGGTTGCGGTCCACCGACAAGGTGATGGCCAGGAAGACCAGCGACTGGAGGGAGACCGCGACGGCGAGGAAGACCGCCTGCCGCCACATCGGCAGCCGGGGCAGCAGAACCAGCACCAGACAGGCCGCCAGGGTGAGCGTGACGACCGTCAGGGTGTTGCCGGCCTCCGAGCCGATGAAGGACAGGCCGGTGAGTGTGCCGGTGCGGCCCCGTTCGAAGGCCTCGTCGACACGGTCCTCGACCGTCAGCGGCCACAGACCATGCGCGGGGCCGGTGATCAGGAGTCCGAGTCCCACCATCAGCGCGGCCTGACACACCGTCAGCGCGGCGATCCGTGCAGCGGTCCGCCCGACGCCCCGGGGCATGGCCGCCGACCTGCCGGAGCCGGCCCTCTCCGATGAGGTACGAGGCAGTCCGGCAGGTCTTTCCGGCACGGCGGTCGGCATCGGGGCTCCCACGGATCGGCGCCTTTCGGCGGCGTTCGGCCGGAGGCGACTCCCCCGACCAACGCCGTCTGCCCCGGGAGCCGCCGCGCAGACCTCCCGGGCGGAGAATCGGCCGGCGGTTCGTCACGCCGGGTGCCTGCCGTGACACCCGGCCACGCCGTGGCGCCCGGGTCGTCGCGGCCGGCTTCCGGGAAGCGGACGCCGGTCGCGGTCGGGAAGCGGACGCCGCCCGCGGTCGGGAACCGCCCCTTATTGCCGGTCCGAGGGATAAGAAACAAATAAAATTCGGGCGCATGGGCGGGTACCGGCAGGGCACTCGGTGCTGCGGAGGTTGATAACCATGGTTCCCCTGCTTCTCGTTCTTCTGCTCGCTCTGGTCCTCTTCGGTGCCGGCTTCGCCTTGAAGGCCCTGTGGATTGTCGCCGTGATCGTGCTCGCCGTATGGCTGCTCGGTTTCGTGATGCGCTCCGCCGGAACAGGCGGCAGTCGTGGCCGCTGGTACCGCTGGTAGAGATCCCCGGCTCCCACCTGGTGGTGGTGCGGGGGGCGCGGGGCGCCGCCCCCCCACCCCCGGGCCCGCCCGCGGGCGGGGGGCGCGCGCTCCCTGTGGGTGCCCCCCCCCGCCCCGCGGGGGGGGGGGGGGGGCGCCCCCCCCGCCCCCCCCCGCCCCCCCCCCCCCCCGCGTTCGTGTGCCTCTTGCGTGAAGATGTCGCCGCCGGTGCGCGGGTGACGCGCGGCTGGGCAGGAGGACCGTGTGGCCGGGAGGCCTTCCGTGCGCGCAGGGAACCGCGCACCTCCAACACGGCGGGCTTCCCGGACACGTCCTCACCGGGCGGCGCGCATCCTGTAAATGGCCTGCGGCCTGCGGCCTGCGGCCTGCGGCCTGCGGCCTGCGCCGGGGCCGGTGGGGCCGGTGGGGCCGGTACGGACGGACCTCGCCCCCGGGTCAGCTCGCGGCGGACACCAGGGTCCGGTGCAGCGCGGCCAGACCGTCCGTGTAGATGCCGTGGAACAGGGCGACGGCCTCGTCGTCGCCGATGCCGTCCGGTGTGAAGCTGCCGGACCACTCCACCCGGGCCGTGTCCTGCCGGGAGGTCTCGTGCACCGTGAGGGTGGAGAGGTAACCGGTGACGGGGAAGGGGGCCTGGAGGATGGAGTAACTGTAGGTCCGGGCCTGGTGGTCGAAGGCTTCGAGGCGTTCGACGATCACGCCTCCTTCCTCGTTCGTGAGACTCCGGACGCGTCCGCCCTCACCGAGTTCGCCGGCCGGGATGTACGGAAGCCAGTCGGGCAGCGAGCCGAAGCCGCCGATGAGCTGCCAGACGCGGTCGGGTGAGGCGGGGACGTCGAGGGATGCGGTGGTCGTGGCCACGGGGTCTCCGTTGAGCTGGGGGTGACGATGTCGGCTGATGTGCGGAAGGCCCGCCGGGGGTGATGAGGACGGCCGGCGGCCGAGGGGTGGGCGTCAGGCCGCGGCGGGCACCGGAGCGTCCTCGGCCACCAGCCGCTCCGCGCGCAGATCCGCCCAGAACGCGGCGGGGATCCTCTCGGTGAGCGCGGCGACGTCCTCCGCGATACGGCCGGGCTTGGTGGCGCCGGGGATCGCGGCCGTCGTCGCCGGATGGGCGAGGGAGAACTGCAGCGCCGCGGACTTCACGCCCACCCCGTGCCGCCCGGCCAGCGCCTTGATGCGCTCCACCTTGTCGACGATGTGGTCCGGCGCCTTCTGGTACTCGAAGTGCGTCCCTCCGGCGAGGATTCCCGAGCTGTACGGACCGCCGACCACGATGTCGACGTCCTGGGCCACGGCGGCCGGCAGCAGGCGCTGCAGAGCCCGCTCGTGGTCGAGGAGGGTGTAACGGCCCGCGAGGAGGAAGGCGTCGGGCTTCGGTTCGTCCAGGTCGAGGGTGAGCTCCAGGGGTTCCACCCGGTTGACGCCCAGCCCCCACGCCTTGATGACGCCTTCGTCGCGGAGCCTCTGAAGGACGCGGAAGGCGCCGGTGCGCGCGCTCTCGTAGGCGGCCAGCCACTCGTCTCCGTAGAAGTCCTGCGCGACGTCGTGCACCCACACGATGTCGAGACGGTCGGTCCGCAGGCGCCGCAGGCTGTCGTCGATGGAGCGGAGGGTGGCGTCGGCCGAGTAGTCGTTGACCATCTTGTTCGGACGGCCGTGTTCGAAGAGGCCGCCCTTCTCGCCGAGGTCACGGGCGGACGGGTCCTCGACCTCGTCCAGGATGACGCGGCCGACCTTGGTGCTCAGCACGAACTCGTCGCGAGGGTGGCCGGCCAGCACCTCGCCGAGCCGGATCTCGGAGAGGCCGGCGCCGTAGAACGGGGCGGTGTCGAAGTAGCGGATGCCCTGGTCCCAGGCGGCCTCGACGGTGGCCGCCGCCTCCTCGTCCGGGATGGCGCGGAACATGTTGCCGAGCGGCGCGGTGCCGAAGCCGAGGGAGCCGGGCAGGAGGGACTTGATGCTCATGGAAGATCCTCAGGAAGGGGAAAAGGACGGATTCGTCCCGAAGAGGGCGATCCGTCGGCCTTACGTGTTCGAGGTTAGGATCTCTATATAAGACTGTCCAAGACTTGCTTGGACATAGTTGAGTCCTTTGAGGTCCTACATGCTTGACCTGCGACAACTCCGCTATTTCGTCGCCGTCGCCGAGGCCGAACACGTCGGTCGCGCCGCCGAACAGCTGCACATCTCCCAGTCACCCCTCAGCCGGCAGATCGCCCAGCTGGAGAAGAACCTGGGGCTCACCCTCTTCGAACGCAGCCAGCAGCGCATCCGGCTGACCTCCGACGGCCGGGTCTTCCTGACCGAGGCGCGGGCCCTGCTGCGCCACGCCGACCGGCTGGAGAACCTCGGCCGACGGCTCGGCCGCGGGGAGGAGGGCGGCCTGTGCATCGGCTACGTGGCCGACGCGATGCACACCGGCATCCTGCCCTCCGCCCTGCGCACCCTGCGTGACCGGCGCCCGGGCATTCACGTCGCGCTGTACGACCAGGAGTCGGCCGAGCAGTTCGAGGGGCTGCGTCAGCGCAGCCTGGACATCGCGCTGGTGCGCACCCCGCCGCCCGAGGACGACCCGGACCTGAACTCGGCGCCGCTGGTGCGGGATCCGCTGTTGCTCGTGCTGCCCGCCGGACATCCCCTCACGGAACGGCCGGAGTTGACGCCGGACGCCCTCGACGGACAGCCGTGGATCGCCGTGGGCCACGCCCCGGACCCGGCCGGGCGCGACACGTTCGTCGCGTCGTGCGTGGCCTCCGGCTTCACGCCCGACATCCGCCTCGACGCGGCCGACCCGCTCACCGCGCTGGGGCTGGTCGCCTCCGGCCTCGGTCTCGCACTCATCCAGAAGAGCATGGTGCGCGGCACGTCCGACGGCGTCGCGATCCGTGAACTGCCCTGGTACGGGGGGTCTGTTCGGCTGTGGGCGGCCTGGCACCGGGTCGATCTGCGGCCCGTGGTGGCCGAGTTCCGCGAGACGGTACTGAGTGGACGCGACGCCGCGTGACCGCGTGACCGCGTGAGCAGGGGAGCGGGAGAGGGAGGGAACGGGAGACGGAGGCAACGCGGGAACGGGCCTGACGCGCTCGGCCGGCGGGTTGGCGAGGGGGGCCGTGCCCGGGAAGGGCACGGCCCCGTGGTGTCCCACTCGGCCCAGGGTCAGCGGTCCTGGGCGAGGGCGTGCAGTTCGCCGAGGAGACTGCCCTCGGTGGCGACGAGATCGTCGAAGCGGCCCTGCTCACGGATGCGGCCCTGGTCGAGCACGATGACCCGGTCGGCCATCCGCACGTTGTCGAGCCGGTGCGTGACGACGACCGTGATGCGGTCCGGAGCCATCTCGCGCAGCTCGCGGAAGATCGTGTGCTCGCCCCGCGCGTCCATCTCGCTGGTCGGCTCGTCCAGGACGAGGACGGCCGGCTCCCGGTACATCGCCCGCGCACAGGCCAGGCGCTGCCACTGGCCGCCGGACAGCTCGTGGCCGCCCCACACGGACCGGGCCAGCAGGGTGTCGAGCCGCCCCGGCAGACCACGAAGGGTGTCGTCCATGCCGACCCGGTTCGCGACCGCCCAGATCCGGTCGTCACCGTCCTCGTGCGGCTGGCCGAGGGTGATGTTCTCCCGGGCGGCGAGGGGCCAGCGCCCGGTCCGCTGCGGGACGAGACCGACGTGGCGCCAGACCGATTCCGCGTCCGCGGTGGCCAGGTCGGTGTCGTCCCACAGGACGGCGCCCTGGCCGGCCGTGGTCAGTCCGGTGAGCAGCCTGATCAGGGTGGACTTGCCGGCGCCGTTCTCGCCGACCAGGGCGACGACCTCGCCGCGGTTGAGGGTGAGATCGACCGGGTGCAGGGCCGGTGCGTCCTTGGAGGGATAGGTGTAGCCGGCGCCTTCGAACCGGATCCGCCCAGGCGCCTCGACCTGTGTCGTGCCACGGGCGGTGACCATGGCACCGACCTCGTCGACGAAGGTGTAATAGTCGTTCAGGTAGAGGCCGTGGTGGAACATCACCGCGCCGTACCGCACGATCGAGTTGAGCGCGCGCCCCGCGGTCTGCGAGGCCACGACCGCCGTGCCCGCGACCGCCGCCGACATGGCGCCGGCCAGCACCAGGGCGGCGAGCGAGGCCCACATGCCGAGGGTGAACACCCCGGCCAGTGACGCGGCCAGCAGGGTCACGAACAGGTACGGGCGAGCACCCTCGAGTTCACGGCCCTCGACCCGGTCGCACATCGTCCGATACCAGAACTGCAGGTACGGGCGCATCGTGTTGGCGCGCAGCTCGTCGGCGAGATCCGCGGTGGTCAGCCACCAGCGCATCATGCCGCGTACGTTGCGGGCGGAGAGCGTGCGGTCGTGGACGCGGTAGTCGATACGCGCCGCGATCACCCCGCCCGTCCCGCGCGGGATCACGGAGAGCAGGAGCACGCCCAGGAGCAGCGGGTGCAGGGAGGTGAGGACGGTCGCCGCGGAGACCAGCTGGACAAATCCGTTGGTGAGGGTCTTCGCGTCGTCGGCGAGGTCGACGGCCCGCAGCGATCCGATCTCCGCCGCCTGGCTGCGGTCGCTGAAACCCTCGGTGTCGTAGGCGCGGAGTTCGGCGCGCATATGGAGGTCCACCAGGGTGAGATCGGCGGCCGAGGCGATCTTCGGGTTGAGCCGCCGGGTCGCCCAGTCGGCGAGGATCCACAGGGCCGCGCCGCCGGCCATCGCCACGATCGCGACGACCAGGGCGGGCCACGCGCGCGCCAGCCCGTCCCGTGGGTCGGAGGCGGTCAGCCGCGGCAGGGCCCGGGCGACGGCGCCGAGCATCACGGCCGTCGCCACTCCGGACAGCAGCTGGCACACGACGATCGTGGCCGCCATGCGCCGGTCGACGGACCAGGCCAGCCGGGCCGTCTGCGCGAGCGCCCTGGGGATACGGCGGGCCATGTCCCACAGTGTCGCGTCGTCCATGGCACGCCGGTGTTTGCGGCCGTTGTAGTCGAGTTCGGGCGGTGCGGGCGGCCGCGGAGTCCCGGCCCGTGCCGCGGGGACGGAGCTCGTCCTGTCGGGGCCGTTCGCCGTCTCCGCGACCGGCGGTGCGGCCTTGTCGCCACGGGGTGTCGTCATGCGAACACCCCCGCCATGAGCCGGTCCAGGGTGCGCCGTCCCCGCGCGGTGACCTCGTGATCGTCGAGCGCGGGGCCCCGGACCAGACAGTTCAACGCGTCGAGAGCGGCCAGAGCCTTCAGGGCGTGCCGCTCCTCGGGAACGAGGACGCGGCCGTATCCCTGGAAGCACGCGGCCCGCAGGTCGGGCCGGTCCGCCCAGATCCCGCAGCTCATCGGTACGAAGTCCTGCACCGCCGGGGCGAACCGGGCTCGCTCGAACCCGGTCCAGCCTGCCTGCTCCGTCGACCGGGACCACACAAGGTTGCGGGGGCCGGCGGCACCGTGGATGAACGCGAGCGGCAGGGGTGGAAGGAGACGCAGCCGGTCGGTCAGATCGCGCACGTACCCGTGCTCCGCGGAGGTGATCCGGTCGCCGGCCCGCCGCAGCAGCAGGCCGGCGTCGTCCGCCACGGCCCGCAGGGCCTGCTCGGCCTCCGAGCGCCGGGGCCCGGACAGGTCACCGGCCGCGTGCAGCCGGGCCAGCAGGACTCCGCCTTGGCGGTGCGCCCGGGCCTCCTTGGCGGGGGACACGGTCAGCTGCCGGAGCGGACGGCCCGGGACGGTGGTCAGCAACAGGGCCAGGTGCTCGGCGTTCGAGGCGCGCAGCTGCGGCGCGCGGCCGGCTCCGAGGGCCGGGACCGCGTGGCGCAGGGCGAGGGTCTCCCTTTCGTACGCGAGGGGCCGGGACGAGACCTTCAGGTGGAACCGGGCACCGTCGGGGCGGCGGAGGACCCAGACACGGGGGTTTCCGGGGGAGTTGTCGCGGGAGGTCCGGCGCGGGTGCGGGGCGTCCGCCATGACGGTGACGCGGACACCGAGTTCTCGGCCGGCCCAGGTGAGCAGGGCCGGCGCGGGCATGGTCGAGTCGGTCACGCACCCCACCTCGACGACGGTCGTGACGCGGAGACGAACAGAGCGCGGCGCACGTCGACCGGGCGCCGCAGCGCGGCCGGCGAGACGGTCCGGGCAGGAGGATTTTCGAACGCGGACCGGAGGGCGGCGAGTACGAGTACGGGATTCACGGGATTCTCCTCGGTAGCGGAAGCGGTTGCTGCAATCCGGACAACTGCCCTGATCACAGGACCGATACGGGGTGCACGGAGCGAACGATCGGACGAAAGTTCGCATCCTGGCCGCCGGGCCAAGTGCGGTCGGCCCGATCGCCCGGTGCCGGCCCGTTCGATTCACTCGTCAAGGGGACGACGGTGCCCCTGTGGCCCGAACGGTGGATTGCGCGCGGCGTCGGCTGCATCGGTCTCCTTCGGCACGGCGGGGGTGTGGACCGCGGAGGGCACCCTCGTGCACGCCACTGACAATCAGTGGGGGAAGGGACCGCGATCCGGCCAGCCCGGGCGCGTACCGTGCCGACGGCCTTCCGGGATCGCTACGCCCCCTGACCTGGGCCGGGGGCGGAAGAAAGGATTCTTGGACCGCGAGGTGAGGTCCCGTGGCGGAGCGGCGGCGAGGATGGCTCGAACTGTGCGTACCCGGGCCCCGACCCCCGTCGCCGCGCCGGAGGTGTCCCGAGGCCGCACGCGCGACGCCGGCCTCCCCTCGGTGACGATGTGGCGCATTGTCGGGTCGGGGAGGCCGGCGTCGGGGCGCGTTCTGTCAGGAGGCCGGGACCTCGTCCACGAATTTCGTCCCGGCGGTGCGGTACGCGGCCACCTTCGTGGCCACCTGGGCCGGGCTGAGGACCTGGTCCTTGACATGCAGTACGTAGTCGACCTGCTCGTCGTAGGCGCGGGCCGTGGTCGAGGTCTGTCCCGCGAGGTCGATCAGCCACTGGTTGAAGTTGATCGACATCGGACGCTCGGGCAGGTACTGGGCGTCGTGGGTGCCGAAGAGCTGCCCGTCGATGTAGTACTTGATGCTGCTGTTGTCGATGGTGAGCACCAGGTCGTGCCATCCGCTGTAACTCTGGCGGCCCTCGGTGTGCTGGTTGACGGCCTGCCAGGGGTCCGGGTTGTACGTCTCCCAGGACGTGGTGTAGAGGATGTTGCCGCTCTCGCCCCAGCCGCCGTTGGGCAGGTACTCGAAGTCGTACTCGGAGTAGTCGTCGGCCATCGGGGCCTTGAGGTCGTTGATGGTGAAGAAGGTCTGCACGAGGTGATCGCCGTCGGGCCCGGACTTGGGGGTGTCGGAGAACTTCACCCGGGCCGCGTACGTGCCGTTCTTGAACTTCGTGCTCCTGGAGACGACTTCGGTCTGCCTCGTGGACTCCGCGGTGCCCGCCGTGGAGGTCTCCAGGTTCATCACCGTGTTGCCGGACACCGTGGGGAAGGTGACCTTGGACGGGTCCCAGGTGGCGCCGGGAACCCCGGGGCCACCGGAGTTGGAGCGGACGTTCCAGCCGTGGGTGGCGAGGCCGGGGTCGGTGGACGACGCGTAGGTGAAGTCGTCGAACAGACTCTGGCCTCCACCGGGCGGGTCGGTCGGATCGGTGGGGTCCGTGGGGTCGGTCGGGTCGTTGCCCGCGGGCGCCGTGCCCCACACGGTGGTGCCGGCGAGCTGGGCGGTGACCTTGCTCCAGTCCGCGTAGGAGGTCTGGGAGGGGTTGAAGGAGTAGTCGTCCGCCTGGTTCAGGGTCTGCCAGTTGGACTGGTAGAAGCGGAGTTGCATGTCGCTGGTGTCGGCGCCGGGGGCCAGTGATCCGGCCCCCGAGGTGAAGCCGATCTCCAGATAGCGGTCCGCGGTGGCGGTGGGATGCCCCAGTACCCCGAACGTGCCCGTGATGTTGGCACACCCCTTGACCGCCCAGGAACAGGCGAAGCGGTACGAGGCGCTCGCCGAATCCGCCTTGAAGTAGTAGCGGATCTTCACCTGGCTCAACTGGACAGTGGAAGCACCGGTGTTGCGTACCTTGAACCAGGGCTCGCTCTGATCGGCGGTGGCACCGCTCGCACTGGTGCGGTACTGGACGGCGACGCCGTCGGCCGCGGCGGACGCGGTCGCGGTCATGGGAAGGGCGGCCAGGGCCGTGCTGCCCAGCAGAGCTGACAGTGCCAGGGCCACACGGCGGCGGCCGGCGGGGGGACGGGTTCTCATCCGGGGGTTCCTTTCGGGGGGACTCCCGCTGCGCGCGGGAGGGCCAGGGGAGGACGGCCGTCAGGGTCGCCGGGGCGAGGAGCGTGCGGTGCGTCCGGCGCTCAGCGATGTGGTGCCGGACAGGGGGGAGCGGGTGGTACTCGGCGACTCGCCTCCGGGGGACCCGACGGCGGACGGCACACCGTGCTTGACCAGTTGACCATCCGGGTTTACCAGTTGGCGTCGGTTGAAGGTGGCATAGACCAATGCGCGCGTCAACCCCCCTATCCTGTAAGAGACTTGGTGATGCGGTGTGCGAGCAATCGGCTCCTTCGGCCTCCGCGGAGTGACGCGGGACCACTTACCAGCGGACCAGTTATGGTCAGGGCCATACCAGTTACCCGTCCCCACGACGATCGAGAGTCCCGCATGGAGATCGACCCGGCCGCCTCCCGCGCGCTGCTCAAGCGCGAGAAGGTGCGCGACGCCGTCCTCGAACTGATAGAGGAGCGTCGCCCGGGCGACGCGATTCCCTCCGAGCGCGCGCTGTGCGCCGAACTCGGCGTGTCCAGGCCCACGTTGCGGGCCGCGGTGGACCAACTCGTCGTCGCGGGGCTGCTCGTGCGCGAACACGGCCGCGGCATGTTCGTGGCGGGGGAGAAGATCACTCAGGAACTGGTACCGGACCGGAGGACCTTCAGCCTTCCTCCGGCCTCGGGCACCTGGACCAGCCGGCTCCTCGAATTCAGCACGCAGCGGGCCGGTGCGCGGGTGGGCCGCAAGCTGCGCGTCTCGCCCGCGGCGGAGATCCGCTACGTGGCACGTCTGAGGCTCGTCGACGGGTCGCCCATGGCCATCGAGTACCTCCACGTCCCGGCGGACCTGGCGCCGGACCTCACCCAGCACGAGCTGGAGAACGGGGACCTGTACCAGCACCTGAAGGAACGCCACGGAGTCGAGGTCAGCGAGGCGGTGCAGGCGATCGAGCCCACGGTGGTGACCCGCGGTGAGGCGGACCTGCTGGACGTTCCGGAGCTGTCACCGGCGCTCCTCTTCGAGCGTCTCACCTCGGACACCCGCGGCCGGCCGGTGGAGTACGTGCACTCGATCTACCGGGGCGACCGGTACCGCATAGTCTCCCGGCTGGCGCTCGGTCCACGCGCCGAACAGCCCTCGCCACCCGACGGTCATCACCCCGGCATACCGCCCGGGGACTTCATGCCGGGTGAACCCGTCACGTTCTCCACTCGGGGTGTGGTGCAGAGCGACCTGTGACGGCCGGTGGTCCGTCGTGCGGGGTGGGCCTCACCCGGTGGCCGCCGCTGAACAGGTCGCCCACGGTGCCCGGAGCGGGCGGGTGTCAGGTGACCAGGGGCACGATCACCCACCCCACCATGGCGGAGGCCCTGAACCTCCTGTTCACGAGCGGAAGAAGGGGATTAAATGGGCGAGCTGGACGAGGCGGCCGGCGGCGTCCAGACGCGCTCGGCGTAGTCGAGGAAGTTCGTGCCGAGAATCTTCTCGATGCGCCGCGAACCGTATCCCCGGGCCTCCAGCAGACGGATCAGCTCCCGGAACTGGTTCACGCCCCGCAGGTCGATGACGAAGGGCAGGGTGTCGTCGCGCTCGCCGGCCGCGCCGACGCCGGCCTCGCGGCGCAGGGCGACGTGCTCGGCGAGGTGGGCACGGTAGGTGTCCAGGTCGTCGATGGAGGTGACCGTTCCGTCGGTGCCGATGCCCACGTGGTCCTCGCCGCACACGTTCACGGCGTGCACGATGTGGTCGACGACGTCCTCGGCGCGGGCATGGCCGGACAACGAGAGGAAGGGCATGAAGTAGATGCCCACGAACCCGCCGCGGGAGGCGACCAGACGCAGTTCCTCGTCGGTCTTGTTGCGGGGCAGATCGGCGAGCGCGCGGCAGCCGGTGTGGTTGACGGAGACGGGCTGTCGTGAGTACGCGGCGGCGTCCAGGCAGGTGCGCTCCCCGCTGTGGGAGAGGTCGACCATGACGTGCCGCTCGTTCAGCGCGTCGACGACCCGGTGCCCGAAGTCGCTCAGGCCCCGGTTCTCCGGTGCCATCGAGCCGTCGCCGATGTGATTGGCCTGGTTGTAGGTGAGTTGGACGACGCGCACGCCGAGGTCGGCGAAGGTCGCGATCCGCCCGGTGTCGTCGCCCACGGCCACGGCGTTCTGGAAGCCGTAGATGATGCCGATCCTGCCCTCGGCGCGGGCCCGGCGGATGTCGGCGGCCGTGAGGACCTTGGTGAGGTCGGCGGAATGGTCCCGGACGAGCGCGTCCCACACGGCGATCTCGTGGAGGGTGTGCTCGTACGGAGGCAGATCACCCATCGTGTAGCCGAGGGTGATGTTGACCGCCGTCAGCCCCGAGGCGTGGGCGTCGGCCAGAGTGCGTGCGTCGATGGTGAGTTGCTCGCTGGACGGGTTCAGCTGGGCGGCGGCGTCCACCGAGGCGGGCGCGTTGGGGTTGTCCAGCTGCCCGAGCGCGCTGATGATCATCGGGGTGTCGGTCATCGGGGTCCCTCGGGGTCGGTGCGCCCGAACTCGGCGCGCTCGAAACGGCGTCCACGCTTGACGGTGAGTGTGATGCTCCGCAGATTTCCCACGTCGTGCAGGGGATTTTCGTCCAGGACCGCGAAGTTGGCGAGCTTGCCCGCCTCGACGCTGCCCATGACGTCCTCCGCGCCCGCGCTCCGCGCGCCCACGAGCGTCGCCGAGTGGAGCACCTGGTCGGCCGGGATGCCGCAGCGGCGGACCAGGAAGTCGAGTTCCTCGTAGAGGGCAGGGAAGGGGGCTTCGGGGTCGGTCTCGTAGTCCGTTCCGGTCGAGATCGCCACGCCCGCCCGGTGGGCCTGGGCGGTGAGGGCCGCCGCGAGCTCCACGTTGGCCCGCGCCCGGGCGGCGGACTCGGGGGTGTCACCGGCCAGGAGATCGCTCAGCCACATTCCGGCGGTCGCGTCCAGGACCGTGCCGCGCTCCCTCATCCGCGTGAAGAGCGCGGTCAGCCGCGGTTCGTCCCCCGAGGTGAACCGGGCGTGGTCGACGGCCGGCTTGTCCCGGTAGCTGATCAGCCGATCCTCGACGGCCTCGAACGGAAGCAGGGTGACGTGCGAGAGGCTGTCGGCGCCGGCCGCGACGAGGTCACCCGGTGTCGCCGGGAAGACCGTGGCGTGGGCCCAGACGTGGATGCCCTGGCGGTGCGCCTCGGCCGTGACGGCGGCGACGGTGTCGCGGTCCAGGTCCGCGTAGATCTTGATGGCGGAGGCGTGGGTCCCGCGCGCCATCGCCACGGCCAGCGGAAGGTCAGTGTCGGCGGTGATCGCCTGCATCCACGGCACCTCGCCCGGCGTCCCGCCCCGGGTGACCTGGTGGGTGCGCGGATCGTCGAAGAACCCCGGTCCCGCCATCAGCGCGGCGTACCGGATGTCCGGGCCGGGGATCTCGCCGACCAGGGTGGCCCGGGCGAGGTCGCCCACCTGGCGCAGGTCGTCGGCCATGTCGCGGACGGCGGTGACGCCGCCGAACGCGAGCCGGCGCAGCACCGCCTCGGCGGCGGGCCGGTCGGGCGGGGTGGCGAGGTGCTGGTGGGAGTCGATCAGCCCCGGCACGACGAAGCGCCCGTCGAGATCGAAGACCTCGGCGTCGGCGGGCAGATCGGCGGCGACCACGCGGTCCTCGCCGACGGCGCGGATGACCGGGCCGTCGGTGACGATCGTCGTCGAGGGCCGGAGGGGGCCGCCGGTGCCGTCGAACAGGGTTGCGCCGCGGTAGACCGCGACCGTGCCCGGCGCCGCGGGGGCGTAGGGGGTCGGCGCGCCCGCGCTTTCGTCCGCCATCTTCACCTCTCAACAGGACTGTTACGCTCAGCGCAACAGTCGTATCGTCACTGGAAACATTCGGCACTGTACCCCCGCCCTGACCCGCTTCCGCAAGGACCCGGGGTCCGCGGAGATCCGATGCCACGCCGGGACCCGATGCCACAAGGAGTGCTCCCCATGCCCGAAGCCCCCCGCACGGCGGTGGACAAGGCGCTGGACCTGGTCGAGGCCGTGGCCCGCTCGCCCCGGCCGCCGCGTCTCACCGACCTGGCCGAGGCCGTGGACCTGCACCGGGCGACCGCCTACCGGATCCTGCTGGATCTCGTCCGCCGCGGCTGGGTGCTGCGCGCCGGCGACCGCTATCTGCCCGGCACGGCGGTCCTGCAACTGTCCTCCGCCGCCGCGCGCCACTCCCTCGCCGCCCTGGCCCGGCCGGTGCTGCTCGGCCTGTCCGAGGCCACGGAGATGATGGTCAACCTCCAGGTTCTCGAGGAGGACCGCTCCCGGGTCGTCGACGTGGTACGCCCCGAGCGCCTCGGCATGATCACGCGCCTGCTCGGCGAGGCGCTGCCCGTCCACCGGTTCGCCGGCCCCCTGGCCCTGGTCGCCGCGCTCGGACCGGAGGCACGCGGCCCCTATCTCCGTCCGGCCGAGGAGGCGGGACACCCGCTCGACGGTCCCGAAGGACTGATGGCCGAGATCGAACGCACCCGGCGGTCCGGGTTCGCCGTCGAGCACGGCCGCAACGAGAAGCCCGTCGCCTCACTGAGCCGTGCGGTGCTCGTGGACCAGGGAGCCCCTCTCTGCGCCCTCACCGTGGTGGGCCTCGACGCGGAGATCGACGCGGCACGACTGCTGTTCCTGAAACAACGGCTGCGCGAGGCCACCGAGGAGCTGGGGCGCCTGCTGTCCTCCACCGGGTCCGCGACCGTGACGGCGGAGGTACCGGTATGACCGGGGTCCTCGTCCTCGACCGGTCCCGGACCCGAGCCGCCCTCGACCCCGCTCGCGTCATGGAGGCGGTGGCCACCGCGCTCGTCGCCATCGGCCGGGAGGAGGTGTCGGCCCCGCCGAGGATCGCCGCGCGCACCGCGAGCGGACTGCTGGGCGCCATGCCCGGATACGTTCCGGGGCTCGGCCTCGCGGCCAAACTCGTCTCCGTGTTCGGTGATCCCGACCGCCCCGGCCGCAGCGCGCACCGCGGGATGGTGGCCCTCTTCGACGCCGACGACGGCCGCCCGCTCGCCCTCATGGACGCCGAGTCCCTCACCGGCATCCGGACGGCGGCCGCCGCCACGCTGAGCGCCCGCGCCCTGGCGGCCGCGGAAGCGGCCGGCCCGGCCACCGTGATCGGCACCGGCGCCCAGGCCCGCGCCCAGGTCGCCCTGCTCGCGGCGCTCGATCCCGCCGCGCCCGTCGTCGTGGCGGGCCGTGATCCCGGACGGGCCCGGCTCACCGCCGATCTCCATCCCGAGGGGCGGGTGGCCACGGGTGTCGAGGCGGCGGTCCGCGCGGCGGGCGTCGTCTTCTGCTGCACCGGTGCCACCCGGCCGGTGGTGCGCCGCGACTGGCTCGCGCCCGGCACCCACATCAGCTCGGTCGGCGGTTCGCACGGTCCCGAACTGGACACCGCGACCCTGCGGGACGCGGCCCTCTTCGCCGAGTGGGCGGGCGCGGCCACCGCCGAACCCCCGGCCGGGGCGCACGAGTTGCAGGGTCTGCCCGAGGGGCGGACGGTCACCCTGCTGGGCCGCGTGCTCTCCGGGGACAGTCCCGGACGGCGGAGCGCGGAGGAACTGACCGTGTTCAAGTCCACCGGGCACGCTGCTCTGGACGTGGCCGCCGCTCATGTCGTCCATGCCGTCGCCTCGGCCGCCGGGTGGGGGACGAGGGTCGACCTCTGACGGTGGCCAAGGCCGGCCGCCGGGGGTGTCCTGACGCGGGTGCGGGCAGGGGTGCGGGCGCGGGGGCTGTGCGGCCGACCCCGGACACCCCCGGTCACCCTGTCAGCCGGGTGTGCTCCGACCGACGGGAAGTTCGCACCGGATCGTCGCGAGCAGCGTCCGCACCAGGCCCCGCGCCCACTCGCCGGACGCGGGCTCCCCGCTGAAGATCGCGCGGTAGTACAGCGGGCCGAGCAGCGTGTCGACGGCCCTGCCCACACTCGGCACCTCGCCGCCGCGAGCCCGCTCCCGCTCGATGATCGCGCCGAGCTGTGCGTGCCGGTCGGCCGTGCAGGCGCACCCGCCGTCCGGACCCGAGCCGATGGTCGCCCGCATCAGGGCGAGGACGTCGGGGTCGGCGAGGTCGGTGGCCACGTCGCCCACCCAGCGCTCCAGGTCGCCGGAGAGCGAACCGGTGTCCGGAACCACCACGTCGCCACTGAACCGGCTGGTGGCGACATCGTTCAGGAGCTGCGCCACCGAACCCCAGCGCCGGTACACGGTGGTCGCGTGCACACCGGCGCGCGCCGCGATGACGGGAATGGTCAGGGCCTCGGCCGGCTCTTCGGCGACCAGTTCCTCGACCGCGCGGTGAACGGCCGCGCGCACCTTCGCGGAGCGGCCGCCGGGACGGGCTTGGGCTGTTGCTTCGGTCATGCGGAAATTATCGCACTCATCGCTGCGTTAGGGCTACGGTAGTTAACGCAACGATCACTGCATTGGGAGAGAGCGCCGCATGTCTGACGCACCCACGCGTTACACGAGCACCCCGCCGAAGAGCACGCCGGCGGCCCGAGTCCTGGCCGAGCCCGCGGGCGGCCCCGCGCGGCGCGGGCTGAGCCGCCCGGTGGCCTTCGCCTCCATCGCCGCCGTCTTCATCCTCTTCATGGCCGCCTCCAGCGCGCCGTCGCCGCTCTACGTCATCTACCAGCAGGAATGGAGCTTCTCGGCCACCACGCTCACCACCGTGTTCGCGGTGTACGTGGTGGGCATGATCGCCGCGCTCCTCGTGCTCGGGGCGCTGTCCGACCACATCGGCCGCCGCCCCGTCCTGGCCACGGCCATCGCCCTCGAAGCGGTGGCGATGGTCCTGTTCATCGTCGCCGGCGACGTGTCCGTCCTCCTGACCGCCCGCTTCGTGCAGGGCGTCGCCACCGGTGCGGCCATGACGACACTCGGTGCGACACTCGTCGATCTCAACCCGCCCCACGCACCGCATCGCGCCGGTGTCATCACCGGCGCCGCCCCGACCTTCGGACTCGGCCTGGGCGCCCTCGGCTGCGGCGTCCTGGCGCAGTACGGGCCGCACCCGACCCGGTTCGTCTACGTACTGCTGCTCGCCGGCGTGGTCCTCGCCGGTCTGCTCGTCGCCCTGCTGCCCGAGACGGCGCAGCGGCGGCCGGGTGCCGCGCGCTCGCTGCGGCCGCGTCTGGGTGTCGCTCCGCGACTGCGCTCCGACCTGATCGCCCTCGTGCCGATCCTGGTGGCGAGCTGGGCCCTCGGCGGGCTGTACCTCTCGCTCGGTCCGTCCGTGGCGGCCAACCTGTTCGGCCTGTCCAGCCATGTCATCGGCGGCCTCGTGGTCACTCTGCTCTGCGGACCCGCCTCGATCACCGTCTTCGCGTTGCGCGGCTGGCCCACCGAGCGCACCCTCGCCCTCGCGGCCGTCCTGCTGCTCGCCGGGACGGCGGTCGGCCTGACCGGGGTGCAGGAGCACTCGCTCACGATGGCCGCCGTCGGCACCGCCATCGCGGGAGTCGGTTTCGGCGGGTCGGCACTGGCCAGCTTCGGCACGCTGGCCCGGATCGCCGAACCGGCCGAGCGGGGCGAGCTGTTCGCGGTCGCGTTCGTGATCTCCTACCTCGCTTTCAGCATCCCGGCCGTGGTCGCCGGGTTCGCCGCCACGAACGTGGGCCTGCACGACACCTCGGTCGTCTACAGCGCGGCCGTCATCGCCTTCAGCGCCCTCGCCCTCGCCGCCCAGTGGCTGCGCACCGCACGTGCCAGGAACGCCGACCGCGGCGGCCGGATCGCCGGAGTCCAGGACCTGTGACGTCGGCCCCGCACCGACCCGCGGATTCCTCGTGGCCGTCGTGGGGCCGGATGCCCTCGGCCCGGGCCGGCCGGGACCGGCGCACCCCGGAAACGGCCCGATACGACGACGTATCCGATAGGCGACGTACCCGATATGACGAGGTGTCGGATATGGCGAGGTGCCGGATGACGGCAGGTTCGGCGAAATCGGCGCCTTCGCGCCGGAGTTCGCAGTCCGGTGGCTGCCCGAACTCGTGACGACGGGCGGCCACCGGCCGGACTCGGGTGCGTTCGTCCGCCCGCGTCCGGCCGATGTCGTCCGCTTGACGGCCCTGTGTGCGGGATCTGGTAACTTCCGTCACCCGCAAGGTGGTTGAGGCGCCGTGGCGCATGCGGCGCGTTTTTCCCGGTTTCCCGGCAAAAGGGTCCGCAGTAAAGCCGTTGTTTCCGAATGCTCTTGAAAACTTGGCCTGTACATTACAGATTACTCGTCTGTGGGACATGGGGATCACCTCTTATGGGGGCAGGAGTGATCTTGCTGTGAAGCGATGCCGCAGCGAACGGTTACCGAGTTCTTCGAGAGGGCGGAAATGAGAAACCTGTCATCACCCGGAGCACGCCGACCGGCTCCCGGACGCCTCAAGCGGAAGGCGTCCTGGTTCGGGGTACTGTTCGGCGCCACCGTCCTGACCGTCGCGCTCCCCTCGGCGGTGGCCCAGGCGGACAACCTGCCGAACCTCCCGCAGAACGCCGGAGGTTACGAGTCGTCGTTCTCGCCCGCGTACGACTACGACGGTGACGGCTGCTACCCCGTCGCCGCCATCGCTCCCGACGGGACGCTCAACCCCGGTCTGAACACCACGGGTGCCGTCAACGGCAACTGCCGTGACCAGTCCGACCTCGACCGGACGCAGACCTACGCCCGCTCGAAGTGCAACAACGGATGGTGTGCCGTCGTGTACGCCAGCTACTTCGAGAAGGACCAGGCGGTGGCCGGCAGCGGTCTCGGAGGACACCGTCACGACTTCGAGCACGTGATCTCCTGGATCAACCAGGCGTCCAACCAGGTGGAGTACGTCTCGACCACCCAGCACTCCAGCCAGAAGACCTACGCGCGTTCAGAGGTCCGGTTCGACGGCTCGCACCCCAAGATCGTCTACCACAAGGACGGCCTGGGCACGCACTTCTTCCGACTCGCCAACAACAACGACGAGCCTCCGGAGAACCACTACCACAACTGGCGTTACCCCTCCCTCGTGGACTGGAACGGCTGGCCCAGCATCTCCCTGCGGGACCGGCTGATGAACGCGGACTTCGGGTCGGCCACCATCAAGACCACGGACAAGGACGACCGCTTCCGTAATCTCCTGAACGCCTCCAAGCCCGCCGGGATCCCCTTCGACCCGTGGAACTGAGACCGGTACCGGACCACCCCCGCGGGTGCGCGGCCCGTGCCGGGACACGGCACGGGGGCAAGTCGCCCGTCGGGGCACGAGGGTGACGTCGAGCACCGCTCGCGGGGCCCGCACAGCGGGACGGGGCCGTCGGGCGGCAGCCGCGGGGTGACGGCCGGAACCGTCACCGACCACACGGCCGCCGCCGAGGCGGCCCACGTCGCGCGGACGCCGGGGGGGGGGGGCGCCGCCCCCGGGCGCGCGCGCCGCGCCGCGCGCGCGGGGGGGCGCGGCCGGGGGCGGGGGCGGGCGCGCG
>NZ_JBHWEL010000065.1:0-2596 GCF_042734135.1 Streptomyces sp. NPDC059668 | reverse complement strand
GCGCCCCCGACGCCGCCGCGGCGCGCCCCGCGCCCCCCCCCCCCCCGCCCCGCCCCGCCCGGCCATCGCGCTGTCCGGCGACGCGTCCGGTGGCCGGAACCGGCGGGCGGCATCGGCGCGGTCGCGGACTCCGTGGTCATGGCCTTCGCGGTCGCGGCCTTCGCGGTCACGGACGGCGGCCGGGGCGGCCCTCTCGAGAAGGGCCGGAGAGCCGGTTGGCCGACGGCGCGGCACCTTCCTAGGCTGACAGTGCGTCAAACGCATGAGACGTGCTGCCGGGCGGGTGTGCGGTACCGCCATGGAGTGCTGCCGGGGCGCTCGTCGGGGGTGCCCCCGTGTCTTGTCCTGCCGGGGGGAGCCGGAATGCGGGATGGGGTGGGCCGATGGCCGTTGGTCGGGCGCGGGCCGGAGCTGGACGCCTTCGCCGTGGCGCTGGCGGACCCGGAGTGCCGGGGATTCGTGGTGGGCGGTCCCGCCGGGGTGGGCAAGTCCCGGCTGGCGGAGGAGTGCCTGGAGCGGGCCGCGGCGGCGGGTTTCCGGGTGGGGCGGGCCACCGCGAGCGCCGCGGCGGGCGTGGTGCCCCTGGGGGCGATCGCGCATCTGCTGCCCGCCGGGGTGGATCTGTCCGACCCCGTGGCCGGCTTCGCCGCCGTGGTGAGAGGGCTGGCCGCCGGGCCGGGACAGCGACGGTGGGCGCTGCTGGTCGACGACCTGCATCTGCTGGACGCGGCCTCGGCGGTGCTGTTGCGGCAGTTGATGGACGCCGGCGCGATCCTGCTGATCGGCACCGTCCGCACCGGTGAACCGCACGGCAAGGCGGTCACGGCGCTGCGCGGCGGCGACGAGGTCTCCCGGGTCGACCTGACCGCACTGACCCCCGAGCAGACCGAGGCGCTGTTACAGATCGCGCTCGGGGGACCGGTCGACCACCGCACGGTGCATCAGTTGGCCGTCGCGAGTGGGGGCAACGTGCTGTACCTGCGCGAACTGGTCCTCGGTGCGCTGACCGCCGGGGACCTGACCGAGGACGGGGAGATCTGGCACCTGCGCGAGAGCCGGCTGCCGGGCACCGCTCGGCTGGCCGAGGTGGTCGGCGCCCGGCTGGCCACCGCGGCCCCCACCGGACACCCCGTCCTGGAACTCCTGGCGCTGTGCGAGCCGCTGCCACCGGCCGACGCCGAGGCACTCGCTCCGCCGCGGGCGCTGGCGGCCCTGGAACAGGCGGCACTGATCCACGTCGTCCAGGACCGGCGGCGCGTCACCGTGACGCTGGCCCACCCCCTGTACGGCGAGGTGCTGCGGGCCGGTCTGCCGGTACTGCGCCGCCGGACGCTGTTACTGGACCAGGCCGCGCGCGTCGAGGCCCGCGGTGCCCGGCGCCGCGGCGATCTGCTGCGTGTCGCCACCTGGCGGCTGGCCGCCACCGGCACCGCCGACCCCGCCCTCCTCGTCCAGGCCGCCGTGCTGGCCCGCCACGCCCACGACTACCAGCAGACCGTCGCGCTCCTGACGGCCCTGCCGGAGAAGCACCACACCACCGCCACCGGCCTGATGCTCGGTAACGCCTTCTTCGAGATGGGCCGCTGGGACGAGGCCGAGGCGGCGCTCGCGCAGGCCGACACCCGCGCCGTCGACGCACAGGAGAAGCTGGCGGTCACCCTGGTCCGGACGACGAACCTGCTGTGGAGCAACGCCCCGCTCACCGAGGCCCTCGCGGTCAACGACGCCACCCTGGCCGGGATCACGGGTCCGGCCGAGCGCCGCAAGCTGGAGATCAACGAGGGTTTCATGCGGATCGCTGCCGGTGGGCCGGCCCGGGGGCTGACCCTGCTGGAGGACCTGGAGACCGACGTCGGCGACGCCGCCGACGTCAACGTGTGGCTGCGAGGCGCCTGGATGAAACCCTTCGGCCTGGCACTGGTGGGCCGCACCGAAGAGGCCGCGGCCTGGGCGGAGCGCGCCCACGCGGGCCACCGGCGGGTCGACGAACACGCCCTGGTCTCCCATCCCGCCGTGCAGCGCATCCCGCTCGTCCTCGCCCTCGGCGAGGCAGGCCGCCTGGACGAAGCCCGCCGGGAGGGAGAGCGCGCCTACGCCGAACTGGTCGCCGCCGACTCCGTGGTGCGGGTCTGGATGGCGGTGTTCCTCGGCCGCGGCGAGTGGCTGGCCGGGCACCCCGTCACCGCCCGTGGCTGGTGGGCGGAGGCCGCCGCCCTGGCCCGCGGGATCGACCACGTCATGGCGCTGCGCCCGGTGCTCGGCGGCCTCGCCGCCTGTGCCGCCGTACTGGGGGACCTGGACGCGGCCGAGACGACGCTCGCCGAGTACCGCGGCCTGCCACCGCTGGCACCGGGCCTGCTCTCCGCCGGCGAGGAACACCTGGGCGAGGCATGGCTGCTGGCCGCACGCGGACACCTGGGTGAGGCACGGTCCCGGCTCACGGCCGCCGCCGGCACCGCCCGCGGCACCGGCCACCTCACCGGCGAGGCGCTGCTGCTGACCGACGTGGCCCGGCTCGGCGGAGCCAAGGACGTGGCGGACAGGCTGGCCGAACTCGCCCGCAGGTGCGACGGGGCGCTCGCCCCGGCGCGGGCCC
>NZ_JBHWEL010000064.1:23189-54056 GCF_042734135.1 Streptomyces sp. NPDC059668 | reverse complement strand
GAGCTTTTTTTTTTAATCTCACTCGTCCTTAAAACATCACCCGCGCCCCTCGCCCCGCGCGCCCCCCGCGCCCCCCCCCCCCCCCCCCCGCGCGGCTCGCAACCTGGGACCTGCGGCTCGTGGTTCGCGTCAGAGCACACCGGCCCCGGGCGCCGCCAGCGCCGTGGCGAGCAGACCGTCGGCCGGTCCCGCCCCTCCGCCGGGTGCGAGCAGTTCGGCGACCGCCGCCCCCGTGGACCGGTGCCAGGTGCCGTACCGCCGGATCATGGCGTGGTCACCGGCCTTCACCAGCAGGACGCCGGCGTGCGAACCGGCGTCGCGGGCACGGCGTACCAACGAGACGGACGCCTGTGGGTCGGTCACCCGGTCCCGGTCGCCATGGAGCACGATCACCTTGCGGTCCCGCAGTTGGGCCACCGGTTCGTCCTCCGGACACCAGGGGGCAAGGGCCACCACTCCCCTGACCTGTGGTGCGTCGGCGGCGCGCAGTGCGGCGCGGCCTCCCATGGAATGGCCCACGAGGATCACGGGCACCTCGCCGACGAGCCGGGTGAGCTCGGCCAGCGCCTGCCAGGTGTCCTGGACCGGGTCGGCCCGGGAACCGTTCCAACCCCGGTGGCGGTAGCGGACCCGGCCGAGGAAGACCTCGCCGTCCGGTACCGCCGCGGCGACGGCCCTGGTGACGGGCCGCATGCGCAGCGCCGCCACGTGCCAGGGCCGGGAGGGCGCCGTGCTGTCGGCCTGACCGCCGTGCAGGACGAGCACGGCCGCGCTCGCCGTGCCACGGTGCCGGAGCGGCACCAGGGCCGGGCGGTCCCCGGCCGGCCGATGACCCGGCGCGCCCACGGGCGTCCTCTGCGTACGGCTGTCCATCGCACCCCTCTTCCCAAAGCACGGCTTCCTGAGGCACCGCTCAGCCGGCGGCCACGGTATCCCGTCACCCACGCGTCATCCGTCGCCGGGCGCCGTACGGATTGGTCATCTCGCGCGAGCCCCCGCCGTCCCTCCGGCGGAGATCCGCTCACGGGGGTTCCGGAGGAAGGGGCCGGCGCGGGTCGGAGGGTCAGCGGAAAACGGCCGGACCAGGGCGTTGTCAGTGGTGGCGTGCAGGATGACGGGTATGACAACACCAGTTGCAGTGATCGTGGACGCCGTCGCCTACGCGCAGGCGGTCGAGGACGCGGTGCGCGCGTCGGCCGCCTACTACACGGGCGGCACATCGGTACTGGACGACGACGCCTACGACCGGTTGGTGCGTGGCATCGCGGCATGGGAGGCGGAGCACCCCGAGGAGGTGCTGCCCGACTCGCCGACGGGCAAGGTCGCCGGCGGGGCCGTGGAGGGCGACGTCCCGCACACGGTGGCGATGCTGAGTCTGGACAACGTCTTCTCGGCCGAGGAGTTCACCGCGTGGACCGCTTCGCTGGCCCGTCGGATCGGCCACGACGCCGCCCGCTTCAGCGTGGAGCCGAAGCTTGACGGACTCGCGATCGCCGCCCGCTACACCCGCGGACGTCTGGAGAGACTCGTCACCCGGGGCGACGGGACGGCCGGGGAGGACGTCTCGCACGCCATCGGCACCGTCGAGGGCCTGCCGCGGCAGCTCGCCGAGCCGGTCACGGTGGAGGTGCGCGGTGAAGTCCTGATGTCCACCGCCCAGTTCGAGCACGCCAACGAGGTGCGCACGGAGCACGGAGGGCAGCCGTTCGCGAACCCGCGCAACGCCGCGGCGGGCACCCTGCGTGCCAAGGACCGCGCCTACACGGTGCCGATGAGCTTCTTCGGGTACGGCCTGCTGCCGCTGCCCGGCACGGACAGCGAGCTCGCGGAGCGTCTGGCCGAGCTGGCGCACAGCGACCTCATGGCGCTGACCGGCGCCTACGGCGTGAGCACCACCGCCACCACCGCCGTGCCCGGCGTCACCGCCGACACCGCCGAGCAGGTCCTGGCCCGCGTCAAGGAGATCGCGGCGCTGCGGGCCGAGTTGCCCTTCGGGATCGACGGAATCGTGATCAAGGCCGACCTGGCCGCCGACCAGCGGACCGCCGGATCGGGTTCGCGTGCCCCGCGCTGGGCCATCGCCTACAAACTGCCCGCGGTCGAGAAGATCACCCGGCTGCTGGCGGTGGAGTGGAACGTGGGCCGCACCGGCATCATCGCCCCGCGCGCCGTCCTGGAGCCGGTCGAGATCGACGGTTCCACCATCACCTACGCCACGCTGCACAACCCGGCGGACATCACCCGCCGCGATCTGCGCCTGGGCGACCATGTCATGGTGCACCGCGCCGGTGATGTCATCCCCCGTGTCGAAGCCCCGGTCGCGCATCTGCGTACGGGCGACGAGGAGCCGATCGTCTTCCCCGAGGCGTGCCCGCGGTGCGGCTCCGCCATCGACACCGGCGAGCAGCGCTGGCGCTGTGCGAACGGCCGCAACTGCCATCTGGTCGCCGCGCTCTCCTACGCCGCCGGACGCGACCAGCTCGACATCGAGGGCCTCGGTTCCACGCGCGTCGTCCAGCTCGTCGAAGCCGGCCTGGTCTCCGACCTCGCCGATCTGTTCGCTCTCACCCGCGAGCAGCTCCTGGGCCTGGAGCGGATGGGTGAGACCAGCACCGACAACCTCCTCGCCGCGATCGCCGCCGCCAAGGGGCAGCCGTTGTCGCGGGTGTTGTGCGCGCTCGGGGTCCGCGGCACCGGACGCTCCATGTCCCGTCGTATCGCCCGGTACTTCGCCACCATGGACCTCATCCGCGCCGCCGACGCCGAGACGCTCCAGCAGGTCGAGGGCATCGGCACCGAGAAGGCCCCGTCCATCGTCGCCGAGCTGGCCGAACTGGCCCCGCTCATCGACAGACTCACCGCCGCCGGGGTCAACATGACCGAACCGGGCGCCACCGCGCCGGTCCCCGCCGTCGTCACCGGCGACCCCGCGAGCCAGGACGCGGACGCCGACACGCAGAGCGAGCCGGGCGGCGGCCCGCTGGCCGGGATGACGGTCGTCGTCACCGGCGCGATGACCGGGGCCCTCGAAAAGCTCAGCCGCAACCAGATGAACGAACTCATCGAACGCGCCGGTGGCCGCTCCTCGTCCAGTGTCTCCAAGAAGACCACCCTGGTCGTCGCGGGGGCCAACGCCGGGTCCAAGCGGGCCAAGGCCGAGGACCTCGGCATCCGGCTGGCCGCTCCCGAGGAGTTCGCCGCGCTCGTCGCCGACTTCCTCCGCTGAGGACGCCGCCGGCTCGGACGTTCCGCGCGTCACCGTGGTGGCGGGGACGAGCCGGGAACAACCCGGGCCGTCCAGCCGTTGGCCGGTATGTGGCTGCGGAGGGGACGGTGTCCCCGGGACCCGACCGAAGCCCATGGGGACGATCGTCCGGCTGAAGCCCCGTGGAGCCCCCGCCGAGAGGCGACCGCCCTCCGCCGGCCACCTCCCACGGCCCCGGCTGGTCTCCCCCGTCCAGCCGGGGCTCCTTCTTTGCGAGCCGCGACTCCACGGCCCGACGCGCGACTCCGTGGCCGGGCACGCCGCTTCGTGGCCCGGCGCGCGGCTACGACGCCAGGTCCCGCGCCACCGCGCGGGCCGCGCGTGCGCCCGAGGCCAGTGCGCCCTGGACGGACCCGGTGGCGCGGTGGTCGCCGCACACGTACCGGCCGGGAGCGAACCGGGTGGTGCGGCTCAGCGGATGCGGTGGCGGCATGGCGGGCAGCGCGTCCGGCACGGTGCGAGCGCGCAGGAGCTGCCAGGCGCCCGCGTCGGTCCCGTATGCCTCGGAGAGTGCCCCGCGCACCTCGTTCTCGCGGCCCTCGCGGTCGTCGCCGAGCACGGACGTGGCGATCAGCGCCCTCCCTGCGGGTGCGTAACCGGGCACCACCTCGCTCAGGACACAGGTGTTGAGGAATCTCCGCCGCACGTCCGTCAGGAGGGTGGGTTCGGGCAGCGGGGAGCGCGTCGCGGCGTGGTAGTACGTCGTCACCACGCGACAGGCGGGTACCTCAAGTCCTGGCAGCAGTGCGGCCGCCTGGACGGGGCCGGTCGCCACCACCACCGCCCGCGCGGGCAGTTCGCCTCCCCCGGTCAGGGCGACCCCGGTGTCCGTGAGCCGCGCCACCGGGGTGTCGAGGCGCACGACCTCCGGCGGCAGCGCGGCGGCGAGCAGTCGCGGCACCGCGCCGATGCCCTCGGACGGCAGGCAGAGGGTGCCGCGCAGCATGCTGCGCCAGACCAGGTGGAAGAACCGGCTGGAGGTCTCCAGCTCGTCCTCCAGGAAGACCCCGGAGAGGAACGGGCGGAAGAACCTCTCGACGAACTCCTCGGAGAAGCCGGCATCCGCCAGCTCGGTGCGTGTCGTGCGGTCGTCGCCACGGGCCGGCGAACGGACCGGAGCGACCATGTCGCGGGCCGACAGGGCGCCGAGCGCGAGCAGGTCCCGGCCTCCCGCGAACCGTCCGGGGCGCAGATCGCCGAGCCGGTGCGGTTTCCGGGTCGGGTCGGCGAAGCGCAGCACGCCGTCGTCGGTGTGCACGAGGAACCCGGGAGTGAAGGGCCGCAGCCGCAGCTCACGCAGCGGGAGGCGGCGTCGGACCTGTGGATACGAGGTGTTGAACACCTGGAAACCGCGGTCGAGCACGAACCCCTCGTGACGGTCCGACCGCATCCGTCCGCCGACGCCGTCCGACGCCTCCAGGACACGGACGCCGAATCCGGCACGGGCGAGGTCGTGGGCACAGGCCAGACCGGCGAGTCCGGCGCCGACCACCAGCACATCGGGCACACCGCGGGTGGCGGCCATGAGACTCTCCTTCGCTGAGCGGCTCCGTCGGCGCGGGGGTGTCCGGGCGCACGGCCCTGGTGGCACGACCCCGCACTCTCCTGAACCGGTCTACCCGTCGCACCGCCCGACCGGATGCGGAAGGGCGCGGATCACTCCTTCGCCCGGCCGACCGGAGCACCGTGCGGACGCGGACGCCGGTGCCGCCCCGGGGAGGGGGCGGCACCGGCGGAGGGAGTGGCTACGGAGGGCCGGTTCAGTGACCGGACCCGTAGTGCCCACCCAGCTGGTCGCGGTAGTGCGGGTCGCCGAGGTGCTTCTCCTTGTCGAACTCCGGCGCCGACTTGATCTCGTCCTTGGTCCGGGAGACATGGACGGTCCTGTCCTCGTGACTGATCGCGGTGATCGTCCCGGCCGGGAGCAGAACTTCCTTGCCGAAGATCCAGATGCCGGTGTCGACGACGATGTACTGAGAACCGACCTCATCGGAGTGCTTGTCGACCTTCCCGATGTGGCCGTCGGTCGCGTCCACCCGGTATCCGCTCAGATCGGCGTCCGGAGTGTGACCGGCGGTCGGAGCGTAGGCCCACAGGTTCTCGTTCACGAAGAAATCCTTCCCCTTGTCCGCGCGGGTCCCCGTTGTCGACGGGTGCGCTGTGCGGTGCGGTGCGCGTTCTGCGCGGTGCGCGTTCTGCGCGGGTGTGCTTCCGGGGAACCGGGTGTCCGCTTCCGCGGCTCCGACACACTTTCGCGGGAGAGAAGTTCCGGAAGGGAATTCCGAATTTCAACCACTGGCGGTACCGCTGCCTGGGAGTACCGTCCGGGCGACTGCCGGGAACCGCTGCCCCGACCGCTCCGTTCGGCCCCACGAAAATCCCCACCGTGATGCGCCCGGGCCCCGGACGTAGGAGCGTGGTGGAGGAGGGAGGAGTGCTATGGGCGCGGCCGTCCCACGGCTACCGAAGAACAAGGACCGCGGCTGGCTGCGCGGAGCGCCGCCCCCGCGCTGGGTGCGAGTGCTGCCGCCGGCTCTGCTGGTGGTGGTCTGCGGCACGGAACTGGCCAGCAAGCGACCGGTGGACATCGGATTCCTGCTGGGCGTCGTCCCGTCCCTGGCCGTGCTCTCCTACGGGCCACTGGTGACGGCGCTCTACGGCGCCGTCGTCGTCGCCCTGCTGGTCGTTCCGGCGCTCCAGCTCAACCATCCGGGCAACACCGACCTGCTGACCATCGTGTTCATCGCGGCGCTCAGCGTGGTCCTGTCCCTGGTCCGCAGCCGCCGCGACGCCGACCTGGTCACGGTGCGCACCGTCGCCGAGGCGGCCCAGCTCGCCGTGCTGCCACCGCTTCCCGAGTCCGTCGGCCCCGTGCGATGCGTGGGTCTGTACCGCGCGGCGCAGCGCGAGACCCTGGTCGGCGGCGACTTCTTCGACGTGCGCGACGGGCCCTACGGCGTACGGGCCGTGATGGGTGACGTCCAGGGGCACGGTCTGTCGGCCGTCGGTACGGTCGCCTCGCTCCTCGGGGCGTTCCACGAGTCGGTGCTCGACCAGCGCGACCTGACCGCGGTGGCGGGACGCCTCGACCGCCGGCTGATCGTCGACTCGGCCGACACCGAGCACGCCGAGCTGTTCGCCACCGCCCTGCTGCTGGAGTTCTCCGCCACCGCGGACACCGTGCGTCTGACCTCGTGCGGGCACCCGCATCCGTATCTGCTGCGCGGCGGGAAGGCTCTGGAACTGGTCCTGGAGCCCGGAGCTCCCGTCGGTCTCGGATTCTTCAAGCTCTCTCCGCCGCGTGTCCGTACGGTCCTGCTCGAACCCGGCGACCGGCTGTTCCTGGGGTCCGACGGTGTGACCGAGAGCAGGGACGCGACGGGTGCGTTCTATCCCCTGCCCGAGCGCCTGACCCTGTTCGCGCACGAGACGCCGTCCGACCTCACCACCCGCCTCTGGGAGGACCTCCTGCACTTCTGCGGCGCGGTGCGTGACGATGTCACGATGCTCGTCCTCACCCCCAGGACGGAGCACGTCACGGGGTGAACGGGCCCGGCGGCGGAACGGGCTCGCCCGCCCGGTCCGCGCGAGGCGGTCCGGACGGGCGAGTCGGTTCAGCGGGGACGGGACCGGGACGGGCCGGTGCCCGGCATCAGGGCGTGAGCTGCCACTGCTGGATGTAGCCCACGTCGATCGAGGCGGTGTCCCGGACCCTGAGGATCCAGGTGCCGTCGACGGGCTGGGCGGACGCGTCGACCGTGAAGGTCTGGTCGACGTTGTCGGCGGAGCCGCCGCTGTGGTTCAGCAGCGAGTAGACGGTGCCGTCGGGACCGACGAGGTCCACCGTCAGGTCACCGCGGTAGGTGTGGACGATCTTGACGTAGACCTGGGTGGTGGCCGAGGCGTTGCCGCTCCGGCCGGTGACGGTGATCGGCGACTCGACCGCGGGCCCCGCGTCGGGGATGTCGACACGTGTCCCGTTGACGTAGATGTTCGCGATCCGCCAGTCGAAGCCGGTCGAGACGGTCGCACCCGTGCTGTCGGTGACCGTGAGGGTGACGGTGCTCGTACCGGTCGTGGTCGGGACGCCGGAGATCAGTCCGGTGTCGCTGATGCTCAGACCGTCCGGCAGCCCGGTGGCCTCGTACGTCAGACCGGCGCCGGAGTTCGTGGTGTAGGCGCTGACCTGAAGGGAGACCTGCTGGCCGACCCCACTGACCTGGTCGCCGATCGGGGAGACGTTGACGCCCAGCGCTATCCGGTCACCGACGTGGATCCCGGCCCAGGCGGCCGCGACGGCGAGGTAGGTGTCGCTGTAGGCGCCGAACAGGTCGGCCGCCGCCTGCAGGGTCGCGACGCGGGCACCGGCGTAGTTGGTGCTGGAGGTCATGTAGGTGCTGAGGGCCCGGTACCAGATGCGCTGGGCGTTCTCGATGCCGATGCCGGTCACGGGCACGCCGTCGTAGGTCGGGCTGTCGTACGAGACCCCGTTGACGGTCTTGGCGCCGCTGCCCTCGGAGAGCAGGTAGAAGAAGTGGTTCGCCGGTCCCGAGGAGTAGTGGACGTCGACGCCGCCCAGCGAGGAGTCCCAGTAGTCGCGGGACGCTCCGTCCTTGGAGGGCTTGTCCATGTACCGCAGCGGGGTGCCGTTGCCGTTGATGTCGATTTTCTCGCCGACCAGGTAGTCGGGCACGTCCGCGGCCAGGTTCGCGTGGAACTCCACCGCCGCGGCGAAGATGTCCGAGGTGGCTTCGTTGAGGCCGCCGGACTCGCCCGAGTAGGTGAGGTTGGCGGTGGCGGCGGTGACGCCGTGGCTCATCTCGTGCGCGGCGACGTCGAGGGCGGTCAGCGGGTGGGCGTTGCCCGCGCCGTCCCCGTACGTCATGCAGAAGCACGTGTCGGACCAGAAGGCGTTGACGTACCCGTTGCCGTAGTGCGCCCGGCTGTAGGCGGCCACCCCGTCGTTGCGGATGCCGTTGCGGCCGAAGACGTCCTTGTAGTAGTCCCAGGTGGCCGCGGCGCCGAAGGCGACGTCCACCCCGGCCGTCTGCCGGTTGCTCTGGCTGCCGTCCCCCCAGACATCGTTGTCATCGGTGAACAGGGTGCCGGTGCCGGAAGTGCCCTGGTTCAGGTCGTACGTCCGGTGGCCCGCGCGGTCACCGTCGACCAGCTGGTACGTGGAGCCGGAGAGCGTGGAGCCGACCGGCACCGTCCCGCTGTACTGGCCCGTGCCCGTACCGGTGTGCACGCCCTGGTAGTCGAAGAGGGCCTTGCCCGAGGTGGCGTCGGTGATGACGTGCAGCTCGCTGGGGGTGCCGTCGTCCTGGGTGCCCTCGACCAGCGACTCCCAGGCCAGCGTCGGCCGGGCTCCGGCGGCCCAGACCACCAGCCGGGGGGTGCCGTCGACCTCGGGCCGCGTGGCGTCGGCCTTCCTGGCGACCGTGAGCGCCTTCTGGGCGGCCGCGCCCGACGCGATCCTGGCGGTGAGCGTGGGCACCTTGATGGTGGACCTGGTGGCCTCGGACACCGTGCTGCGGGCGCCCTTGGTGTGCACGACGAGGTCGCCGCCGAGCACCGGGAGACCGGCGTAGGTGCGCTCGTAGCGGGTGTGCGTGGTGCCGTCGGCGTCCTTCGCGACGTCCTTGACGACGAGCTTCTCCTTCGAGCCCAGGTCGAGCAGCCTCGCGGTGTCGCCGGCCGCGGCGGTCGCGTTCTTCAGCAGGGAGGCGTGCTGGGCACGGGACAGTTTCGCCGGAGCCGCGCCGGCCCGGGGAGTCGCGACGATCTTCGCGTGACCGCCGCCATGGGGGGCGGCGGACGCGATGCCGGCCTGGAAACCGGCGGCGAGCAGGGTGGTCGCGGTGGTGAGCGCCAGCACCGCCGTGTATCTGCGGCGGTGCGAGGAGTGGCGTGGCCGTGACAAGGGCTTCTCCTTCTGGCGACGATCGGCCTGTGGTCGAGGCCGAGAGAGCGGGCCGGCGGGGTGGGGCCGGCGGGCAACGCGCTGAGCAGGAAAGGGCGCTGCACGAGGTGACGCACGGGGGCGTGACCGGACTCGGCGGCGCGCGGGAGGTGGGGGGAGGTGCGCGAGAGGTGGGGGAGGTGAAGGAACGGTGAACGTTCATGAGCAGACTGGCATCATGGCCGACGCTTTGTCATGGCGATGACAAAGCAAAGGCCGAAATTGACCATTGCTTGCTGGACATTCACCGCTGCCCAGGACTCTTTTCGGCCGCCGCCGGACGGGGACCGGTCCGCCGCACCGACCGCCGGACACGGTGAAGTCCCCACTCGGTGATGTCGGTACGCGGTGACGTCCGTACGCGGTGATGTCGGTACGCGGCGATGTCCGTCCACGGCGGAGTCCGGACTCGGTGATGTCAGCAGTCGGCGAAGTCCGTACTCGGTGACGTCAGTTGGACGGCGGAGCCCGGACTCGGTCATCGGTGACGCCGGCACGCGGCGAATTCCGAACCCGGTGACGTCAGAAGTCGGCGGAGCCCGGACTCGGTGACGTCAGTTGGACGGCGGAGCCCGGACTCGGTCATCGGTGACGCCGGCACGCGGCGAATTCCGAACCCGGTGACCTCAGCACACGGCGGAGTCCGGACTGGGTGACGCGCCGCCCACGGTTACGCCGTTCGCCCGTCCGGCCACGTACTACTTTCTTCATGACCTCCCCTTCACCCTCCGCCCACACCACGGGTCGCGCCGGTCGCGGCGCGCCTCGCGGCAGGCTGCGGTTCGCGACGTTCAACGTGCTGCACGGCCGGCCGATGCCGGACGGTCACCCCGCCTCCGCCGCGGACCGGGACGACCCCGCGGAACCGCTCTCCCGTGCCGCCGTGTCCCTGGGCGCCGACGTCCTCGCGTTGCAGGAGGTGGACCGGTTCCAGGAACGGTCGGGCCGGGTCGACCAGGCCCGCGCCGTGGCCCTGGCGGCGGGCCTGCACGAGTGGCGCTTCGGGACGGCGCTGCACGGCCGCGCCTCCGGGGACCGGGGGTGGGATCTCGACCCCGCGGAGCCGGGACCGCGGATGTACGGCCCCGGGGACACCGAGACGGACGCCGCCGGACCCTCGCACGGGCTCGCGCTGCTCACCCGGCTCCCGGTCCGGGACTGGCGCGTCAGGCGGCTGGCCGCGGCGCCGGTCGGCCTGCCCCTGCGCGTGCCCGGCAGGCCCGGCCTCACCCTCGTCCGGGACCGGCCGCGCGCGGCGCTGGCCGCCGTACTGGAGGGGCCGCGGGGGCCGTTCACGGCCGTGGCGGTGCACCTGACGTTCGTGCCGGGGTGGAACATCCGTCAGCTGCTCGCTGTCCGTGACTGGATCGCCGACCTGCCCCTGCCGCACGTCCTGTTGGGAGACTTCAACCTGGTCGGCGCCCTGCCGAGGGCCGTGCTGAACGCGCCCCGGACGGCGCGCCCGACGCCGCCCCGGCGCTGGCGGGACACGGCCCGCACACCGACCTATCCCGCGCACCGCCCGGTCGTGCAGTTCGACCACGTGCTCACGGCCGGGTGGGGCGCGGGGGCGGTCGGCACCGTGGGCACGACGAGGACGGCGATCTCGGACCACCGTCCGCTCGTGGTCGAGCTGTCCTTGTGAGACCTGGCCGTCCCGCGCGGCGGGACCCGTCCGTCCGGGGCGGCGGCACCGTTCCCACGGTGCCGGCACGGACCCGGGTCCCGTGCCCCGTGGGCCGGTCCCGCCGCGGTGGCCCCCGGCACGTTCCCGGGTGTCACCGCCGGGCGATCTAAGCTCGGCGTATGGCCAAGTACTTCGACGTGCATCCGGAGAACCCCCAGCCGCGGATCATCGGCCAGGTGGCCGAGATCATCCGCGGCGGCGGTCTCGTCATCTACCCGACCGACTCCTGCTTCGCGCTGGGGTGTCAGCTGGGCAACCGGGAAGGGCTCGATCGCATCCGCTCCATCCGACGGCTCGACGACCGGCATCACTTCACGCTCATGTGCCAGGACTTCGCGCAGCTGGGCCATTTCGTGCACATCGACAACTCGGTGTTCCGCACGGTCAAGGCCTCGACCCCGGGCAGTTACACCTTCATCCTGCCGGCGACGAAGGAGGCACCGCGCAGACTGCTGCACCCGAAGAAGAAGACCGTCGGCGTCCGGATCCCCGACCACGCGGTCGCCCAGGCACTTCTCGCCGAGCTCGGCGAGCCCCTGCTGTCGAGCACCCTTCTCCTGCCCGACCAGGAGAAGCCGCTGACCCAGGGCTGGGAGATCAAGGACGAGCTCGACCACGTGGTGGACGCGGTCCTCGACTCCGGTGACTGCGGCGTCGAGCCGACCACCGTCATCGACTTCTCGCAGGGGGAGCCCGAGATCGTACGCCGCGGGGCGGGCGACCCGTCACGGTTCGAGTAGGGGCCCTCTCCGCTGCCGGCGGCCCGCTCCGCTACCGGCGGCGCGGCAGGTCGAGTGCGCCGCGACCGATTCGGGCGCCGGACACGGGTGTTGCCGGCGCGCGGCTGTCCTGCGTACGGCCGGTCACCCGGCCTCGCCGCCGGGAAGCGAGTCGGAGCGCGCGCCTGTCCCGGCCGCCGGACCGCTCACCTTCCAGATCCGCGTGGCCACTTGGAGGTTGAAGCGGCTGTCCACGTCGTCGAGCCGCCGTCCGCTGACCTCCCGGATGCGCTGCAACCGGTACCGCAGCGTGCTGCGGTGGACGGCGAGGGCCCGCGCCGTCTCGTCGTAGTTGCCGCCGTGGTCGAAGTACCGGGTGAGGGTGTGCACCAGGTCGGTGCCGTGGGTGGCGTCGTAGTCGAGCAGCGGGCCCAGCCACTCGCGGACGAAGAAGGTGACGTCCCGCGCGTCGTTGCCCCTGGCCAGGATGCGGTAGAGGCCCAGTTCCTCGTAGACCGCGGTGCCGTAGGGCGGTTGTGACTGCCGGCGTACGTGCAGCGCGCTGACGGCCTGTTCGTAGGAGTGGGGAAGGCCGGCCGTCGTCTCGCACAGAGTCCCGACGCCCACCACGCCGCGCCACGAGCCCACCTCGCCGGCGACGGCACCGTACAGTCCGGGGTCGCGCGGTTCTCCCTGGACGACCAGCACCGCCCTGTCCGAGCGCCGGGCGAGCAGCGACCGAAGTCCCAGCCCCCGCGCGGCGCGGTCGACCGCGTCCAGGAACCGGTCGTCGGCGGCCGTGGCCTGCCACTGGGCGACCACGACATGGTGCGGTCCGTGCAGGTCGTGCCCGACGGCCTCGGCCCGGGCGTACGCGCCGCCCTCGTCGGCTCCGGTGAGCAGGTCCTCCACGAGGTCCCGGCTCATGCGCAGTTCGGTCTCCGCCAGGCTGCGGCGGTGGGCCAGCTCCAGGGCCAGCGCGGTGCACGCGTGGCCGAGCGCGAACGCCTCGGCGTCGCCCGCCGCGCCCCCCGGGTCGACGAGTTCGATCGTGCCGAGGATCTCCCCGTGGTGGCGGGCCACCCCGATGAGACGGCCCTCGTGGCGGACCGGATCCGGGGCCCGCATCGCGCGGTGCAGGAGCTGTTCGCGCAGCGTCGGATCGGGCTTCTCGTGGGCCGCGTCCGCGCCGGGTCCCGCCCGGGCGAGCGGGTTGCCGAAGCGGTCCTCGATGAAGGTGGCGAGGCCGGTCAGCTCGTACACGGCCTCGGCGATACCGCTCTCCCCCGCGTCGCCGTCGTGGGCGCGGGCGAGCACGTCGTGGACGGTGTGCTGCGCCTCCAGCTCCGCGACCAGCGCGGTCAGCCGTTCGTTGACCGCGTCCCGCTCCTCGATCGCCCGGAACAGCTGTCTGGCGTACTCGCGGTCACGGCTGCGGGCGTCGGCGTTGTAGAGCGCGGCGGCGGTCGGCCGCGCGAGGGCGTACAGGAGGAAGCGGTCGTCGTCGGTCGGCGGCTCGGGGGCGCTGACGACGAGGTAGCCGAGGAGTCCGCGGGAACCGCGCAGGCCCGCCGCCCACCCCCAGCCGCCCTCCCGGAACCTGAGGGGGCCGTCCTCCCCGTCCAGTGCGCCCAGCTGCCGGATCGCCGCGGGCAGCTCCTTCGGGGCCCGGCCGTCGAGGGAGGGTGCGCTCGGGGTGGCGTCGAGTTCGAAGCGTCCGTCCCTGAGCAGATAGCAGCCCTCGGGCCGGCAGTCGGTGAGGCGCGGCACCGCGTCCATGGCCAGGCGCAGGATCTCCTGCGTTCCCGGGGCGTCGAGCATCGTCACGGCCAGCACGAACACGTCGTACAGGCTCGCCAGCTGTTTGCGGCCCCAGGAGGCCGGGGCGGTGGAGGGCACCTGGCTGGGAGAGCCGCGCGGTCCGACGCGCCGGTGCCCCGCACCGGAGGCGTCCTCAGCCATGCCAGGCATGCCGTAATAGTAGCTTTCGCACCTTACGGTCGCCTGTCGTGCCGGAAGGCGGACCCTGTCCTGTCAGGTCGAGGCCGGGGGGCGAATTTCACCCCGCCGGGCGCAGGCGTCGCTCCGCGCCCCGTAACAGTCTGGCAGGGACGGAAGCCACGACGCGGGTGCGCTACGGGCACCCGACGCGCGTGCGCCCACGGACGCGCGGACCCGACCTGAACACGACCGCCGTCACCGGACAGGGACGGACGCCGGTACGGCAGGCGAAGGAGTTCCTCATGGGCAAGGCAGTCGGAATCGATCTGGGCACCACCAACTCGGTGATCGCCGTGTGGGAGGGCGGTGAACCCACTGTCATACCGAACGCCGAGGGCTCGCGCACGACGCCCTCCATCGTCGCCTTCGCCGAAGGGGGCGAACGTCTGGTCGGCCAGCTCGCCAGGCGCCAGGCGATCCTCAATCCCAAGGGCACCATCTACTCGGCCAAGCGGTTCATCGGCCGGCACTACGACGAGGTGTCCGCCGAGGCCAAGGCGGTGGCGTACGACGTCGTCGAGGGCGAGGGCGGCGTCGCCCGCTTCAAGGTGCGCGACAAGCTGTACTCGCCGGAGGAGATCAGCGCGCAGGTCCTTCGCAAGCTCGCCGACGACGCGGGCAAGCAGCTCGGTGAGCGGGTCACCGAAGCGGTCATCACCGTGCCGGCGTACTTCAACGACGCGCAGCGCCAGGCGACCAAGGACGCCGGCCGCATCGCGGGCCTGGAGGTGCTGCGCATCATCAACGAGCCGACGGCGGCGGCGCTGGCGTACGGGATGGAGAAGAAGCAGCACGAGACCGTGCTCGTCTTCGACCTCGGCGGTGGCACCTTCGACGTGAGCATCCTGGACGTCGGCGACGGTGTGGTGGAGGTCCGCTCGACCGCGGGGGACAGTCACCTCGGCGGCGACGACTTCGACCGCCGGATCGTCGACCTGCTCGCCGACACCTTCCAGCAGGAGAACGGCATCGACCTGCGCAAGGATCCGCAGGCCCTGCAACGGCTGTTCGAAGCCGCGGAGAAGGCCAAGACCGAGCTGAGTTCGGTCACCCAGACCCAGGTCAGTCTGCCGTTCATCACCGCGGACGCCTCCGGGCCCAAGCACCTGACCGAGACGATCATGCGGTCCAAGTTCGACCAGATCACCGCCGACCTGGTGGAGCGGACCCTGGAGCCGGTCAAGCAGGCGATGAGCGACGCCAAGGTCAGCGAGAACGACATCGACGAGGTCATTCTCGTGGGCGGCTCGACGCGCATCCCGGCCGTGCAGAACCTGGTCCGCCGGCTGACCGGTGGCAAGGACCCGAACATGAGCGTGAACCCCGACGAGGTCGTGGCGCTGGGCGCGGCGATCCAGGCGGGCGTGCTCAAGGGCGAGGTCAAGGACGTCCTGCTGCTCGACGTCACACCGCTGTCGCTGGGTGTGGAGACCCGTGGCGGGGTCATGACGAAGCTCATCGAGCGGAACACCACGATCCCGGTACGCCGCTCCGAGACCTTCTCCACGGCGGAGGACAGCCAGGAGGCCGTCGACGTCGTCGTGCTCCAGGGCGAGCGTGAACTCGCCGCGGACAACCGGGTCCTGGGCCGCTTCCAGCTCAAGGACATCCGTCCGGCACCGCGCGGCGAGCCGCAGGTCGAGGTCACCTTCGACATCGACGCCAACGGCATCCTCAACGTGACCGCGCGGGACAAGGACACCAGCAAGGAACAGAGCATCACCATCAGCGAGGGCTCCAACCTCGACCAGGGCGAGGTCGAGCGGATGGTCCAGGAGGCCGAACAGCACCGCGGCGAGGACCAGGCTCTGCGCGACGCCGTGGACGCGCGCAACGAGCTGGACGCCGTCGCCTACCAGGTCGAGCGCCGCCTCACCGAGCTGGGCGAGGCCGCGCCGGAACACGAGCGGGCCCGCGCGGACATGCTCGTCTCCGACGCCCGCGAGGCCGTCCGGCAGGACGCGTCGCCGGAGAAGGTCCGGCCGATGACCTCCGAGCTGCAACAGGTGCTCGCCTCCCTCGCCGCTCATCAGGCGGGCGCGGGCCAGGCCACGGAGGCCGCGCCGGGCGCGCAGGACACCACGGGCGCCCCGACGGGTTCCGACGACGTGATTGACGCCGAATTCGACAAGAGCTGAGGTGCGGTCATGGCCACCGGACAGGAGCCTGTGACGCCCCCCGAACAGGAACAGCGGACCGAAGACACCGCTGCCCCCGGCGCTCCCGAGTCCCCGGCCGCCCCGGCGCGGCCGGGGACGGAGGACCAGACCGCGGAGCTCGACGAGCTCAGGGACCGCTGGCGCCGCGCGCTCGCCGACCTGGACAACCTGCGCAAGCGCCACGCGAGGGAACTGGAACGTGTGCGCGGTGAGGAACGGGCCCGCACCGCGGCGGCCTGGCTGCCGGTCCTCGACAACCTGGAACGGGCCCTGGCGCACGCCGACGCCGACCCCTCCGCCGTGCTGAAGGGCATCGAGACCGTGCGCGACCAGGCGGTCGAGGTGCTGCGCGGTCTCGGATACCCGCGTCACGAGGAGACCGGGGTGCCCTTCGACCCGACCAGACACGAGGTCGTCGGGGTCGTCGACGACCCCGGCGCCGAACCGAACACCGTGGCCCAGGTGGTGAGTCCGGGCTACGGGGCGGACGGCAACCAGTTGCGCCCGGCGTTCGTCATGGTCAGCAAGCGGCAGGAGTGACGCCTCATGGCACGCGACTACTACGACGTGCTCGGGGTGCCGCGCACCGCGAGTGCCGAGGAGATCCAGCAGGCCTTCCGCACGCTGGCGCGCAAGCACCACCCCGACGTCAACAAGGATCCGGGTGCCGAGGAGCGCTTCAAGGAGCTCAACGACGCCTACAGCGTGCTGTCCGATCCCAAGACCCGGCAGCGCTACGACCGCTTCGGCGACGACTTCCGGCAGATCCCGGAGGACTACGACGAGCGGGTGGCCGCGGCGGCGGGCGCCCGTGGCGGCCGGGCCGGACGGGCGGGCGGTGGCGGAGTCCGCTTCCGGAGCGCCGACGGCGCGGGCTTCGATGGCTCGGGCGTCGACTTCGAGGATCTGTTCGGCGGGATGTTCGGACGTGGCGGCGGAGGCGGCTGGGGCCCGGTGCCCGGCGCCGACCAGGAGGCCGAGATCCAGCTCGGTGTCGAGGAGGCGTACCGGGGCGGCAAGCGCAGCATCACGCTGGGCGGCCCGAACGGACAGCGCGGCTACGACGTCACCGTCCCGCGCGGTGTGGTGGACGGCCAGCGCATCCGGCTGGCCGGCGAGGGCGGCCACGGCAGCGGTGACGCGCCGCCGGGCGACCTGTATCTCCGGGTGCGCATCAAGCCCGACGGACGTTTCCGGCTGGAGGGGCGGGACATCCATGTGGTCGCGCCGGTGACGCCGTGGGAGGCGGCGCTCGGCGCGACCGTGCCGGTGCCCACCCCCGGCGGCACGGCCAAGGTCACCGTCCCCGCGAACTCCTCCAGCGGCCGCCGGCTCCGGCTGCGCGGCGAGGGCATGCCCAACCCGCGCGGCCAGGACGGCGACCTCTACGCGGAGATCCGCATCATGGTGCCGCCCGAGCCCACCGCCCGCGAACGCGAGCTCTTCGAGGAGCTGGCCGCCGTGTCCGCCTTCGACCCGAGGAGGCCCCGATGACCACCGCCCCCCGTCCCGGTGGCGCAGGCCGCCGCACCGCCACTCCGGCCGCCCCGCCGGTCCTCAACGTCCGGGTACGCGCCGCCACCCTCGGTCCGCCCCTGCGGCTCGGGCTCGACGCCGTCGCCCGCCGCTCCGGCATCCACCCGGATCTCGTACGGAGGTTCGTCGCCCTCGGCCTGGTCGACGCCACCCGGGACGCGACGGGGCGGCTGTGGTTCGACCCGTCCGCGCCCGTCGCCCTCGCCCGCATCCAACGTCTACGGGCCGCGCTCCCCCTCAACTACGCCTCCCTGGGTCTGGTGGTCGATCTGCTCGACCGGATCAGTGAGCTGGAGGACGCGCTGAGGCGCAGCAACGCCGGCTCCAGGAGGGATGAATCGTGGATATGAACCGGCTCACCCAGAAGTCCCAGCAGGCGGTGCAGGAAGCGCAGACGATCGCCGGCCGGCTGAACCAGACCGAGGTCGACGGTGAGCACCTGCTGCTCGCCCTCCTCGACCAGCCGGACGGTCTGATAGCGCGCCTCGCCGACCAGACCGGTGCCGACACTCAGGCCCTGCGCTCCGCCCTGTCGGAGGAACTGGCGCGCAGGCCGAAGGTCACCGGGCCCGGTGCCACGCCCGGTCAGGTGTACGTCACGCAGCGGCTGGCCCGGGTGCTGGACTCGGCCGAACAGGAGGCCAAGCGGCTCAAGGACGAGTACGTGTCGGTCGAGCACCTCCTGCTGGCGCTGGCGGACGAGGGTTCCCAGACCGCCGCGGGACGCCTGCTCAAGAAGTTCGGCGTCACCGAGGACGCGTTCCTGGCCGCGCTGACCCGTATCCGCGGCAACCAGCGCGTCACCTCGGCGACCCCCGAGGCGTCGTACGAGGCACTGGAGAAGTACGGCCGTGATCTGGTGGCGGAGGCTCGCGGTGGCCGGATGGACCCGGTGATCGGCCGGGACGCGGAGATCCGCCGGGTGATCCAGATCCTGAGCCGCAAGACCAAGAACAACCCGGTGCTCATCGGTGACCCGGGCGTGGGCAAGACGGCCATCGTGGAGGGTCTGGCGCAGCGCATCGTGCGGGGTGACGTGCCCGACGGCCTGCGCGACCGGACGATCTTCTCGCTCGACATGAGTTCCCTGGTGGCGGGTGCCAAGTACCGCGGCGAGTTCGAGGAACGGCTGCAGGCCGTACTGAGCGAGGTCAAGGCGGCCGAGGGACGCATCCTGCTCTTCGTCGACGAACTGCACACGGTCGTCGGCGCGGGCGGTGGTGCCGAGGGCGCCATGGACGCCGGGAACATGCTCAAGCCGATGCTGGCCCGCGGCGAACTCCACATGATCGGTGCGACGACCCTGGAGGAGTACCGCAAATACGTCGAGTCCGACGCGGCGCTGGAACGGCGTTTCCAGCAGGTGGTGGTGGACGAGCCGAGCGTCGAGGACACCGTGTCCATCCTGCGCGGGCTGCGCGAGCGGCTGGAGGTCTTCCACGGTGTGAAGATCCAGGACACCGCGCTGGTCGCGGCGGCGACGCTCAGCCACCGCTACATCACCGACCGGTTCCTGCCCGACAAGGCCATCGACCTGGTCGACGAGGCCTGCGCGCGGCTGCGGACCGAGATCGACTCCATGCCCGCCGAGCTGGACGAGATCACCCGCCGGGTGACCCGGCTGGAGATCGAGGACGCGGCGCTCGCCAAGGAGAGCGATCCGGCCAGTGCCAAGCGTCTGGAGGAACTGCGCCGTGAACTGTCCGATCTGCGGGCCGAGTCGGACGCGATGCACGCCCAGTGGGACGCCGAACGCCAGGCCATCCGCCGGGTGCAGGACCTGCGGCAGGAACTGGAGCAGGTGCGGCAGGAGGCCGAGGAGGCCGAGCGCAGCTACGACCTCGACCGCGCCGCCGAGCTGCGGTACGGCAGACTCACGGAACTGGAACGCCGGCTGGCCTCCGAGGAGGAGCGGCTCGACTCCAAGCAGGGCGACAACCAGTTGTTGCGCGAGGTGGTGACCGAGGACGAGATCGCGGAGATCGTGGCCGCGTGGACGGGCATCCCGGTCACCCGGCTCCAGGAGGGCGAGCGCGAGAAGCTGCTGCGGCTGGACGAGATCCTCACCGAGCGGGTGATCGGCCAGGACGAGGCGGTCAAGCTGGTCGCCGACGCCATCATCCGGGCCCGCTCCGGCATCCGTGACCCGCGCCGGCCGATCGGCTCGTTCCTCTTCCTCGGCCCCACCGGCGTCGGGAAGACCGAACTCGCCAAGACGCTCGCCGCGGCCCTCTTCGACTCCGAGGAGAACATCGTCCGCCTGGACATGAGCGAGTACCAGGAGCGGCACACCGTCAGCAGGCTGGTCGGAGCGCCTCCTGGATACGTCGGTTACGAGGAAGGCGGCCAGCTCACCGAGGCGGTGCGCCGCAAGCCGTACTCCGTGGTCCTGTTCGACGAGGTGGAGAAGGCCCACGCGGATGTGTTCAACACCCTGCTCCAGGTCCTCGACGACGGCCGCATCACCGACTCGCAGGGCCGCACCGTCGACTTCCGCAACACCGTGGTGATCATGACCTCCAACATCGGATCGGCGCACCTGCTGGACGGGGTGACCGCCGACGGCGAGATCAAGCCCGAGGCGCGCGCCCTGGTGCTGGGCGAGCTGCAGAGCCACTTCCGGCCCGAGTTCCTCAACCGCATCGACGACATCGTGCTGTTCAAGCCACTGGGTCTGCCCCAGATCGAGCGCATCGTGGAGCTCCAGTTCACCGATCTGCGCAGGCGCCTGGCCGAACGGCAGATCACCGTCGACCTCACGCAGGCCGCGCTAGAGCTCATCGCGCGGCAGGGCTTCGACCCCGTGTACGGGGCACGCCCGCTGCGCCGGTACATCTCGCACGAGGTCGAGACGCTCGTGGGCCGGGCGCTGATCCGCGGTGACGTACAGGACGGATCGACGATCCGGGTCGACGCGCAGAACGGCGAACTGGTCGTCACCTACGGCGAACCGGCGGCGCCGGACGTCCGGAAGGCGGCGTGAGCGTGGTGGGCACGGCTCCGGCCGGGACGGTCACCTGCGAGCGTTGCGGCCGTGGCAACCGGGTGCCGGCGGCCGCCGCGGGCACACCGCGCTGCGGGAACTGTCACGCCCCGCTGGCGTGGATCACCGAAGCCGGTGACGCGGACTTCGCGGAGGTCGCCGAGCGGGCGGGGCCGTACGTCCTCGTCGACCTGTGGGCCACCTGGTGCGGGCCCTGCCGGACGGTCAGCCCCGCGCTGGAGCAGGTCGCCCACCAGCTCGCCGGCCGGGTCAAGCTGGTCAAGGTCGACATCGACCGGAGTCCGCGGCTCGCCCAGCGCTTCCAGGTGCAGGCGGTGCCGACCCTGCTGCTGCTCGACCAGGGTGAGGTGATCTCCCGGAAGACCGGGGCGGCCCCCGCGCCGGCCCTGAAGCAGTGGGTCGAGGAGAGCCTGTCCGTTCGCCGGTGAACCCGCCCCGTGTGAGGGGTGGAGGAGGGAGACCCGCCATGGCCGACGCGCGGCCCGACCCGCATCTGTCGTACATCCGCTCCGTGACCCCGCGTACGCCGGACGGCTGCGACGAGTGCCTGCACGTCGGCTCCACCTGGCTGCATCTCAGGATGTGCCTGACCTGCGGGCACGTCGGGTGCTGCGACTCCTCGAAGCTCCAGCACGCGCGGGCCCACGCCGCCACGGCCGGTCACCCCATCGTGCAGTCGTTCGAGCCGGGCGAGGACTGGCGCTGGTGCTACATCGACCGGGCCCCGGTCTGAGGTGCGCCGGCGCCCGGCCGGCGCTCCCCCGGTCAGCGCCAGTCGGGAGCGCCCGACGCCGGGGAGGCGAGGGTTTCGATCCTCGTCCGCAGCTCCCGCATGACGGAGACGATGCGGGCCTCGTGCTCGTCCGTGAGCCGGCTGACGGGAACCGAGCAGCTCACGGCGTCGACAGCCGGTGTGTCGTAGCGCAGGGCGAAGCCGAATCCCGCGATCCCCGGCACCGTCTCCTCGCGGTCGACGGAGTAGCCGCGCTCGCGCACCCGGGCGAGATCCGCGAGCAGCGCGGCCCTGTCCGTGTGCGTGTTCCGGGTCAGGGCCGCCAACGGGTCAGCGGGGAGCGGGAGTTGCCCGTCGGGGCGTTCGGCGAGCAGCGCCTTGCCGAGGGCTCCCGCGTGGGCGGGGACCCGGCGTCCGACCCGGCTGAGGGTGCGCGGGTACTCGTGGGACTCGCGGGTCGCGAGGTAGACGACGTCCGCGCCGTCGAGCCGTGCCAGGTGGATGGTCTCGCCGAGCGTGTCCGAGGCCTCGTCGAGGCAGGGGCGCACCGCCCGTACATGGGCGTCGGCGTCGAGATAGCCGGTGCCCGTGAGCAGGGCGCGGATGCCGATGCCGTAGAGGGAGCCGGTGGTGTCGGAACGCACCCAGCCGCAGTCGACGAGGGTCTGCAGCAGTTGGTACATGCTGCTGCGCGGCACGGACAGCTCCGCCGCGAGTTCGTCCAGGCGGGCGGGCCGGTCGCCCCGCCCGGCGAGCAGTTCCAGCAGGGCGACCGTGCGGGACGCCGACTTCACGGCGCGGACCCCTCTGCTCTCGGACATGGGCCCCATCGTAAAACCGCCACGCCGCCCCATTGACCCGCGATGGTTCACCCACCTAACCTTCATCTGCATACATAAACGTCATCTGCATATGAGGATGAGAATGATGGCACGGTTCAGCACGGACGCCGAGGACGTGGCACGGCGGCTGCGGGACGGCATGGCACGCGGGGTGCTGTCCTTCCCCGTCACGAGCTTCCGGGAGGACGGCGGCCTCGATCCGGAGTCGTACCGCGCCTATCTGACCGCCCAGCTCGCGACCGCGCCGGGCGCGGTCTTCCCCGCCTGCGGAACCGGTGAGTTCTTCTCCCTGGACGAGGACGAGTACCGGGAGGTCGTCGCGGCCACGGTCGAGATCGCCGACGGGCGGCTGCCGGTGGTCGCGGGCATCGGCTACGGCTGGGCGCAGGCGCTCCGGTTCGCGCGGATCGCGGAGGAGGCGGGCGCGGACGCCGCGCTGGTGCTGCCGCACTACCTGGTCGCCGCCCCGCAGGACGGCCTGGTGGAGCAGCTGCGCCGGATCGCCTCCGGAACGTCCCTGCCGCTCATCGCCTACCAGCGGGGACAGGTCGCCTTCAACGCCGAGAGCCTGCGCCGGATCGCGGACATCCCCACGGTCATCGGCCTCAAGGACGGCCACAGCGATCTCGACCGGCTCCAGCGCCTCACGCTCGCCGCGCCCGACGACTTCCTGTTCTTCAACGGCGCCTCGACCGCCGAGATCCAGGCCCGTGCCTACGCCACCGTGGGCGTCCCCGCCTACTCCTCCGCGGTCCACGCCTTCGCGCCGGACATCGCCGACGCCTTCTTCACCGCCCTGCGGAACGGCGACGACGAGCGGACGACCGTACTGCTGCGGGACTTCTACGTCCCCCTCGTCGAGCTGCGCGACCGGGTACCGGGCTATGCCGTCTCGCTGGTCAAGGCCGCGGCCCGGCTGCAAGGCCTGCCCGTCGGTCCGGTCCGGGCACCGCTCACCGACCCCGGCCCGGACGACCTCGCCGTTCTCGCCAAGATCCTCGACGCCGGCCTGCTCCTGGCCGAAAGCGCACCCCGACCCGTCTGACCGCTCCCGGCCCGCGGTCTCCCCACCCCCGGCTCCCCCACCCACCCCGCACACAAGGACTCCGAAGACCATGGGCATCAGCCAGCCGACCGTCACCGCGTTCTCCGTCTATCCGGTCGCGGGACGGGACTCCATGGAGCTGAACCTCTCCGGCGCGCACGGCCCCTACTTCACCCGCAACGTGGTCGTCCTGACCGATTCCGAGGGCCGCACGGGGCTCGGCGAGGTGCCGGGCGGGGAGAAGATCACACGGACCCTGCGGGACGCCGGGCCACTGGTCGTCGGGGCGAAGGTGGGTGACTACCAGCGCGTGCTGCGGGAGATCGGGGCCCGGTTCGCCGACCGGGACTCCGGCGGCCGCGGTGCCCAGACCTTCGACCAGCGGACCACCGTGCACGCCGTCACCGCCGTCGAGTCGGCGCTGCTCGACCTCCTCGGGCAGCACCTGGACGTACCCGTGGCGGCGCTGCTCGGCGACGGGCAGCAGCGTGCCTCCGTACGGGTCCTCGGCTATCTGTTCTATGTCGGTGACCCCGACCGCACCGACCTGGAGTACGTCCGCGAACCCGACGCCGACGTGGACTGGTACCGGGTCCGCCACGAGGAGGCTCTGACCCCGGGAGCGATCGTCCGGCAGGCCGAGGCCGCGTACGAGCTCTACGGCTTCCGGGACTTCAAGCTCAAGGGCGGTGTCCTGCGCGGCGCCGAGGAGGTCGAGGCCGTACGGGCCCTGAAGTCCCGCTTCCCCGAGGCGCGGATCACCCTCGACCCGAACGGGGCGTGGTCGCTGCGCGAGGCGGTCGAGCTGTGTACGCCCCTGGTCGGCACCCTCGCCTACGCCGAGGACCCCTGCGGGGCCGAGGAAGGCTACTCGGGGCGGGAGATCCTGGCCGAGTTCCGGCGTGCCACCGGTCTGCCCACGGCGACCAACATGATCGCCACCGACTGGCGGCAGCTGACCCACGCCCTGGCCCTCCAGTCGGTCTCCATCCCGCTGGCCGACCCGCACTTCTGGACGATGCGCGGCTCGGTGCGGGTCGCCCAGCTGTGCCACGCGACGGGACTGACCTGGGGCTGCCACTCCAACAACCACTTCGACATCTCCCTCGCCATGGTGACCCACTGCGGAGCGGCGGCGCCGGGCGCCTACAACGCCCTGGACACGCACTGGATCTGGCAGGAGGGGCTGGAGCGGCTCACCGTCGAGCCGCCGCGGATCGTCGACGGGGAGATCGCCGTGCCGGACGCCCCCGGGCTCGGGGTCCGTATCGACATGGACCGGCTCCTCGCGGCCCACGACCTCTACCGGGAGAAGGCGCTGGGGGCGCGGGACGACGCCGTGGGCATGCGATTCCTGGTCCCCGGATGGGAGTTCGACGCGACGCGTCCGTGTCTGGTGCGTTGACGTCCGCCGTGCGGAGCATCGCCCTCCGGCGGGGTATCGCGTCCCCCACCGACGGGCTGGGTCTCAGCTCCGGCCGCGGTGCGCCGACTTCGGCATGGGGCGCGCCGGCCCCGGCGGCCGGCGCCGCGTCGGCCACCGGGCACCTGGTCCGTCGGCTCCGGCGTCAGGCGCGTTGACCACCGGATTTTTCACCGCGTGAAGGGGTCCGTTGCCCGTTCACCCTTCCGGGGAGGGACGTCGGCCTGACAGACTCCGGAGAGTGCGCGACTTCGACATGCTTGTCATAGGATCCGGCCCCGGTGGGCAGAAGGCCGCCATCGCCGCGGCCAAGCTCGGCCGCCGGGTCGCCGTCGTCGACCGGCCCGACATGGTCGGCGGGGTGTCCATCCACACCGGGACCATCCCCTCCAAGACCCTGCGCGAGGCGGTCCTCTACCTCACCGGTCTCACCCAGCGCGACATGTACGGCCAGAGCTACCGGCTCAAGGAGGACATCACCGTCGCCGACCTGACCGCGCGCACCCAGCACGTGGTCAGCCGCGAGGTCGACGTCATCCGCAATCAGCTCTCCCGCAACCACGTCTCCCTCTTCGCCGGCACCGGCCGCTTCGTGGACGACCACACCGTCGCCCTGACCGAAGCGAACGGCAACGAACAGCTGTTGACCGCCGAGCACATCGTGATCGCCACCGGCACCCGGCCGGCCCGGCCCGCCTCCGTCGAGTTCGACGGACGCACGATCATGGACTCGGACAACGTCCTCAACCTGGAGCGGGTGCCCCGCTCCATGGTCATCGTCGGGGCCGGTGTGATCGGCATGGAGTACGCCTCCATGTTCGCCGCCCTCGGCAGCAAGATCACGGTGGTCGAGAAGCGGTCCTCGATGCTCGACTTCTGCGACGTGGAGGTCATCGAGTCGCTCAAGTACCACCTGCGGGACCTGGCCGTCACCTTCCGTTTCGGGGAGACGGTCGCCGCGGTCGAGCATCATCCACGGGGCACGCTCACCGTCCTGGAGAGCGGCAAGAAGATCCCCGCGGACACTGTGATGTACTCCGCCGGCCGGCAGGGCCTGACGGACGAACTCGACCTGGACAAGGCGGGTCTGTCCGCCGACCCGCGCGGCCGGATCAAGGTCGACGAGAACTACCGCACCGAGGTCCCGCACATCTACGCCGTCGGCGACGTCATCGGCTTCCCCGCCCTGGCCGCGACCTCGATGGAGCAGGGACGAACGGCGGCGTACCACGCCTTCGGCGAACCGGTCCATCCGATGCACGACCTCCAGCCGATCGGCATCTACACCATCCCGGAGATCAGTTTCATCGGCCGTACCGAGGACCAGCTCACCGAGGACTGCGTGCCCTTCGAGGTCGGCATCTCCCGCTACCGCGAACTGGCCCGGGGCCAGATCATCGGCGACTCGCACGGCATGCTCAAGCTGCTGGTCTCCCCGGACGACCGCAAACTGCTCGGAGTGCACTGCTTCGGCACCGGGGCCACCGAACTGATCCACATCGGCCAGTCGGTGATGGGATGCGGCGGCACGGTCGACTACCTGGTCGACGCGGTGTTCAACTACCCGACGCTCGCGGAGTCCTACAAGGTCGCCGCCCTGGACGCCACCAACAAGATCCGCCAGATCGCCCAGCTCAAGGACTGACGGACGGCCCAGGCCGGACGGGGGCGGGGCGGGTCGGGAACGGCACGCCCCGCCCCCGTCCGGATCAGCGGTCCTGGACCGGGTCGAGGGGCGGCGTGCCGTGGGTGTGGAAGGACTCGATGGTCTTCAGTCCCCACGCCTGTCCCCTGGCCCGCTCGGCCTCGGTCCAGGTGATCAGCGGCCAGTCGGGGGCCAGGACGAGCCGGGTGAGCGGGTTGCACAGTTCGACGCGGTTGCCGCCCGGCTCGTAGACGTAGAGGAAGAACGTCTGCTGGATGGCGTGCTTGTGCGGGCCGGTCTCGATGAACACGCCGGTGTCGAGGGCGAGGTCGGCGGCGCGCAGGATGTCCTCACGGGTGTCGGTGGCGAACGCGATGTGATGCAGCCTCCCGCGTGATCCGGTCCGGTCCTCGGTGTAAACGACGTCGTACGACTTGTCCGTGAACGTCAGCCACTTCGCGGCGATCCTGCCGGTGTCCAGCCGGATCTGCTCGGTCGGCCGGGCACCGAGGGGACGGTGGTGGAAGTCGGCGTTGGCGGCGACGTCGGCCGCGAGGTAGTTGACGTGGTCGAGACGGCGTACGCCCACGCCGTGGCCCGGCTTGGCCTGGGGCTGGTTCTTCAGTCCCGGCCGGAGCTCGTCCGGGGCCCGGTACCACTCCGACTCCCAGTACAGGGCGATCTCGTGGCCGTCGGGGTCGGTGGTGACGTACAGCGGGCCGAGGCCCGGCTCGTCCTCGGTCCAGTGGCCCTCGTGGCCCGCGGCCTCCAGTTCCTGGACCCTGCGCCGCAGTGCCTCCTCGCCTGAGGCGCGCAGCGCGGTGCGGCGCAGGCCCGAGGTCCGGTGCGCGGTGAGGACCAGGCTGTGGTGCTCGTAGTCGTCCCAGGTCCGCAGGTAGACCGAGTCACCACGGCGGCCGTTGACCGTCAGGCCGAGATAGTCGGTGAAGAACCGCAGACTTCCGTCCGGGTCCGGGGTGAGCAGTTCGACGTGCCCGAGGTGGGCGATGTCGCCTAGGGGCGGGGCCATCCAGGCCTCCTCACAGGTGAGCTGTGGCTGCGGCCGGCCGGGGGAAGACCGTGCCGTCGAAGATCTTTCGTGTGGTGCGGACGACGGCGGTGCGCCGGACCACCGGGGTGGCGCCGTCGGCGTGTTGGCCGACGGCGGCCTCGATGTCGAGGAATCCCGCGGGGTGTTCGATGCGCAGCAGGTCCCCGTGGGCGGGCAGCCGGGCGATGCCGTCGCCCACACCGCCCCCGACGCGCAGGCCCGCGGCGACGCCGGCGGCGCCGAGCACACCGATGGAGGGGTGGCAGCGCACCGGGATGAAGGTGCGGGTCATGACCGCGCCCCCGTGCAACGGCGGGGCGAGCAGGCTGAGTTTGGGAACGGTGGCCGCCGCCGCGTCACCGAGGCCCATCAGTTCTCCGGCCTCCCGCCGGATCGCGCGCAGCCGGCCGGCGAGCGCGCGGTCCGCCTCCAGGTCCCCGGGTTCCTCGTATCCGGTGATGTGCAGGGCACAGGCGGCGATCAGTACGGTCGGCATCCCGTTGTCCACGCAGGTCACCGGGGTGCCGGCCGCGGTGTCGCGGGCGTGTCCGGTGGGCAGCAGCGGACGGGGGCCCGGCGGGAACTCGATCATCACGGGGGCGGCGGTACCCGGCACGCCGGAGATCTCGGCCGTACCGGTGTAGTCGACGCGGCCGCCGGGTGTGGCGAAGGTGGCGACGGCGAGGTCTCCGGAGTTGACCATGCGGATCCGTACGGAGGTCCGCTCCTCCCCCGCGTCGACCAGTCCGCGTTCGACGGCGAACGGGCCGACCCCGGCGAGCAGGTTGCCGCAGTTCTGCCGGCCGGAGACCTCGGGACCGTCGACGCCGACCTGGAGGAACAGGTAGTCGACGTCCGCCTCGGGGCCGGCCGACGCGGAGATCACGGCCACCTTGCTGGTCAGCGGGTGCGCGCCGCCGAGGCCGTCGATCTGGCGCGGGTCGGGGCTGCCCATGACCCGCAGCAGCAGGTCGTCGCGTGCGCCGGGACCGGGCGGGAGATCGTCCGCCAGGAAGTAGGCGCCCTTCGAGGTGCCTCCGCGCATGAGCATGCAGCGCACTTCCTCGCCCGCGCTCATGAAGCGGTTCCGTCGCGGACGTCGGGGGCGCACTCCTCGTAGGACTGGTACCGCACCCCGAGTTGTCCGAGGGTCTCGCGCAGGCCGTAGCGGTCCAGGCCCAACTGGCCTTCGGCGAAGGCCGTTCGGGTGGCGTCCTCCTTGGCGGCGCGGGCCTCGGCCGCCCTGACGGCCGTGCCGGACCGTTCGCGGGGCACGCACACCACGCCGTCGTCGTCGGCGACGATCACGTCCCCGGGCCGGACGATCTGGCCGCCCAGCACGACGGGCAGGTTCACCGAACCGGCCGTGGCCTTGACCGTGCCCCGCGCGCACACCGCCGTCGACCACACGGGGAAACCCATGGCGCGCAGGTCGGCGGTGTCGCGTACCCCGGCGTCGATGACCAGGCCGCGCACCCCGCGGTGCTGGAGCGCGGTGGCGAACAGGTCGCCGAACATGCCGTCGGTGGAAGGTGAGGTGGTGGCGACGACGAGGATGTCGCCCCGCGCGCACTGTTCGACGGCCGCATGGATCATGAGGTTGTCGCCGGGCCGGCACAGCGCCGTGACCGCGGTGCCCGCGACGCGCACGTCCTGCTGGATGGGCCGGAACCCGGGGCCGAGGCTGCCGCGCCGGTCCATGCCCTCGTGCACGGTGGCCACGCCGTGGCCGGCCAGCGCCTCGACGTCCTCGGCGTGGGCGCGCGGCGGATTGGTGATGATCAGGCCGCTCACACCAGCTCCTCCGTGACCTGTGGGTAGGGGCGCATGTAGGCCTCGCCGTAGGTGGCGTGAGGCAGACCGAGGTGGGGACCCGCGTTGCGCCTGAGCTGCACGCCGCGCCGCCTGCCCAGGTCGGTGTAGTACTCCCACAGGTGCCGTTGGGTGGCCAGGCACTCCATGGCCTCGCGCTTGGCCTCCCACACCGGGGTGATGTCGAGGAGGACCTCCGGCCTGAAGCCGCACATCTCCGGCTGGTGCGGTTCGAAGAAGAACACCGGCGGGGCGCCGATGACCTCGCCGTCGGCCGGATAGCCGCCGGCCTGGGCCAGGACGCGCGCGTCCAGCGCCATCCGCGCGGCGGCCGGGTGGTCGCCGTTGTAGGGGTCGTCCCGGGGGTGGGTCAGCACCACGTCGGGCCGGGTGTCACGGTAGATCCCCACCAGGCGGTCGGTCAGTTCCTGGGTCACCGGCAGGGGGTAGTCGCCCGCGTCCAGGAAGCGGACCCCGGCACCGAGCGCCGCGGCCGCCGCCTCGGCCTCGGTGCGGCGCATCTCCTTGATCTCCGCCAACTTCCGCCCCTCGCGCCAGGCTTGGGCGGACTCACCGCGCTCCCCGTAGGTGAGGCACGCGATGGTCACCTTCTCCCCGCGGGAGGCGGCCAGGGCGATGGCTCCCCCGGCCCGCCAGACGAAGTCCCCGGCATGTGCGGTGATGACGAGCGTCGATCGTGGGGTGGTGGGCCCCTTGCCGTGCGTCATGGCTCACATCTCCTTGGTGGACAGGCCGGCCCGCCCGCCCCCGGGACGTCATTGGCGCAGTGCGTCGATGACTCCCGCGAGGTGGCCGCGGACGGCCGCTTCGGCCGCCTGCGGGTCCCGGGCCCTGATCGCCTCGATCATGGCCAGGTGCTCGCTCAGGGACTGCTGGGGACGTCCGGGCCGCAGCGCGAGCTGGAAACGGTGGCGCACCAGCTGTCCGTTGAGCCGCTCCAGCAGCTCGACGGCGACCCGCTGGCCGGAGAACTCCCTGATCCGGCCGTGCAGTTCGTGGTTGAGCCCGGAGTAGACCAACGGCTCACCGTCGGCGACCGCCTTCGACATCGCCGTTCCCAGGCGGGCCAGTTCGGCGAGCTGTTCCTCCGTGGCCGCCATGGCCGCCTTGGCCGCGCACAGGCCTTCGAGGGCCATTCGGCATTCGGTGATGGCCACCGCTTCCTCGACCGTCACCACCCGCACGCGCGAGCCGCGGTTGCGGATCCGCTCGACGAGCCCCTCCGACTCCAGCTCGATCAGCGCCGCCCGGACGCTGGCCCGGGTGACATCGAACCGCTCGGCGAGTTCGTTCTCCACGAGCCGTTGGGCCGGCGCCATCTCGCCCAGCAGGATCGCCTGCCGCAGCTCCGCCAGTGCGTGCTTCCTGGCCTGCTCGCCGGTGCCCGGACGGGCTTCCTTCGGCATCGTGCCCTCCCTGAGTGAGTGCCTTTCGAACCTAAAACCAGGCCTCGAAGATTGTCAACAATTTTGTCCGGTATCTTGCCGACATGCCCTGCCGGCACCGCGGTCGGCCGCCACGACAACGTCGGACCGGCCCAAGCGTCCCATGGGTGTCGCGCGGTTCCGCGACGGCCGGGCACGGTCGACGGGCGGTACCGTCACCCGCCCCGGCCGCCCGATAAAGCACGTCGCGCGGCCGTCGTCCGTGGCCGATCCGGGGCTGCTTCGGCCACCGCTCCGGGCACCTTTTCGCCGACGCCTCCGACTCCCTCATCACCCGCAGGGCGTGACGGCCGACGACGCCTTCCCGGACGGGCGCGCCCGTCGCCTCCGGATGCCGGCCACGGTGCGACGGTCACGGTCCCGCCCTGACCCGCGTACGGCGGGGGCGCGCGAAGGCTCCGGAAAACACCTGAGCCCCGCCCGGCGGTACGGGAGCGGGGGGGGGGGGGGTGGCCGCGCGCGCCCTGGATCGGGTCGCGTTTTTTAAATAACGTTTCCAACTTTAGCGTGGTTTTAT
>NZ_JBHWEL010000064.1:16911-23179 GCF_042734135.1 Streptomyces sp. NPDC059668 | reverse complement strand
ACCGGGCGGGCGGGGCTGTGTGGAGCGCCGGGCAGGCCTTGCACCTGCATCTCCCCGCAGGAAGCGGGACGTCTTTCCTTGGACCACCAACGCCGGGCCCGCTACCAGAAATCCGGCGGCGTGCTCAAGATCGACTATAGCGGAGAGGCGCCCCGGGACACAACGCGGCCGCGGTGGCGGCCCGTTGCCCGGACGGCTGCCACCGGACCGACGCCGTCCGGAGGGCGCTCAACCCGCGTGACGCGTGACGTTGAAGGTCGAGGCCTTCGCGGAGAACGCGGTGCCGTGGTCCTTTGCGGTGACGAGGACCGCCATGTACCACGTGCCGGTCGGGATCGCGGCGGCGTCCTTCCGCCCGCCGGCCGGGGCCCGGTAGGTGCACACCGACGTGGTCGCCGAGGACGCCCTGCACGTGGCGCTCTCCACGGAGGCCATCTCCGCCGCCTTGGGCGCCAGGTGCGAACTCCGGGGCCACGCCAGGACCTTCACGCTCTTGATGCCCGAGTCGTCGGACACGGAGGTGGTGAACGTGAGGGCGCCGGTCCCGCCGTCGCCCAGGACCACCGGGTCCGAGGTGGACTTGCCGATCACCGGTTCTCCCGTCGGTCCGGCCGCGTCGGCGGGTCCGACGAGGGCGACGGTGGCAACGGCGCCACCGCCCAGGACGACGGCACCGGCGAGCGCGGAGACGACGAGGCGCTTGGACATGTGATTCCCCCATGACGAGAAGGTCGACGGCCCGACCCCCGCACACGCGGGGCCGGTTCGACACGACGCACACCAAGTTCCTTGATCCGAACCATGGCTGACGGTCGATCAGCGTGCGGTGCACGTCGTGCCGTGTGAGGTCCATGGTGTGTGCCATCGGGGTCGCCGGGCATGAGTACGGCTACTCAACCCCCCTCGATCCGCTCCCGTGAGTACTCCGCACCAGGGGACTCGGCGGGCGTGCTCGACCACCGGCCGGTGGCCCCTGCCCGATGGCAAGCGGCCGGCCCGGTCCTCGCACCGTGCGAGGGCCGGGCCGGCCGTCTCTCTGTCCACCCCCGGGCGCTTCGTCAGCCCTGGCGGGCCTTAAAACGCGGGTTCTTCTTGTTCACGACGAAGGTCACACCACGCCGGCGCACCACCTGGGCACCGGGCTTCGACTTCATCGAGCGCAGGGAATTACGTACCTTCACAGCTCTGCTCTCCTTCTGCCAGGGCGGGCCCGCGATCAGTGCCGCGGCGAGTCCGCGCGGCCGTAGCGGCGCTCGAAGCGCTCCACCCGGCCGGCACTGTCCACGACCCGCGCGTTCCCGGTGTGGAACGGATGGCTGGCCGACGAGATCTCGACGTCGATCAGCGGGTAGGTGTTGCCGTCCTCCCACTCGATCGTCCTCGCCGAGCGCGCCGTCGAACGCGTCAGAAACGCGACGTCCGCGGCCCGGTCCCGGAAGACGACCGGCCTGGATTCGGGGTGAATACGAGGCCTCATGCCTGTTCCCTCCTTGCCACTGCCCACCCGGTCACGCCGGGGTCGATTCAGCGTTCCTCCCGGAACGGGACGTGCTCACCCGCCACCCGGTCGTACTTGCGCAGGACGAGCCGGTCGGGGTCACTGAGACGGTTCTTGCGCGTCACGTAGGTGACACCGGTCCCGGCCGTCGACTTCAGCGTGACGACGGGACGCGCACTGCTGCGTGCCATGAGGTCCTCCTTCCGCCCGCACCGCGAGGATCTTGACTCGCGCATGCCAGCTACGAGTGGTGTAACAGCGACCCCCCTCGTCGCATTCCCGCCCTGCCGGGCGCACCCGGGGCCGGCCCAGGTCAGGCGAACCTGGCGCTGGGGACCGGCCCCGACGAGATCAGCCGGGCCCGGTCGCCCCGGAGCCAGGAGCCCTGGACCGCCGAGACGAAGCCGGTGAAGGCCCCGAGCGGGTCGGCGGGCGTCTCGCCGTCGCCCTCCGCCGGTGACGGATCGGCTCCCACGATCTCGGCGGCGATCCGTTCCGCCGGGCGGTCGTCGGCCGGCCCCCGCTCCGGGGTGCCGTCCTCCCCCGCGCGCAGCTGCTCGCCCCAGGGCGCCACGACGGACTGGTGGAGCAGCGTGACGCTGTCGGCGGTGATCACCGGCGCGTCCGTCCAGTCGCTCGCGTGTTCGTGCAGCACCTGCCCCGGCGCGCGGTCGAAGAGCTGCCCCAGGATCTCGGGGCCGCCGTCGGCCTCGGCGAGCACGTTCAGGTCGTACGCGACCACGACGGTGTCCTCCCGCCCGGGGGCGAAGGGCTCCGCGGGAAGGCCGAGCACCTCGGCGGCGGCCAGACCGAGGATCCGGCTGTCACGGTCGGGCAGGAGCGACACCGACCGGGGGCGCTCCCCGGCGGCGTCCAGCAGCGCCCGCAGCCGCAGCAGACCCTCCAGGCACTGCCCGTAGGTGTCCTGCAGCCACGCGTACCGGCCGGTCATCCCGGCGCCGAAGCCGAACGGGGAGAGCGTGCCGAGGACCGTGCCGCCGATCACGAACTGCCATCCGCGCAGATCCGTCGCGTCGAGCGGGCTCACCGGCTCCGCGCTCGCGGCGCGCTCCAGCATCCGGCGCTGCCGGTCACGCGTGGGCACCCACCGCGGGTCCGTCAGGTCCGGCAGCAGCGCGTGCTGGCGCCTCGCCAAGGGGAGGTCTCCGGCCATGATCGCGTTGTGGACGAGGAGGTAGCGGTCCGGCCAGTGCGCGAGGTCGGCCTCGTGCCGTGCCAGCACCTCGACGGCCTCGCCGTGCCGGCCCTCGCGCTCGTACGCGGACACGAGCTCACGCATCACCGCCGGCGTGCCCGGGTTCGCGAGCAGCGCCTCCCGCAGGGCGGGTATCGCCAGGGAGGAGAGTCCACGTTCGACGCAGGCGTACCCGTAGTCGTAGAGCGCCTGTCCCTTCCCGGGATCCGCGGCGAGCGCCGCGGCGGCCTTCCGGAGGTCGTCGAAGCCGGCCATTCCCGCGGCCCGGCCGACCACGAGGGCCGTCTCCCCGAGCGGCAGCGTCCCGGCGCCCGGTTTCACCAGCCGCAGGGCGCCGGGGATGTCTCCGGCGTCCAGGCATTCCCAGGCCTTCAGCAGATCGGCGGACTTCGGTCGGTGGTTCTTGCGGGAGAACATGCTGGAGATCATCTCCGGACGGCCCCGGCGCCCTCAACGTCTTTATGGCCGTGGCGGTCGTCAGGTCTATGTGCCGTGGCGGTCGTCAGGTCTTTGTGCCATGGCGGTCGTCACGTCCATATGGCCGTGGCCGTCGTCCTGCGTGGCCCGCGGTCGTCCTCCGCACTCCGCCCGGATGACGTCCGAGCGGACCGACGGTAAACGCCAGACCGCGCCACCCCTTCCGAAGAATAGAAATATCTACCAGCATGAGCACGCCGGGTCGGGTCCCGGTTGCGCACCCGCAACCGGACGTCGCTCCGCACATGCTCGAACAGCCTGTGAGGACACGGGAGTTGGTCATGCCGGACGCAGCGTGGAGGAAAGCTGTCGAGTGGCTCGCGGCGGCGGCCTCGGACCCTCGGGCCTGCAAGCGGGACTGGGATCAGGAGCCGGGAACCGCACTGATGGAGGCCGGCCGCTTCTGGGACGTCCTCAGCGTTCCCGAGCAACTCGGCCTGCTCGCCCTGGACATCCTCTGGGACGACCCCGTGCGGGCCCCGGGTCCGACCCTGGTGGACACCGCGGCCCGCCGCGTCGGATTCTTCCTGGCGCCGGACCCCGAGAGCCGATGGGTCGGATCCGGCATCCGGTACGCCGGCAAGGGATCGTGGGTCGCCGTCCCCCCGCCCTACCGGTCCGCGCGGTTCCTGGAGTGGCTCATCCCGCCGGACGGAACCGGGGGTCTGCATTCCGCCGCCTGCCTGGAACTCGCTCTGCAGCAGGCCAACGGAACCCTCGCCGTCCTGGCACCCTCCCGGGAGTGCTGAGACCCCGGGCGGAGCAGCGGGGGTCAGCCGCCCGGAAGGCCACGCGGTACGGGCACGGCGGGCACCTGTTCGGCCTTCTCTCCGCCGGGGGCCCGCTCCGTCCTTTCCGGGGCCCGCTCCGTCCGGGTGTTCGCCGGCCGGGGCGGTGGTCCCGCCGGCCGGCGGTCCGCCCGGGAGCCCGCCGGCCACAACTCGCCGTCCAGCGGGTCCGAGGCGGCGAAGGAAGCCCACAGCACCTCGACGACCTCGCGGCGCTCCGGGACCGTACGGCCCCTCGCCCGCCACTCCGCGACCAGTTGGGCGTAGATCGGCGGGTGCGGCGGGTGGCCGGCCGCCGCCTCGGCGTGGGGCCGGCCCGCGAAGTCCTCCTCCGGACGGCGTCGCCGGGCTGTGTGTGTGCTGTCCATGACGGACCAACGGCCACGCGTGCGCCGGTGGTACGCGCCCGTGCGGCCGCTCACCGGGTCGGGTGAGGGTGCCGCCCGTTTGGAGTCATGTCCCGGTCGCACAGTAGGACAACCATCTTCTTACGGGTTCGGGGCCGCCCCGCGGGATCGGGGCCACCGTCCGTCTCAGTTCCGCGCGCCGGTCACGACGGGCTCGGCCTCCGGGCTCGGCAGGTCGGCGGCGGCACGGGCGACGGGCATACGGGCCGTCCGCCGCGCCGGCACCAGGAGGGCGGCCAGCGCCGCGCCGAGGCAGAGCAGGGCGAGCAGGCTGAACCCGTGGGTGTAGCCCGAACCGTAGGGCAGGCCCGAGGGCTGGAGACGGCCGGTCACCAGGACACTGGTCACGGCGGCGCCGATCGATCCGCCGATCGTACGGATGTTGGCGTTCATACCGGTCGCGGCGCCGGTCTGCTCGGGCGGGACGCTGCCGACGATCAGGTTGGCCATCGAGGCGAAGGCCAGTCCGATGCCGAGGCCGAAGACACCCGCGGCGAAGGCCACCTGCCACTGCTGATCGTGCCAGGCGGCGAGGAAGCCGCAGGCCACGGCACCGAGCGCGGCACCGGTGGTGAGCAGCTTCTTGGCACCCAGCGCCGGTTCCAGCCGGCCGCTCAGCACACCCGAGCAGAACATCGCGATCAGCATCGGCAGCATGAGCAGCCCGGCCCCGGTGACGCTGGCGCCGAAGCCGTAGCCCGCGGAGCGGGGGGTCTGCACGAAGCCGGGGAGGAAGGACCAGATCGCGTACATGCCCGCACCGAACAGGAGGGCGGCGGCGTTGGTGGTCCACACCGCGGGCAGCCGCATGACGTTCAGGTCGATCAGCGGGCTGCTGGAGCGGGCCTCGGCGTACAGCCACAGCGCGAAGAGCACCACGGCGGCGACGAACAGGCCGATCACCCGGTCCGATCCCCAGCCCCAGTGGGTCGCCTGGCTGAGCGGCAGCAGCAGGGCCACCAGCCAGCCCGAGAGCAGTACGGCACCGAGCCAGCTGACGCGCCCCTCGGCGCGCTTCGGCGACTCGGGAACACAGCGCAGCGCGATCAGGGTGGTCACCGCGACCACGCCGACCGGCAGCCAGAACAGCCACTTGTAGTCGAGGGCCGACACGATGGGGCCGGCCGCCACCAGGCCGACGCCGCCGCCCGCCGCGATCACGGCGGACAGGTTGCTGATGCTCGGGCCGACCTCGGCAGCCTCGAACTCGTCCCTGATGATGCCGAAGGAGAGCGGGAACAGCGCGCCGCCTATGCCCTGGACGACCCGGGCGACGATGAGTACGCCGATGGTGGGCGCGAGTGCGGCGAGCAGACAGCCGAGCGTCACGGTCACCAGGACGGCGACGAGGGTGCGCTTCTTGCCGACGAGGTCCCCGACCCGGCCGAGGATCGGGGTGAAGACCGACGCGGACAGCAGATACGCCGTCATCACCCAGGTCACGGTGGACTGCGAGGTGTGCATCGCGTGCTGGACGGTCGGCAGGGCCGGCGCGATCAACGACTGGAGCATGGAGAACACCCCCGCGCCGGTCGCGAGGACCGCGAAGGTGAGGCGGGTGGACTTCCTGGGCATGGAAAGGCCTCTCGGAACAGGATGCGGCCGGGATCGACCGGCCGGGTCGTACGACAGGGAGGGCCGACGGGCGGCCGTGAACATGGGGCGACCGCGCGGAGCGGGTCGCCGGGGAACAGGCAGGGAACGGACAGGAGGTGAACGGGCGGCGCGGGCGGCACAGGGCCCGCCGCCCCATCAGCACGGGGCACGGGCACGTCGTCGGGGGGGGGGGGGGGGGCGCCCCGGCGGGCAGCCCACCCGCCCGCGCCAAAAGAGGTAAGAATACAACACAGACTCCGCAGCCCACCCCGCCACACCAGAAGAG
>NZ_JBHWEL010000064.1:0-16901 GCF_042734135.1 Streptomyces sp. NPDC059668 | reverse complement strand
GGGAACTGGCCGGGACGGGCCGGGCGGTGACGGGGGGGCGCGGCGGCCCCGGGCCCCGCCGCCCCATCCGCCGGGGCCCCGGCCACGTCGTCGGGGCGTGCGGCCCCCCCCCTCGACGGGAACGTAGCCCCGACTGCTAAAGTGGAGGTATACCTCCACTGTACCGGAGGCTCACCTCCGGTTCAACCACTTCGCTGCCGGGAGGCACTCGTGACGGCCCAGCCGCTCTCCATCAGCGGGATCGTGGCGTCCCAGCGTCCGCACCGGAAGGACGCCGCACGCAACTACGACGCCTTGCTGGCCGCCGCGCGTGAGGCGTTCGCGGAGAACGGAGCGGAGGCCTCCCTGGAGGACATCGCCCGTCGCGCGGGGGTCGGCATCGGCACGCTCTACCGGAACTTCCCCACCCGCCGCCATCTCTTCGAGAGCGTCTACGCGGACGAGGTGGACGCCCTGTGCCGGGTCGCGCAGGACGTCGCCACCCGGGAACCCTGGGAGGCGCTGACCTCGTGGCTGCGCCGGTTCGTGGACTACACCGTGACCAAGCGGGCCATCCGTGAGGCGCTCAACAACGAGTCGGAGATCTTCCTCGCCTGCCGGGACTCGATGTACCAGGCGGGCGGCCCGCTGTTCGAGCGGGCCCAGCAGGCCGGCGAGGCCCGCACGGACATGGACTTCGACGACCTCCTGCGCATGGTCGCGGGGATCACCTCGACGAACTTCCTCGACGACGACCAGCGCGACCGCGTCCTCTCCGTCGCCCTCGACGGCGTCCGCGCCGCGCACTGACAGGGACGACGGGCGCCGGGCCGCGCCCGCGGGACCACGGCGGCCCGGACGACGTCGACGCCCCGCGTCCGCGAACCGGCGCCGTCCGGCGACCCCTTCGTCCGCCGGTGGGCCAAGTCCCCGTCCACGCACGCCCGTCGACCGTACGGAACCGGACGGCCCGCAAGGCCGGCGCCGACAGGCCCTTGGTCCGGAACGGGACAGTGGCACATGCTGGAGGCGACAGGTCCGTTCGCCCGTCCCGGAGGCCGGCATGAACGATTCCCCCACGTCCAGCATGCTGCGGGCACTGCCCGCCGAACACCGGCAACGGCTGATGCGCGTCGCCCGCGAGGTGTCCTTCCCGCAGGGAGCCCGCCTCTTCGAGGAGGGCGGACACGCGGACCGGTTCTGGATCGTCCGCACCGGCACGGTCGACCTCGACATGCGGGTACCCGACCGCCGGGCGGCCGTCATCGAGTCCCTGCGGCACAACGAACTCGTAGGCTGGTCCTGGCTGTTCGCACCGCACGCCTACCATCTGGGCGCCGAGGCGACGACGCCGGTCCGGGCCTACGAGTTCGACGCCACGGCCGTGCGGGCGATGTGCCACGACGACCCCGTACTGGGCCTGGCGGTCGCCGAATGGGTGGGCGGCATCCTCGCCCACCGTCTGCGCTCGGCCCGCACCCGGCTGCTGGACCTCTACGCCCCCCACGGCAGCGGCAGCCTCCACTGAGGGCTGCCACCGGCTCCCGCGCCGCGACGGACACGGAACCGCCCGCCGCACTTCCGCCTACCGTCCAGTAATATCTCGCGGAGGCCCCAGGAGGAGGAACCGTGCCACGGTCGGAACGCTCAGCCCTGTTGCTCGCCGGTCTGCTGGCGACCGCGGGGGTCGGTCACTTCGTGAAGCCCGAGCAGTTCGACGCGACGATTCCGCGCGCGCTGCCGGGATCACCCCGGGCCTGGACGTACGTGAGCGGCGCCGCCGAACTGGCGCTGGCCGCCGGGGTGGCGGTGCCCCGTACCCGGCGTACGGCCGCGCTCGCCACGGCCGCGTTCTTCGTCGGGGTGTTCCCCGCCAATGTGCAGATGGCCGTGGACTGGCGTCACCGTCCCGCGCCGCTCAAGGCCGCGGCCCTCGCCCGGCTTCCGTTGCAGGTACCGCTGGTGCTCTGGGCACGCGGCGTCGCGAAGAGTGGGGAGGGCCGGTCATGACACGTGCGGTCGAAGTGGGCGACAAGGTGGAGGACTTCGTCCTCCCGGACGAGACGGGCACGGACCGGCGACTGTCCGAACTGCTCGACGACGGGCCGGTGGTGGTCTTCTTCTATCCCGCCGCCCTCACGGCGGGCTGCACCGCCGAGGCCTGCCACTTCCGTGACCTGGCGGCGGAGTTCGCCGCCGCGGGCGCGCGGCCGGTGGGTATCAGCGGTGACGCGGTCGAACGGCAGCAGGAGTTCGCCGGGCGCAACGGCCTGGGCTTCCCGCTGCTGTCGGACGTCGACGGGACGGTCCGCGAACGGTTCGGCGTCAAGCGCGGCTTCTCGCTGGCCCCCACCAAGCGCGTCACCTTCGTCATCGGCCGGGACCGAACGGTCCTGGATGTCGTCCGCAGCGAACTGCGGATGAGCGCCCACGCCGACCGGGCCCTCGCCGCGCTGCGCGCCGACCGGGGCTGAACGGCGGGGGCGCCCCGCTTCAGGGGCGGTACGTACCGGCCCCTCCGCGTGGGGTCAGCACCGGGCCGAGCCGGGCAGCCCGGCGTGGTCGTCCCCTTGCAGGAACACGACGTCGACGAAGCCGGCGCCGATGTCCTTGTCACCCAGGAGATGGACCCAGACGCCGCTCGACCGTCCGTCGCCGGACACCACGTCGCCCATGAGCCAGCAGTCGGCGCGATACGTCCGGCCCGCGCGCAGCGAGCCCTGACGCGGGTACGAGAGGCCGGGTCCCGCGTAGACGTACGTGTCCGTGCGGGCCGTGACCGTGTACGTGTCGGAGGCGGTGGTCCCGATGGCATCGGCCCGCGCCACCGGGGCTGCCGAGGCGGCCTGGGCCATCAGCAGTCCGAGCGCGAGAGCGGCACCGGCGAGGGCGGCGCGGGCCGTGAGCCGGCTGGTCGGCATGCGGCGCTCCCCGCTCAGCACTCGGCGGAGGCGGGCAGGCCGGCGTACTGGTCGCCCTTGAAGTAGACCGCGCTGCTGTAACCGTCGGCGAAACCGATCCAGATGTCGTTCGTGTAGCCGTGGTCCGTGACGGTCTGGCCGTGCGTCCAGCAGTACGCCTGGTAGGACTGCCCCGCGGTCAGGGTGGCCAGATAGGCGCTGTCCTTGGTCGGCAGCTGGCGGACGTTGACGTTCTCGTACGGCACGACGGTGTACGACTGCTCGGCGGGCGCGGCCGGTGCGGCGGCGGCGATGCCCGCCGGGGCGAGGAAGGCCAGTGTCGCGGCGCAGGTCGCGACGGCGGCCGGGATTCGGCGCATGAGAGGTTCCCCCCGTGAGTGGTGGCTCGTTCTCGAACACCGCCACAGTGGGTGTCGCGGTCAGCGGACGGCAATGGCTTTCCACCCTGGTCGAAGTGACCGCGCGGGCACCGGACATGGAGCCCGGGTGTACTGCCGTCGACACATCGGTGGTCGGCGGACGTCCATCCGTCCGAGTCCGTGATCTTGCTCCCTGACCGGACCCCGCAGTGGTTACGCTCCCGAGCGGATGGAACCGATGGGGCTGGGTTTGCCACCCCGCGACGGGAACGGCTCACTGTGCGTAGGCAGCGGCAGACGTCGGACGGGAACGGCGGGACGGGTGACCGCGGCCGGGGACCGATCGGTGCGGACACGTCCGCCAGGAGCGGTGGCGACACCCCGGCGACGCACCAGTTGTCCGCCACGACGGCCCCCGGTATGACGTCCCGGGCTCTGCTGGCCCTTCAGCGCACCGCGGGGAACGCCGCGACGGCGCGCGCCCTGCGCGGGCGGTCACCGGCGGTCGAGGGCCTGACCGGATCCGCGCTTCCTCGGCGTCCCGGGCCCGCCGTCCCGGCCACGGTCGAGGAGTTGCCGGAGAGCGGAGCCGCCACCAAGCTGCCCACGGTGCTGCCCGCCCTCCGCGAGGAGGACGAGTCCGGGGAAGGGACGCGGACCGCTCCTCCGCGCCCCACCGCGGCACGTTCGGTCCGGACGGACCGGCGGCGGCCGGGGCTCCCACCGGTCGGCGCCGGCCCCGCCGCACCTCATGTGCCCCTCGGACTGCCCCCGTATCTGCGGGAGTTACGGGCTCCGGGCCTCTCCACGGCGTACCGCCTGACCGGGCACGAGTTCGTCTCCACCACCCTCGGCACGGTCGTCGGACGTACGGACGGCACGGTGGCCGAGATCCGCGAGGAGCTGGCCGGGCGCCCCGAGACGTTCTACGGCCAGGGGCGTTCCTTCACCGTCGAGGGACCGGCGGGGAAGGGGTGGTACGACGTCACCGTCACCGTCTCCCGGGACAGCGCCGACCTGCCCGAGACCTTCGTCTCCCCCGAGGCGGCCAAGGCGCGGACGGCGGCGGCCGAACAGGCCGCGGCCCTGGCCGCGCTCCTGGCCGCGACGGAGAGCGCCGGGACCACGGGCAAGGGCAAGGCGCGGGCCGGCGGCCACGACGGCGAGGACACCTCCGCTCCCCGCGCCGAAGCCGGCCCCCGGCAGGCGGCGCAGGCCGCACGCCTGGCCGAGGGGGCCGGCGTCAAGGTGGATACCCAGCACAACACCTCCGGTGCGGTGAGCCACAGTTCGGGCCGCTCGGCCGGCCAGGGTGTCAACTTCATGGCGTTCGGGCTGGCTCCGGTGGTCCCCGGCGTATGGCTCGGCGGGGCGGTGACGGCGAACGCGCTGCCGTTCCTGTCCACCACGGACACCCGGGTGCAGAAGGCCGTGTCCGAACCGCGCGTGCTGCGCAGCGACAAGGGTTCGGTCGAGATTCCGCGACGGGTCCGCTACGGCGTACGGATCAAGCGGCAGGGTGAGCCCGCGCAGACCTTCGGCGGCGGTGGGACGCTGACCATGCGGGTGCCCACCGAACATCTGATACCCGTGACCGCCGAGACCCCCGCACCGGGTCGACTGCGGCCCCTGGACGCCCCGTTGGCGAACCGCGTGCGGCTCGCGGACTCCCTGGCCCCGGTCGCGCTGGACGACGCCGCGGCGCCGGAACCGGGCGGCGGCGGGCTCTTCGACACCGTCCGCTCCGTGCTGCACCCCTCCCTGACCTCACCGGGTGCGCCCGGCCGGGCCCGGCTGCAGGACGCCACCTCCACCACGACGGTGCTGGAGGATCTGCCGCGGCTGCTGGGCGGCTGGGTGATGGGCGAGGACCTGGTGGCCAAGGACGGCAGCGCCACGGGCAGTTACCGGATGCGCGCCGACCTCACCGGCCTGGCGCCCTCGTGGGCGATCGGCGGAACGCAGCTGCGCACGCACCAGCAGGCGCAGCACTCGGTGTCCCACGCGTCGGGCAAGGGGCGCGGGGGCACCTTCGGCGCGGGCCCGGCGGCGGGTTTCGGGGTCCTGGGCGGTGCCGCCGCGGTGCGCGGGACGGTCATGCCCACGGCCGGGGCCCGCAAGGCGCGGTTCACGGTGGCCGAACAGACGGTGTCGAGCCGTCAGGGGGCCGAGGTCCGGGGCGACAAGGTGCTCTACTTCGGCCGGGTGCGGTTCAGCGTCGAGGGCACCGGACCGCTCTCGCCCGCGATGAGGGTGCGCGCGGGACGCCGGACCGCGCACCATTCGATGGACGTGTGGGTCGGTCTCCGGGCCGACGAGGCCCAGGCGCTCGGGCTCGCGCTGCCCGACGGTGTCACGGCGGGCCCGATGGTCACCGAACCCGCCGCCACGGACGCCGATCCGGGCGGTACGGACGCCGGGAGGAAGAAGGGGGCCCGGGACACCGCGGTGCCCGGGCACCCGGCGGAGTCGGGGGCCGGCGGCTCGGGCGCGGGTCGCGGCACCGAACGTCATCTGCCTTTCGGGGCCATGGGATCAAGCGTCACGATCAGCCAACTCGACACCGCACCGCTGCTGTCCGGCATCGAGCGGCTCTTCGCCGCCGATCCGCGGCTCGCGGGCTATCTGCCCTCGTTCGGCCCGGGGCCGGGGGCGGAGGCGAGCCGCGAGGAGGCCGAGGTCCAGCGCCGTAACTACCGTGAGCTCGTCACCGTACTGTCGGAGACCAACCTGCGGGTCAACAAGGACCAGTTGCTCTCCTCCGGTGTCCGCGTGCGGATGCGGCGCAAGAGCCGGTGGCACACGCACGACGTGCAGATCCGGGTCGTCGGCGCGCTCCGCGAGACGGGACATCTGGGGGACACCAAGGACTGGCTGGTGCGCAGCCACTCCGGTCTGGCCAGCAACTCCCAGAGCGGGCGCTCCAGTTCACGCTCGGTCGGCGGACTCGCGCTGGGCCAGTTCCGGCTCGTCCCCGGCGTGCTGTCCGCCTCGGTGCGCGGCGAACGGACCCGGCACAGCTCCCGGCGCAACCAGGCGGGCCCGATCACCCGCACCGACGTGCTGACCAACGGCGGCGAGAGCACCAGTTCCTTCGGCGGCGCGCTGCGCCTCGACGTCGATGTCACCATGACCACCCGCGAGCGGAGCGCCCGGCGCGTCCTCACCCCCGGCGCCCCCGGCCGGGACGTGCCCGAGGCCGAACACATCGCGTCGAGCGCGGACACGGAGGCCCTGGCGTCGGCGGAGCAGGACGTGCGCCTGCTCACCCCGACCGCGTTCACCCTGGACACCGCGGCGAAGGACCGGCTGACGGACCGCACCCGGTCCCGCACGGCCGGACCGGGTGCGCCACAGCGGCAGTTCGCCGCGTCCGGCATCGGTGACCTGTCCACGATGACGCCCCGGTCGGTCGCGGGCCGCTCGGTCCGCGACTGGACGCTGGTGGAGACCCTGGGGGACGGCGGACCTGTCCGGGACCTCGCCTTCGAGCTGCTCTCGCAGGCGGCGGCCCGCGGCCGGGAGTCCCGTACGGACCGGGCGTTGCAGACGGAGGGTCTCGCGCCGAGGCTGGCGGTCGAGGAACGCTTCAGCCCGCAGGCCATCACCTCGGCGCTGCGCCAGGCGGTCTCCTCCGGCTGGGTGGTGAAGAACCTGCGCCACCCGCGCCGGCTCGCGGCGCTCGACGGCGCGGTGGGTACCCGGTTCGCCCTCGTCAACCCCGAGGTGGTGGCGGAGGGCACCGGACCGGGAACCGAGACGTTCGTGCTCGGCGGGCATCAGGTCACCGGGCAGGAGGGCCGGGGCACCACGACCACGGTGCAGGGAGGTCTCCTCGGTGCGGAGAACGGCGCCGAGTGGCGGATCGGCGAGGGGGTGTCGGCCGGCCGGAGCCTGGGCGGGAGCGGCTCCGTGGCGACGACGCTGAGCGGCAGCGTCGAGCGCAACGCCCATACCCCGCGCGGCCGTCCCCTCCACCTGGTCCACTGCGACCTGGTGGTCCGTATGGTCGCCGAGGTCAAGGTCACGGGAGGCGGCCCGTACGTGGCGAAGGGCGAGCGGACCCTGCCCGCCGCGGCGGCGGTCTGGCTCACCGGGGAGCAGGTGCGGGCCGCGGGTCTGCGTGTGCCCGGCGCCGCCGGGAGGAAGCCCACGCCCGCCGTGGGCTCGTCCGGCTCCGAGACCTCCGCGGTCGGCGGGCGAGGCTCGCGCGAGGACGGGACCGGCCGGGAGCCGGCCGGCTCCACCCGGGGCGAGGACCGGGTGAGCGGTTCGACGGCCCCGGCGGCTCCCGCCCTGGCCCAGGAGCTGCCGCTCGGCTTCGGCATGATCGAGGAACTGCCCGACTTCGTCCCCCTGCTCGAACGGCTGCGGACCGACGTCGGGCGCCGTGACCGGAGTCTCGCGGACACGCTGCTCCCCCGGCGGCAACTGGCCGATCCGAACGACAACGTCCAGCGGCTGCTGCGCGTCCTGGACCGGGACGGGTCCGCCGGGCTGCTCTCCGGGGCCATGGACGGCGGTGTCCCCGTCGAGCTGTTCCGCGGTCGCGGGACGCCGTACTGGGCCGTGTTCCGCGTACGTCGCACCCGGCCCGGGACGGCCGAGGGCGAGGCGGCCGACGGCCGCGACATGGAGTACATCACCTCGGCCGCCGCGCAGAGGGCGCGCGGCGCCGAGTCGGGCGACGTGCGCACCCTTGAGGGCGTCGTGGCCGGGGCGGGCAAACCGGAGGGCGGCGGTGGCCCGCTCAGGAGCGTCGGCGCGTCCGGCGGGCTCGGCGTCGGTGTCTCGGACGTGACCAGGTCCGCCGCCGTCGGGCGGGGCCAACTGGGCGTGAAGACCGTGGCGGAGGCCTCCTCCCGTTCGGTCAGGATGCGCCTACCGATCGAGGCGACCCTCGAACTGCACTCGTCCCGGGGCCGGGTGGGACTGGCCACGCTCGGCGGCCAGTCCCTGGTCCACCGCGTACCGGCGCACGACCTCGAAGCGCTGTCCCGGCTGCGCCCGGTGCCGCGGGCCGGGACGGGGCAGGCGTTCCTGCGGCCGGACGACGCCGCGGCGGATCGGCTCGGACCCTGGCACGCCCGCGGCGTGCGCCTGCCGATGGAGGCACAGGTCAACGGGTTCCGGGGGGCGCCCGAGATCCGGCGGGTGATCGACGACACCGTGCGGGCCGCGCACGGGGGTGAGCGCTATCGCCGGACGGGCGACGCGGCGGCGTACACCCAGCGCGAGGCGGTCTCCACCGAGTGGCTGATCTCCGCCCTGCCGCTGCTGACGGCGGCCGGTGCCGACCTGCCCGTCGTCCACGCGTCCGGCGTACGCGGGCAGGACCTGCGGACCTCGCTGCACGCCAGGCTGCGCGACGGACGGGTGCTGGGCGTCGGCGACAAGATGACCTTCGAGACGGTGGCGCAGAGCACCCTGGACGCGCCCCGGCCCAGCGGCACGGAACACCAGCAGGCGGCGGAGCACGGCACGTCGGTACGGGGTCTGGGCGGCGCGGGGGTGCTGAACGCGGACGAGTTCCGGATGAACCAGTTCCTCGGCCACGCCGACCGGGCGGGCGGCGCCGCCGACGCGGCCGTGCGCGGCTCCGGCTCGATGCCACTGCACAAGCCGAAGTCCGAGTCGACGCTCGTGCAGTTCACCCTGGACGTACGGGTGGTGGCCCGGGTGAGCGGCCGGGGGCGGTCCGGCGCCGCGTCCGTCGCCGTACGGGACCTCACGCTTCCCCTGCCGGTGGTGGTCCGGATGCCGGCGCCTCTGGTCCGCCGCATGCTCCAGGACCCGTCCCAGCAGGGCAGGTTGCGTGACCCGGACGGACGGCTCGCCTCCTCCTGACGCGCGTCGCGGGCACACGCGCGCGACGTCGCGCACCGCCGGCCCGACGCGGTGCGGCGGGGCACGGGGCGGCGGCGCGCGGGGGCGGACAAGCGCGGGGCGGTCGGTACGGTCAGGTGCGCGAGGCCGCCTCAGCCGCCCGGTGCCTCCACCGGGACGCCCTGGTCCGGTGCCGGCCCTCCGACCACGGCGGGCAGTTCCGCCCTGCGGCGGATGCCGAGCTTGCGGTAGGCGCTGGTCAGATGGGTCTCGACGGTACGCCGGGCCAGGTGCAGGAGCTCCGCGATCTCGGCGTTCGTCCGGCCGCCGGCCGCGAGCGCCGCGATCCGGCGTTCGCTGCCGGTCAGCGCGTCCCACCCGGTGAGCGCCGTCGCCGATCCGCGGGAGCGGCCTTCCGGCAGGGCCTCCTCGGCCCGTGCCCGCAGACGCACCGCGCCCAGCCGTTCGGCGCGTTCGGCCGCCTCACGCAGGGCGTCACGGGCTCGTGCCCGGTCTCCCGCCGCGGCGAACTGGCGTCCCTGCGCGATCAGGGCGGGGATCAGCTCGGTCTGCGCGGGCGCGTCCCGCAGCATGCGTACGGCGCGGTCGGCGAGTTCGAGGCCACGGCGGCCCCCGGTGGCCGCGGCGAGCCCGGACAGGGCCCGGCCCACCAGCCGGGGGGTGTCCCAGACCTGGGCGAGTCGCAGCTCCTCCCGGGCCAGGGCGAGGGCGTCCTGCGGACGGCCGAGCGCCGTCCGGCACGCGGCGGCCGCCGTGCGCCAGGGCGTGACGACGGGGCTCACCACGTCCCGCGCGGTCTGCCGCCGTCCGCACTCCAGGAAGTCGTCGAGGGCGCCCGCCGGATCACCCGTCGCCGACCGCAGTACGCCTCGCGCGTACAGGAACCGGTTGAGCTCCCAGGAGTCCTGGGCCTCCCGGAGATCGAAGCTGTCGGCGAGCCTCGACGCCTCCTGGGCGCGGCCGGTCTCGACGAGCGCGATCAAAGCGTGCGCGTGCGCGTTGGCCGGACCCCGGCGGGCCCTCTCGCCGGTCTGCCGGACCTCGGGGCCGACGAGCAGGTCCGGGTACCGTCCACGGACGGCGGCGATGTCCGCCCGTACGTTGAGCAGAGCCTCGTGCATCGGATGCAGCAGCGAGAGCCGCTGCCGGGCCAGCCCCCGGCGCACCAGCCCCTCCGCCTCCTCCAGTTCGTCGGCCCACTGCGCGACGGCGGCCGCCGTACCGAGCAGGAAGGGCTCCGCGAGCGTGTCGGCAGGTTCGTCGAGCAGCGCGCGGATCCGTTCCATGGCCGTGGCGGCGGAGATCAGACCGGCCGTCGCGTCGTAGCGCACCAGCAGTGCCCGGCCGGCCGTACCCACCAGGTCCGGGGACCGTTCGGCGGCGCCGTGCAGCCAGCGATAGGCCTCCTCACGGATTCCCTGGTCGTGGTCCGACAGGAGCGCGGAGGCGGTCTGCAGCAGCCTGATCAGGTCCGGGTGGTCGGCCAGTTGCTCGTCGAGGCCCCGCAGCACGTCCATCGCCGCGCGCGCCTTGCCGCGCCGTGCCAGTACCGTGCCGAGGGCCACCGCCGCCCGTACCCGGTCCTGCGGCATGCCCGGCAGGCGGGTCGCCTCGGTCAGCCTCGGTATCCCGGCCGACGAACGGGCGACGGCGAACTCCAGGGAGCCCAGTTCGGTGAGCGCGGTGGTGCGGCGGGCCGGCGTGAGCGGCTCGTCGAGGACCCGGCGCAGGAACGCGACGGCGTCGTCGGGCCTGGCGTCGCGCACCGCCAGGTCGGCGGCGTCCAGCAGCGCGGTCGCGGCCCAGGGCGCCCCGATGGCCGGTGCCCGCAGGAGCTGTCCGGCGACCGTCTCGGCTCGATCGCCGCGGCGCACCATCACCTCGGCCGCCGTACGGTGGGCGGTCTGCCTCCGGGTGCTGGGCCAGCCGCTCAGCACCGCGTCCCGTAAGAGGGGGTGGGCGTAGCCAGGTCGCCCGCGAGGACCTGGGCGCAGCAGACCGAGGTGGGTCATGGCCGTGAGCCAGCCGGGCACCCGGGCGGGATCCGCGTCCGCCATCCGGGCGAGCAGTTCGGCCCTCTCCTGGGGGTGTTCGTCCTCCATCGCGTCCCCGTCGAGTGTCGCGAGGGCCCGGGCCACCCCCGCGGTCGCCGGTCCGGCGCTGTCCAGCCACCAGGTCACGGCGGCCGGGTACGCGCCCGGGTACAACGCCGCGCAAGTCTCGGGCAAGGTCGTGCGCGGGGCGCCGTCCGGCTCTCCCGCGCGGACGTCGTCGAGCAGGGCGCGCAGCAGCAGCGGACTGCCCGCCCCGGCCCGAACGCAGTCGTCCACCCAGCCGGAGGGGGCGGTGGCGAACTCCGCGCGCACCAGCTGCGTGGCGGCTTCGGTGCTCAACGGGGCGACGGTGTGGGTACGGACGAGGGTGGGCGACAGCGCGTGCGCCAGTCCTGCCGACGGCGGGTCGAGGTCGTACTGGCTCCGCTCGGTGGCCACCAGCAGGACGGGGAGCCGGTCGATCCGGCGGGCGGCCTCGACGAACCAGCGGCGCGAGGACTCGTCGGCGCGGTGGACGTCGTCCACCGCGACCAGCAGCGGCGAGTGCACGGCGTACGCGCGCAGTTGGTCCCACAGATGCTCCGCGCGGGTCCACCGGTGCGGGGTGTCGGCGGGGTCCGGACAGGGCTTGACCCCGGTCTCGAACTCGGCCGCGGACGCGAGCAGTTGCCGGACCGGAGCGAAGGCGGCGGTGTCGCCGTCGGACGAGCAGCGGGCGCGCAGCACCCGGGTGCCGCGCGCCGTCGCCTGCCGGGCGACGGCTTCCAGGAGGGCGGTACGTCCCGTTCCGGTGGCGCCTCTGAACAGCACCAGACGGCCGGACCCGGCACGGGCACGATCCGCCTCGGCGGCCACCAGGTCCAGGGCCTCCCGGCGTTCCCGCAGCGTTTCGAGTTCGCTGCCCATCGCTGCCTCCTGTCGTGAATTTTTCATGATCGATCTCGTGGTACGTCTCGTGGTTCTCCACGATTGCGCGAGGCACACCAGGCGCAGAAGTCTGGGACAAGCCCTTCAGCCACTGACGGCACAGGGGCGACGTGTACGTGGATTTGGGAGAAGCGGTTGCGCAGTTCATTACGGACCACTGACGCAGGCGTGTCACACCGGCAGGCCGCGTCCCGCGCGGTGGACTCGGGAAACCGCATTCCGGTGGTGGTCCAGGCACCCGATCCGATCTCCCAGGCAGGTGTCCGCAGCCAGTTGGGCCAGCACCCGGTGATCGATCTCCTGGACGGCACGGAGGCCGGCCCCGGCGCGGTGGCCGTCCTGGTCAACGAGAGCCCGGACGAGGCGACCCTCTCCCGGCTGCGGCGGCTGGTGCGCAGCGAGGGGGTCCGCGCCGTCCTGGTGGTCGGCGCGATCCGCGAGGCCGAGCTCCTGGACGTCATCGAGTGCGGTGTGGGAGCCATCGTCTGGCGCCACGAGGCGAGCGCGCACCGTCTGGTGCAGGCCGTGCTCGCGGCCGCACGGGGTGACGGTGACCTGCCGGCGGATCTGTTGGGACGGCTCATCAATCAGGTGGGCTCGCTCCAGCGGACCGCGGCCGGCCGGCCCGGCGCTCCACTGGCCGGCCTGGTCCCGCGTGAGATCGACGTCCTGAGGCTCATCGCCGAAGGATTGGACACCGGAGAGATAGCGAGCAAACTCTCCTACTCCGAACGGACCGTCAAGAACGTCATGCACGGGCTGACCACCCGGCTCCATCTGCGCAATCGCGCCCACGCCGTGGCCTACGCCCTCCGGGAAGGCTACATCTGAGCCCGACGGTCCTTCACACAGGGCCTGGCGAACGGGACATGAGGATGCGCGACGGACACACGGCACATCTCGGCACGGCACCGCTCAACACGGCACGGCATGGCTCAACACGGCACGGCTCAACACGGCACAGCACGGCGCGGCGGGAGCACGACGGTGATTCACGAGGTCGACGAGGTCCTCAAGCGACTGCTCAACAGTGGTGCCCTGGCCGGTTCGGGCATCGACGTCTCCTTCGACGCGCCGACCCGGGAGTGGGCGGCGCGGCGCAACGCCCCCGCCATCAACACGTATCTGTACGACATCCGCGAGGACGTCAGGCGCCGTGAACGCGGTGCCATGGCAGTGCGGGACGAGCGTGGTGTGGTGCTGCGCCGCCGCCAGCCGCCCCGCTGGTTCCGGCTGTCCTATCTGGTGACGGCCTGGACCAAACAGCCGCAGGACGAACACCGGTTGCTCTCCGCGGTGCTGGCCACGCTGCTCCCCCACGAGGTGCTGCCTCCCGAGCAACTCCCGGGCGCGCTCGGCGCGCTGGGCCTGTCCGTGCCGCTGACGGTGGCCGGCCTGCACACCGAGTCACGGTCCCTGGCCGAGATCTGGTCCGCGCTCGGCGGCGAGCTGAAGCCCTCGCTGGACCTGGTGGTGACCGCGCCGTTCCCGGCGTTCCCGGAGTACGACGCCGGGCCGCCGGTCACGGAGGGCGCCGGGGTCCGTGTGCGCGGCATGGACGGCACGCTGGAGGGCTCGCCCGAACGGCACCACCAGGCCCGGCACTTGTCCAGCGCGCCGACACCGCCACCCGCACCCGCACCCGCACCCGCGTCGTCGCCGGTGGCCGCACCGGCCGGCACAGCGCAGGACGCGGACCACCCGGCCGCGGGTCGTCGCGCCGGAGAGAAGCGGACCAAGTGACCCCGCACGTCCCGGAGACCGTCGCCGGTCCCGCGCCGGCCGAGGCGCCCGGGGAGGCGTCCGGCGCGCTCCTCCCCCGGCTGTCCCTGCTGCGCGAACGTGTCGCCCTGCTGGTCGAGCGGCGCAGCGCGACCGACCCCACCGCGGCCGATCCGCTGCGCGGCCTGTATCTGTCCGACGAGGCGGTACGGCATCTCCTGGAGCCGGCCGGACAGGACCCCGTGCCCCAGGACTGGGGCCCCGAGCGGGGCGACCGGCTCGACCAGCTCGCCGGGCGTCTCGGGCTGACCGCCCTGGACGTCCGTATCCTGCTCATCGCCCTCGCGCCGGACCTCGAGCGCACCTTCGAGCCGCTGTACGGCTACCTCAACGACGACGTCGGCCGCCGCCGGGCCACCACGGGGCTCGCCCTCGACCTGTGCGGGCTTCCCGCGCACCAGGCCGCGGCGCGGGCCCGGTTCCACCCTTCGGCCCCGCTGTCCGCGCTGGGGCTCGTCGTGGTCGAGGAGCCCGAACGCCCCTTCCTCAGCCGGTCGTTGCGGGTCCCCGACCGGCTGGTCGCGCACCTGCTCGGCGACGAGACCCTCGACGCGGCGCTGAGCGGTCACGTCCGCCGGCTGCGGGCCCCGGTGCGGGGTGAGCGCTACGATGAGGACTTCCTGCTCCGGCTCGCCGACCGGCTGACGCGCGTCCAGCTCCCCGTGTACCTGCGCGAGCACCGGGCCGGAGACGGTCTCGCCTGCGCCGCGGCCGCCCTGCGCCGGTCCGGACGGGAGGCGCTCCACTTCACTCCCAGTGACACCGCCACACACGATCCGATCGCCGAACTCCTGCGCGAGGCACGGCTGCGGGACTGCGCGATCGTCGTGTCCCCGCTGCCGGCGGACCCCGCGCCGCTGATGCGGGCACTGGCGGTGGAGGACGTGTCCGTCCTGTTCACCGATCCCCGCCCCTACGATCCGCACTGGTGCGATCACCGCGATCCGCTCGTCCTCGACGCGCCCCGGCTGCGGGCCGGCGCCGTGGAGGCGTGGGCGTCGGCGCTCGGCGAGGAGCCCACGTCCGGGACCGGATCCTGGACGGAGCCGGCCGACGTCGCGGTGCCGGCACCGGAGCGGACCGCAGGCACCGGGCCCCTTCCTGATCCTCCGCACGGCTCCGGTTCCCCGCCGGGCTTCGACCTCGCCCCCGTCGTCGCGCCGTACCGGCTCGGCGGCGACCGCATCGTGCGCGCCGCCCGTGCCGCGCGGAACCTCGCCGCGTTCGACGGCGGCACGCTCACCCCGGCCCATCTGCGTCTGGCCGCCCGGCAGCAGTCCGCCTCCGGCCTGGAGCGGCACGCCCGCCGGATCCGTCCCGACGTCGGCTGGGACGATCTCGTCCTGCCCGACAAACCGCTCCTGCAACTGCACGAACTGGCCCTGCGTGCCCGCCACCGTGACCGCGTGCTCGGTGAGTGGCGGCTCAGTGCGGGCGGTGGTCGCGGCCGGGGCGTCCTCGGTCTGTTCGCCGGCGACTCCGGGACCGGCAAGACCCTCTCCGCCGAGGTCGTCGCCGCCGAACTCGGCCTGGACCTCTACGTCGTGCAGCTCTCCTCCATCGTCGACAAGTACGTCGGCGAGACCGAGAAGAACCTGGAACGCATCTTCACCGAGGCCGACCGCACGGATGCCGTCCTTCTCTTCGACGAGGCCGACTCGGTGTTCGGCAAACGGTCCGAGGTCAAGGACGCGCACGACCGGTACGCCAACATGGAGAGTTCCTACCTGCTCCAGCGCCTGGAGTCCTTCGACGGCATCGCGCTGCTCACGACGAACCTGCGCGCCAACATCGACGAGGCGTTCACCCGCCGCCTCGACCTCGTGGTGGACTTCCCGTTCCCGGACGCGGACCAGCGCCTCGCCCTGTGGCGGCACGCCCTGACCCATGTGCCGCGCGCCGACGACATCGACGCGCGCGGTGTCGCCCGCGACTTCGAGCTCGCCGGCGGTTCGATCCGCAGCGCCGTCGTCACGGCCGCCTACACGGCCGCGGGCCGTGGCGCGGAGGTCACCTCGGCGGACCTGCTGGAGGGAGCACGGCGCGAGTACCGCAAGGCGGGCCGGCTGGTCCCGGGCGAGGGCACCTGGTAGCTCCGCGCCACGGGCCGCGATGCCGCTCTCCGGACGGACCGGCCCGTGCCGTGCCCGAACGCACCGACGCCCGGCCGGTTCCACCTGGACCGGCCGGGCGCGCACGAATCACACGGTGAACTTGACGGCTTCGAGCCAGAGCGACTGGTCGAGGGTCCCTCCGAAGATCCACTTGGGGGGCGTGTTGCACTGCAGGCCGAGCCAGGCCTGGTTGTGGACGTGCGCGTTCTGGCAGATGGTGCCCTCACCCGCGTTGATCCCGAAGGCCAGCATGTACGGGTCGTCCGCCTTGGTGCCTCCGAGGTAGAGGTCGACCCCGTCGGCCACGCTCGTCCAGGGGTTCAGCCACTCCTTCTCGTGGACGAACTCGTTGCCGTTCATGCCCTTGGTGCCGGACACGGCGAGGTTGAGGGACTTGATGGGGCGGTTCTGCCCCACCGTGCCCGCCATGGCCCCGTCGCAGACCGGCTTCTGCCAGCCCTCGCCCGTCTCGTAGGCCCGGTAGCAGATGTGCCGCACGCCCGGATCGTCCGCGGCCAGCCGGGTGACCGCGGTCGCCGCGGTGACCTCGGGCGCCTTGGTCTCCTTCTTCTTCCCCGAACCGTCACCGCTGCCGCTGCCGCTGCCTCCGCCGGCGGCCTTCTCGGTCGGGGTGGGGGCCGCCTCCTCGGTCGGGGCCTGCGGCGGAGCCGAGGGCTGCGGGAGCGGCAGGGACGCCGAGGGGCTGGGCGGCAGCGTGCTGACGCCGGCTTCCTGGAGTTTTTCGGTGGCGGCGCTGCGGACCTGCGGCTTGTACGCCAGCCACAGCATCACGAACGTGATGGCCAGCGCCATGAAGACGCCAAGGAAGGTGGCCAGCCAACGCGGCAGGAACCCGCGCTGCACATAAGTCCCCTCGACCGGCTGCGCCTTGGTCCCCGACCGCTGAATGGCCAGCGA
>NZ_JBHWEL010000063.1:46248-54603 GCF_042734135.1 Streptomyces sp. NPDC059668 | reverse complement strand
ACCCGACCCGCCCCCCCGCGGCCGAGGGCCCCGCGCCGGGCGGGACCGCTTCCGTCGCCCTTTCACGCGGGCGCCGGGGGACGCTGTGGTGCGACGAGCCGGCGGCAGGGCAGGGCCCGTTCGGTGACCCCGCCCTCGCCGTCGGGCTCCACCCGGTACAGCAGGGACCGTGGCGTGCGAGTCACCGCGTCCGTCAACAGGCCGTCCGTGAAGAGGGCACCGACGCCGTCCTCCACCGCCCAGCCGGCCGGAAGCGCTCCGGTGGCCACGGCCGTCCGGTAGGACGGGCGACGCCCCGGCTCACTGTCGTAGTGCGGGCAGACCGATCCGGACAGCAGCCCCAGCCCGTCCGGCAGATGCGTCAGCGGTCCGAAGGAGTCGGTGTGCGACCCGTCCGCCCAGCAGTTGGCGCCGGCGCTGACACCGCACAGAAGGGTTCCGCGCTCGTAGGCCTCGCGCAGCAGCCGGTCCACCCCGTGCGCGCGCCAGACCGCCAGCAGGTTCGCGGTGCTGCCGCCACCGACATGGACGACGTCCTGGGACAGCAGGAACACACGAAGGGCGTCGTCGTCGAGCTCGCGCCGGAACAGCGAGAGGACACTCGGTTCACAGGCGCGCGACCGGTACGCGGCGAGAAACCTCTCGACGTAGACCGGGGAGTCACCACTGGCCGTCGGGACGAAGCACACCCTGGGCCGGCTGGAGCGCACCTGGCCCAGCACCCAGTCGTCCAGCAGACCGTCGGCGTCGGTGGAGAAGCCGCCCCCGAGCAGAGCCAGGCGACGCGTCGGAACGACAGCCACGGGGTGCCTCCTCGGTTCACGGTCCCGATGCGGACGGTGCTCGAACTCTGCCGAGCCGGAGGCCGCGTCCGCAATCGAAATCCGGCCGCCGGCCGGTGGCCGCGAACCCGCGCACGCACCCTGCCGGCCCGCGCGCACCAACTCTTGGGACAGGTTTTACGCGATGCGTGCAACTGTGACCCGCACCGTCGCAGTCTGACAGTGAGTCGGGCCCGTCAGGGTCGTGGGGCGAGAGAGTGGAGCTGGTCGTGGGACGGCGCAAGGGTGGCATAGGGATCGCACTCGTCACGGGTGTGATGCTGCTGGGTGCGAGTGCCTGCGGCGGGGGCGGCAGTGACAAGGCGGGCGGGAGCGACGCGAAGCCCTCGGGCAAACCGAGCGCGAGCGCCTCCCCGTCGCCGACGAAGCCCGCGGGTCCGCCGATGCTCCTGGAGACGATCACGCCACAGACGGGAACCACGGTCGGCGTGGCCATGCCGATCTCGGTGGTCTTCACGAACCCGGTGGCAGCCAAGGCGCGGCCCGCGGTCGAGAAGCACATGAAGGTGAGCGCCTCACAGCCGGTGGCCGGCGCCTGGCACTGGTTCGGCGACAAGCGCGCCGACTGGCGCCCGAAGGCGTACTGGCCCTCCGGTACGACCGTGCGGATCGACGCCGACATGAAGGGCGTCAACAACGGCAACGGCCGTTACGGTGTGCGCAGTTACACGCACACGTTCAAGGTAGGCGACGACGTGCGCGCGAACGTCTCGGTGACCGGCCACACCATGAAGGTGACCCGGAACGGCGCGGCGGTGCGCACCCTGTCGATCAACGCGGGCAGTGCCCAGTATCCGACGTGGAACGGCACGATGGCCGTCATCGACAAGCAGGAGAAGGTCCACATGACCTCCTGCAGCGTCGGTATCAGCTGTGACAAGGGCAGCCCCAACTACTACGACCTGACGTTGCCCTGGGACGTCCACCTCACCCAGTCCGGCACCTACGTGCACTATTCGACCGGCGACCCGAACCCGGGCAGCGGCAGCGCCCGTGGCTCGCACGGCTGCGTCCACCTGTCCATGTCGGACGCCAAGTGGTTCTACGGCCAGGTGAAGCAGGGCGACCCCGTCACCATCACCGGCTCGCCCCGTGCCAAGGCGCCCGCCGACAACGGCTACGCCGCCTTCAACCTGGGCTGGGACCAGTGGCTCGCGGGCAGCGCCTCCGGGGAGGCGACGACCGCGACGCTGTGACATGCCGTGGTGACGCGACACACCGCGGTGACGCGACATGAGTGACCGCCCTGCACGACCGTACCGCTGTCGACAGCCCCGGCCGGGATCCGTCCCGGCCGGGGCTGTCCGCGTACGCGGCACGTCTCCCCGTCGCAACGGATCCCAACAGCCGTAGTGCGTGGCACAGTTGACGGCAGTCTTCGCGACAGGCCCAGTGGCTCAGTCACTGACCCACCTCTTGTACTGGCCGGTAGGTGTGCCCCATGCTCGGTCTGTCGGCCGCTCCGCACAGCGCGTTCTGACGGCGGCCGGTCCTGAGTGACGTTCACCCTGCTCCGCCTACGGGAGGTCCCGTGTTTCCCTTGCGCCATCGTGTCTCCGCAGCCGGCTGCGCGCTGCTTCTGGGAGCGTCCGCGGCACTGCTCGCGAGCGGCACCGCCGTCGCGGCACCGTCGAAACCGGTCGTCCGGGAGAGCCAGGTCCGGCAGCTGCCCCGCTCGGCGGGGGCCGTCGACACCGCCGTGGGTCCGTTCACCGAGCCGGGGTTCGCCGCCGGCTGCACCTGGCACGAGTTCGGGGAGGGGGAACAGCCGCCGTGGTGGCTGACGTTCGCCGACCCGCTGTGCGTGGAGTACAGCAAGCGGGACATCACCGTCGACGACGGAGGGGCCCTGCGGTTCCTGGTGGCCGAACCCTCCCGGTTCGCACTCGCCATGGTGACCTGCCACTACTACCAGAAGGACCACTGGAGCGTGCAGTCCACGCACGGCGCGACGCCGTGGGTGGCCTGGGACGGCCAGTACTGGTGGGACAAGGCGGCGAGACGGGCCGGAGCCCGGCTGACGAACTTCCGCGTCGACGGACACACCGTGGGCGTCGGGGACGCGGTCACGGCCCTCGAACCCCTCTTCCCCGACGTCGCCCGCGCGCTGAGCGACTACGGTCGGGCGGCGGGCGAGACCGGGCTGACCGTGTCACTGCCCTACGACCTGCGCTGCGCACTGGCCGGGTGAGCCGCCATGACCGGGCCCGACCGGCGATCCATCCTCAAGGCACTGGTCGCCACGCTCGCGGGACTGTCCGCCGGAGGTCTGGACTCGCCTCCGGCGGCCGCGGCCGCCGCCTCCGAGAGCTGGACGACACAGACGCTCGAAGCGTTCGCCGACACCCTGATCCCGGGTCAGCGCCGCTTTCCCGGTGACGTGGTGATCGCCGGTGCGGTCACCGGGCCCGGTGCGGTACAGGCCGGTGCCGTCGGCCTCCTCACCTCGCCGCAACTGCCGGTGGCGCCGCTGCTCCCGGCGATCGCGGCGCTGCTGGACGCGCGCGCCGTCGCCTATGCCGCCCTCCGGCTGATCTGGCTGCCACCGACCCTCCCGCCGTTCGTGGGCCTCTCCTTCGCCCACCGTACCGCCCTGGTCGGCGGCCTCTTCGACCCCGATGACCTGGACCGGCCGATCTGGCAGGTGATGAGCCTGCTGGTGGGTCTGGCGTTCGACACCGCAGGGCAGCAGGACACCGTCGAGGCACTCGGCCAGGGCCATCCCGGACTGACGTGGCTGCGCTTCCCCGAACCCGATCCGGACGGCCTCTGGCGGTTCCCCGACTTCTCCTACGGCCGTCCGCTGGCGGTACTTCATCCGCACACGACCGCTTCGGGGAGCCCGGCATGACCGTACAGACCACGGACGTCCTGGTGATCGGCAGCGGCTTCGGCGGCGCGATACCGGCCTACTACCTCGCGGCGGCCGGAGCGCGCGTCACCGTGCTGGAGCGCGGCCCGCGCGCGGCCGCCGCCGACTTCACCCACTCGATGCGCCTGGGCACCTACAACAAGATCGTGGACGTGATCAGGGGCGACGGAGTCGCGGTGGTCGCCGGCAACTGCGTCGGCGGCGGCAGCGTCGTCTACTTCGCCGCCTCACTGCGCGCGCCGTCCTTCGTCTTCGAGCGCCAGGGAAGCCTCGGCCGCCGGCTGTGGCCGGCCGCCCTGACCCGGGCGGCCCTCGACCCCTGGTACGACCGGGTCGAGGAGGCGCTGCCGGTCACCCGGACCGACTGGCCGGACGTGTCCTACGCCGGCGGGGTCCTGGCCGCCGCCTGCCGGCGGGCCGGGCACACCTGCAATCCCGTGCCGGTGGCGGTCGACACCAGCACCTGCACCAACTGCAACTGGATGCTCTCCGGCTGCCGTTTCGACGCCAAACGCTCCCTGCTGCTCAACTACCTGCCGGCGGCCGAGGCCCACGGCGCGGACATCCGCCCGCTGCACGAGGTGCAGACCGTCGCCCCGTCGCCGCTGCCCGGCTACCGCTACGCCGTCGGCCACACCGTCCTGGACGCCGACGACTACAGCTGCACCGCCCAGGCCGGCGTCATCCACGCCAAGGTCGTCGTCCTCGCGGCCGGTGCCGTGGGCACGCCCGTGATCCTCCAGCGCTCCGCCCTCCTCCTGGGCGGCGTTCCGGCCGCCGTGGGGCGCTACTTCTCCGGCAACGGCGACCGCGTCAGTGTCGCCGACATCGACGAGGACAAGGCGCGCTCGCTGCTGGGGCTGTCGCGTCCCGACGGGTCCGCCTACCAGGGGCTGCCCGTGGGCCGGCCCATCACCGCCGCCACCTACGACCACCTGGACCCGACCCTCCCGGAGTACGGCCGCTTCACCCTCCAGCAGATCTACTTCCCCCCGCTGACCAACCTGCTGGCCCAGTCGGCCGGTTCACCGGCCTGGTTCGGCGTCGAGAAACGGAACATGCGGGCCCGGTGGCGCTCATGGCTCACCCTCCTCGCCATGACCGAGGACGACAACGAAGGCACCTTCGGGGCCGTCCCGCTCACCGGCGGCTTCACCCGGCTGGCACCGGGGCTCGGCCAGGGCACGATGACCTACCGCCCCACCTCCCGAACCCGCCGGGCATGGGACCGGGCCGACACCGCGCTGCGCGACATCATGGAGAAGGACGGCCTGTCCCGGGTCCGCCCGTGGAGCGAGGACGTCGCCGGCACCGTCACGGCGCATCCGCTCGGCTCGGCGCGGATCGGCGACGACCCCGCCACCAGCGCGCTCACCGACGGCCATGAACTGCGTGGCCACAGCGGGCTGTTCGTCACCGACGGCGCCGCCGTGCCCACGTCTCTCACCGTCAACCCCTCACTGACCATCGCGGCCCTGGCCGAACGCGCGGTCGCCGCGATCGTCGCCCGTACCGCCGACGCCGGGGTCGCGCTCCGCCGCGACGTCCCGCTTCCCGGCCGTTGAGGGGCCGGTGGAACGGGGCGGAACGGAATGGAACGCCGGAAGAGGAGAAGAGTCCGACCTTTCCTGGGAGACATGGCGTGGGTATCTCGCGAAGAAGGCTACTGACGACGACCGGCGTGGGTGTGGTGGCGGCGGCCATCGACGCGGGCGGGTTCCGCGCCGCCGCCGAAGCCGCCGCCCCGGTCCACGCGGGCAGGGCGGCGGCCGCCTCCGCACCGGACGTGCCGGTGGCCACCACGTGGGACCGGACGGTGCAGCGGGCGAGCTACGCCCAGGGCGCGGGCTACCAGCGGCTCGTCGCCGGGCCGGGAGAGCCGCACACCATCCGGACCGACCTCTGGTCCCGCTTCGGTCCTCCGACGCTGGCGCTGGCGGCGTTCGCGCAGATGACCGATCTGCACATCGTGGACGACCAGTCGCCGGCCCGCCTGGAGTTCATGGACCGCTACGCCGACGCCGGCGCCCCGCACTACGCCTCCTACCCCACCGACTCCGCCTACCGGGGCCACGAGTTCCTGTCGACGCAGGTCGTCGACGCGATGTGCCAGGCCCTCGCCGGCATCGGCAAGGGACCGCGGAGCAAGAAGCCGCTCCAGTTCACCATCGTCACCGGCGACGCGGTCGACAACTGCCAGCACAACGAGAACCGCTGGTACATCGACCTGCTCGACGGGGGCCGGACCATCGTCCCGGACTCCGGCCGCATCGGCCTGGACCAGGGCTTCTCCAGCGGCGCCCTGACCGGCGGCGGCACCGGGGACGACCACTACTACTACCCGTCGGTGCCCCCGCAGCAGATCCCGGGCAACCGGTACACCGGCACGTCAGGACTCGGATTCCCCTACGTGCCGGGCCTGCTGGACGCGAGCGGCGCGGTGGGCGCGGCCCGCCGGCCGTTCGTCTCCCACGGCCTGGGCATGCCCTGGTACGCGGCGTACGGCAACCACGACGGCCTCTGGCAGGGCAACGAGCCCATCGACAACAACCTCGTCGACGTGCGGGGCATGACGGTCGGCACCTCCAAGACCACCGGCACCTCCGCCGACCTCCCGGACGACTACAGCGATCTCGGCACCTTCGGGAAGCTGATGGTGGCCTGGGACCTGGAGGGAACCAGGGTCGTCGCCGACCCCGACCGCCGGCTGCTCACCCGCAAGGCCTTCATCCAGGACCACTTCGACACCGCCGGCCTGCCGGTCGGTCACGGGTTCCAGGGCGTCGGGATCGACAAGGCCTACTACGCGGTCCCGTCGTCCTCCGGCGACCTGATCCGCTACATCACGCTCGACTCGACCAACACCAACACCGACGGCTTCGGCTCCGGCGCCGCGGGCGGGTCGATCGACACCGACCAGCTCAACTGGCTGGAACAGCAGCTCAGGGCCAACAGCTCTCGTTACGTCGACACCAACAACCGCGTCGTCACGCGGAGCGGCGTGCAGGACAAGATGTACGTCCTCTTCTGCCACCACACCCTCAACACCATGGACAACCTGGACGACGGCATCTTCGGCGGCGTCTTCGGCGACCGGCACACCGGCGACGAACTCAAGGCCCTGCTGCTGCGCTACCCGAACGTGATCGCCATGGTCAACGGGCACACCCACGCGAACAAGATCGTGCCCCATCCGACGCCGGCCTCCAGTCCGATCGCCGGTGGTTTCTGGGAGATCTCCACGGCCTCGCACATCGACTGGCCGATCCAGAGCCGCATCATCGAGATCATGGCGAGCCCCGACGCACAGAACGCCGGCGAGTTCGGCTCCGCCGCCGGGCCCGCCACCCTCTCGATCTTCACCACGATGGTCGACCCCGCCGCACCCCTCTCCTTCGGCGGTGACACCAGCACTCCCGCGCAACTCGCCTCCCTGGCACGGGAACTGGCCACCAACGACCCGCAGGAGGTGAGTCACGGCATCACCAACCGCATGGGCGGCAACCAGGACCGCAACACACAACTGCTCCTGCCGGCCCCCTTCCCGCTGCACGCGCCACTCCCGTTCGGCTCCCCGATCGCCACGAGCCGCAACAAGGACGGCCGCCTGGAGCTGTTCGGCACGGACGCGCAGGGCAATCTGTGGAACACCGGCCAGCAGACCGTCGGTGGCAGCCTCCAGCCCTGGACGAAGCTCGCCACCGGACCGGGATGGCGGTGCGTCACCGCCGGCAGTCACCAGGACGGCCGGGTCGAGGTGTTCGCCATCGACCAGAACGGCTTCGTGAACCGTCGCGCGCAGACCGTCGCGGGCAGCAGCACCTACACGGCGGCCCAGCCGTTCGACTCCGCCTTCACCTCGGTGACCGCCGTCCAGGACCAGTGGGGCGGCATGCAGGTCTACGCGACCCGCAACGACAACACCATCCGCCACCGCTGGCAGGACTTCCTCAACGACGACACCCCCTCGAACGGCTGGTTCACGCCCTGGACCCAGCTCGGCGGCACGGCGATCCAGCTCGCCGTCGAGACCGGCTCCGACGGGCGCGCCGTGCTGGTCGCGATCAAGGAGGACGGCCTTCTCATCCAGCGCAGGATGAACGTCGCCAACGCGCAGACGGAGAGTGAGTGGGGCGGGGTCTCGCCACTCGACGGCATCCTCGACTCCATCGACATGGCCCGCAACCTCGACGGCCGCCTGGCGATCTTCGGCACCAATCCCGGCGGGATGCTCTGGCGCCGCTTCGAGACCGCCCCCGCCGCCGGCACCTGGCAGTCCTGGGCCCAGATACCGACCCAGTTCGGCGGCACCACGCTGCGGATGCGCCACGTCGCCGCCGAGCGCAACGGGGCCGGGAGGATCGAGCTGTTCGCCGTCGACGACACGGGCACGCTCTACCACTGCACGCAGACCGACCCCAGCAGCACCGGCTGGTCGGCCTGGGAGTCCTGCCAGTTCCAGCTGCGTCCCACGCACAGCATCATCGGGCTGTGACCGGCCGGGCGACACCCGAACCGAGCCGCACCTCCGCCTGAACAGGTGCCGGGGGGGGCCGCGCCCGCCCGGGGGCGGGGCGGGCGCCGGCGCGCGCACCCCCCCCCCCCCCCCCCCCCGCACCCCCCCCCCGCCCCCCCCGCCGC
>NZ_JBHWEL010000063.1:19524-46238 GCF_042734135.1 Streptomyces sp. NPDC059668 | reverse complement strand
GCCCCGTCTTGGGGCCGGCCCCCCCCCCGGGGCGGCGGGGCCGGCACCTGACGCGAGTCTCCGCCACCCCCGCAACCGTCCGGTACCGGCTCCCGGAACCCGGCTCGGTCACCGGGGCGCGGGACACGCGAACGACGAATTCGCACCACGTCACCCCCCACACCGGAGGAATCGACATGGCAATCTCCCGTCGCAGGATTCTGACCGCCGCCGGAGTGGCCGTGGTGGCCGCGGCCATCGACGTCGGCGGTCTGCGCGCCGTCGCCCGTGCCGTGGCGCCGCCCCTGGGCACCGGCACGGCGTTCGGGCTCACCACCCTGGACCAGACCGTGCGGGTCGGTCCCGATCTGGGCCTGGGATACCACGGCGTGGTCGCCGGGCCCGGCGAGCCGCACATGGTCCGCAACGACCTCACCCCCGTCACCGTGCCGCAGGTCACCCGCTCGCTGATCGCCTTCGCGCAGATGTCCGACCTGCACATCGTCGACGACCAGTCGCCCCTGCGCGTCGAGTGCCTGGACCGGCTCGCGGACTACGGACCCCCGCACTACAACTCGTACCCGACCGAATCGGCGTACCGCGCGCACGAGTTCCTTTCGACCCAGACGACCGACGCGATGTGCCGCGCCGTCCGGCAGGTCCTCCGCGGCCCGCGGACGAGCACGCCGCTGGCCTTCACCGTCGTCACGGGCGACGCGGTCGACAACTGCCAGTACAACGAGTCGCGTTGGTACATCGACCTGCTCGACGGCAACCCGGTGCGGCCGGACTCCGGCGACCTCACCAAGGACGAGAGCGTGGCGGGCGGCCAGTTCGGGACGGAGACCCACTACTGGCATCCGGAGGCACGGCAGACACCTCCCGACAACAACGCCCTCCACGGGTTCCCGGTCGTGAGCGGTCTCCTGCGGGCCGCCCGCAGACCGTTCACGGCGACCGGGCTGGGCATGCCCTGGTACGCCGCCTACGGCAACCACGACGCGCTCGTCCAGGGCAACGTCCCGATCGACATCCTCCCCTTCGACCCGCTCAAGGCCGTCGCCACCGGCGCCACCAAACTGACCGAGGTCGAAGGAGTCCCGGACGTCTTCGACAACACCGCGTCCTACTACCTGGACCTGCTCAAGGACGTCCTCACGGGCGAGTTCACCCTCCGGACCGCCCATGTGACGGCGGACCCGTCCCGCCGGCTGCTCGCGCGGAGCGACTTCATCGCCGAGCACTTCACCACCACCGGCACCCCGCGCGGACACGGTTTCACCTCCGGCAGCGACAAGGGCTACTACGCCATTCCCACGGCACCGGACGACGTGGTCCAGTTCCTCGTGCTGGACACCACCAACACCGGCGGCGGCGCCGACGGCGCCCTCGACAAGGACCAGTGGAACTGGCTGAACGCCCAGCTCAAGGCGAACAGTTCACGCTACGAACTCGACGACTCCGACGGCACCCGGGCCAGGACGGTCGTCAACCAGCCCGGCGTGACCGACAAACTCATCGTCGTCTGCTGCCATCACACCCTCGACTCCATGGACAACACGGACAGCGCGTCCCCCTACGGCGGCGCGGACCTCCGCGACCTGCTGCTGCGCTTCCCGAACGTGATCCTGATGGTCGACGGCCACACCCACACCAACAACATCTCGGCCCACCGGCCCTCCTGGCCGTCCGCCATCGGCAACGGCTTCTGGGAGGTGAACACGGCCTCGCACATCGACTGGCCCGTCCAGAGCCGGATCTTCGAGATCGCCGAAGGCGGCGGCATCCTGTCCGTCTTCACCACCATGGTCGACTCCGACGCACCGCTGTCGTGCGCCGGGGACACCAGCACCCCCGCCTCGCTGGCCTCACTGGGACGCGAACTGGCGGCCAACGACCTTCAGGCGGTGGCGGCCGGTATCGACAAGCGCCGGGGAGCGGCCGACGCCCGCAACACCCAACTGCTCCTCCCCACGCCGTTCCCGCTGCCCGCCGGGCGCGGCACACTGCTGCCGAGTACCGGCTGGCCGGTGGTCCAGCAGGGGGCGAGCGGCGAGCGGGTGAGAACCGCGCAGTACCTGCTCAACGCCCGCGGAGCCGCGCTGGGCGTGGACGGCTCCTTCGGCCCGTCCACCGGCGGTGCGGTGCGGTCCTTCCAGACCGGCCGCGGTCTGACCGCCGACGGGATCGTCGGAGCGGCGACCTGGCGGGCCCTCGCCGCCACCGTGCAGCAGGGCGCCAGCGGACCCGCGGTGACGGCGTTGCAGCGCCAACTCAGCGCCCACGGGCTCACGTTGACCGTGGACGGTGCCTTCGGCGCGGCCACGGTCGGCGCGGTGCGGTCCTTCCAGGCCGCCCACGGCCTGCCGGCCGACGGGGTCGTCGCGGCCACGACCTGGCAGACGCTGACCGGGCTGTGACGCGGACCGACCACGAGTAGTCCGGCGACCGGACGGTGCCGACCCGCCGCTGCCGCGCCCTGCGAACGCGGCACCGCACGGCGGTGCCGCGGGGGCTGCCGGCGGAGGTGGTGCGGTGGTGCCGCGCGGGCTGCCGGCCGATTGCGCTGCGGTACCGCACGGCCGATTGCGGTGCGGTACCGCCCAGGGTTCCGACGGGCCCCTCATCCGCGCAGGGCGGGACGGCGCCCCGCACCACGGGGCCGGCCCGCCCTGTCCGTACGCGCGCACATGAAGGCGCCGGACCTCGGCCCGTCCCGGTGCCGAGGGGGTGCGCCGGGGACGGTCCTCGGTCCGGGCGGCGCGGCCGGGAACGCGTCACGCCGGCCAGTACGAGCACCGCACCCCGGTGTGCACCGCGTGCCGCAGGTGGTCACCGATCACCGGGTCGGCCACCGCGATCCGGTCCAGCGCCCGGCGGATGGCCTTGCTCACCGAGACCCGGGAGCGTTCCTCGCCCTCGGGGAAGCGCCGGGCGCGTCCGCCCAGTCCCGTGGCACCCGCCAACTGGCGCACCAGCCAGTCGTGTTCGGCCTGCGCCGTGGCGGCGCGCTCGATGTCGTCGGCCGCCTTGAACTCGTCCAGTTCCAGGCGCAGTCGGGCCAGACGGCCGCGGTACTCCCGCATCGCCACCCGGTCGAGCGTCCGCTGCCCGGACACGCCCGCCGGCTCGACGGCCCCGTCGAGCGCGGTCATCCCCGCCACGAGGTCGACGGCCCGGATCTCCTGGCGCGGGTTGGCGATCAGCACCACCAGATGGAGCATGCCCACGCTGTGGTCCACCAGGACGCTGCGCCCACCGAACCCGATCCGCCACTTACGGCCGAGCCGGGTACAGAACGCCGCGGACTGCGCCTGCCCGTCCGCGCCCCGCCCGACCTCGCCGTGACCGTCCGGGGTCTGCCCGACCTCGCCGCCAGGCCCCCCGGTCGTCGGCGACGGCGCCGCGGCGTCCTCGGCGGCCGCGGCCATCTCCCGCCGGACCGCGTCGGCCTCGTCCGGCCGGCCGGCCCGGACGAGCGCCACCGCGAGCCGCTCCCAGGAGGCCGTGACCGCGGGCCAGTGCCCGAGGGCGAGGTTCTGCCGTACCGCGTCCCGCAGATGGGTCACGGCCCGGTCGACGTCCCCCATGGTCAGCGCGGCGACGCCCAGCGCGTGGTGCGCCGAGCCGAAACAGGCGACGGCGAGACTGCCCACGATCGGCAGATGACCGTACGGGCCCAGTAGTTCGTAGACCCGCGCGGCCGTGGCGGTGTCGTCGAGGAGATAGGCGGCCTCCGCGACCCCGTGCATCGTCACCAGCCAACTGCTCGACCGCGGCAGCTCCCCGAGGTCGTGGCCGCACAGCGTGGCCAGCGCGCTGACGGCCTTGCGCCGGTCACCTGCCGTCACCGCGGCCACCGCCAGCGCGGCCAGGGCGTGATCGTCCACGGCGCTCAGCGTGGGGGAGTTGACCACCTCGCTGAGCAGCGGGACGAGTTCGACCACCCGGCCCTGGTACCAGCGGATGGTCACCAGCTGCGCGGCCTGCCACACCGTGGCGTTGACGTCACCGGCGGCGATCCCGCGCTCCGTACAGGCCTTGGCCAGGGCCTCCGCCTCGTCGAGGCGGCCCGCGCGGACGGCGAGCATGACCTCCATCGCGCTGACGACGAAGCCCACCGCGAGATGGTCCTGTTCGGCCAGCAGGCCGCGCAGCTCCGACAGGCAGCGTTCCGCGTGCGGGTCGCCGTCCAGGAACATGTCGACGGTCTGCCACAGCAGGCCCATGAGCAGATCGCTGCGGCGGGAGGTACGGAAGCTCTCCGCGACCAGTTCGGCGGCCAGTGCACGGCGCAGTGCCCCGTGTTCGGGGCCGACCAGGCAGTGATGGGCCAGGCTCAGCGCCTCGGCACGCGCCATCGGGTTCTGCCGGCCCCTCGCCTGCTGGAGCAGCGCCAGTACCGCCGTGTTGTCGCTGTTGCGGTAGTCGCCCTCCCCGGCCAGCCGGATCCGCAGCCGCAGCGCCAGCGACGACTGGGGGTCCAGCAACTCCAGGGCCCGGCGTATCTGCGACTCCAGGAGTACCGAACCGGCCACCGTGCGGTGTTCGTGCACCCACAGGCCGCCGAAGCCGAGGGCGGCCACCGCCATCGCCCGTTCCTCGCCCACCGACTCGGCGATCCGGAAGGCGCGTTCGAAGCGGTCTCGGCCGGTGCGCAGATCACCGTCGTCGACGACGGCACGGGTGCCCTCGTCGAGCAGCGTCTGGAGGTCACCGGATCGCCGGTCGCCCGGCCCGGCCGGACCGGGCGCGTCCCGAACGGGCGCATCCACGTTGTTCACGGCTGCTTTTCTCTCCTGGGTGCACTCGACAACGCCAGGTGAAGCCGGCCGGACCGCCGCGTCGGTCGTGATCGATGGCCTGGCCACAGGCGGGGGACGGCCAGTGAGCCTATCGCAGAGCCCGCAACGGGGGAACAGGCCTCGGCTGCACGGGAGATGGACACCGCATGAGGTGCGGGGTGATCAGGACCGCCCGGGACGACGGCGCACCATGAGGGCGGCGAAGTGCCGGGAACGGCAGGGAGGTGCAGGGGGACGTATCTCTCGGTGGGCTTCACGGACAAGATCGGCTGACGGCCACCGAGCCTCGGCCGGTCCGGCCGGTCCGGCCGGTCCGGTCAGCCCGGTCAGACCGGTTCAGCCCGGTCAGACCGGTTCAGCCCGGTCAGGCGTCCGCGAGCGCGGTGCCCAGCGGCGTGCGCTCGTAGAGGACCTGGTGGCCGTAGCGGCGGGAGGTGAGCAGGCCCGCGTCACGCAGCACCGACAGGTGGGACGAGACGGACGACAGGGCGAGACCGTGCCGGTGGGCGAGCGCGCTGGTTGTCGCCGGCTCGGCGAGACCGCCGAGGAGGGCGGCCCGGTTGGCGCCCAGCAGCCGCACGAGGGCGTCGGAACCGGACTGCGGGGCCTGCCACAGGCCACCGATACCGCGTGCCGGATAGACGATGGTGCTCTGCCAGGGCGGGTCGAAGCCCGCCGCGACGTCCGGCCACACGAAGACACTCGGCGCGAGGACCAGGCCGTCACCGCCGAGGTCCCGGTCGTGCTCCGTCCGCCTGTGCAGCGTCAGGGTCCCGTTCGCCCAGCTCAGCGAGGGATGCAGATCGGCGAAGAGCCCGGTCAGCCCGTCGTCCGCGAGCCGGCGCGCCCGGAAGGCGATGTCGGCCTCCAGCACGGCGCGCAGCCGGGGCCAGTACGGGGCGACCAGAGCGTCCCACACCCGCTCGCAGAGATCCGCCAACTCCCGTACCGCGCGCGCCGGATCGGCGAGCATGACACGGCCCTGCGGGGTGTCCGCCGCGCTCGGGGTGTCGGCGAGGGAGCGCGCCAGGTCGTCGAGGGCGGTGTCGGGATCGGTGGCACGCAGGCGGGCCAGGTCGTCCCCGATCGAGGTCAGCGGGCCGTCCGGTGGCGGGCAGAGGAAGTCCGGGGTGTGACCGTGGTACGGCATCAGCAGCCACAGCGGCGTGAGGTCGAGCTCACGCGCCGCCGCCTCCGTCTGCCGCAGCCAGGGCAGGTGGTAGCCCTGCAGCCGTACCTGCTTGAGGGTGCGGACCGCGCCCTGGACCTCCCAGAGCGGGGATATCCCGAACCGGCAGCGCAGCAGGTCGTCCGGCCCGAAGCGCATGTGGACGGGCACCGCTCGACCTCCTCCCGGGCCGGAACTTTCGGCCACAGCCGAAACACTACGGGCCGCGGCCCCGCGCCGCCAGGCTGCGGCCCATGACGTGGAAAGCCGACGCCGACGCCACCCCTGACGCCAGCCCCGCCCCCGCCCCCGTTGCCGACGTCCCCTCGGGGGGCTACCGGTCCGTCTTCGCCGTGCGGGAGTTCCGGGCCGTGTTCGCGGCGCACGTACTGTCGTTGCAGGGGACCGTCGTGGCCCAGATCGCGCTCGCGGTGCTGGTGTTCCGGCTCACCGACTCGCCACTGCTGTCGGCGCTCACCTTCGCGCTGGGCTTCGTGCCGTACGCGGTCAGCGGGACACTGCTGGCCGGGATCGCGGACCGCTTCCCGCCCCGGCGGGTGCTGGTGGTCTGCGACCTGCTGTGCGCCGCGTGCGCTCTCGGGATGGTCCTGCCCGGGACGCCGATCGCCGTCCTGCTCGTCCTGCGCGGCCTCATGGCGACGGTCGGCCCGGTCTTCACGGGGACGCGGGCGGCGAGCCTGGCCGACATCCTCCCCGGCGACGCCTTCGTGCTCGGGCGCTCCCTGATCCGGATCGTGGCGCAGGGGGCGCAGGTCGTCGGATTCGGGGTCGGTGGGCTGCTGCTGATCGTCGTGTCGCCGCGCGGCGCGCTGCTGCTCACGGCCGCCGCCTTCCTCGGTTCGGCGCTGCTGCTGCGCCTGGGCACGCGGCGGCGGCCCGCACGCGGTGCCAGCGACCACGCGGACGGTGGCGGCACGGGCCGGCTGCTGGCGGACCGCCGGGTGCGTTCGCTCCTGATGCTCGGGTGGGTGCCGTCGTTCTTCGCCGTCGTCCCCGAGGCGCTGGCGGCGCCGTACGCGGATGCGGCCGGCGCGGGCACGACGGGGCTCGGTCTCTTCATGGCGGCGATGCCGGTCGGCATGATCCTGGGGGAGTCCCTGGCCGGCGGGTATCTGAGCCCGGCGGTCCGCGGGCGGATCGCCGGACCCCTGGTGGCCTGCTCCCTGCTGCCGTACGCCGTCTTCCTGTTGCGGCCCTCGCTGCCCTGGTCCCTCGCGGCGATGTTCGTGGCCGGCCTCACCGGCGCGTACACCCTGGGGGTGGACCAGTGGTTCGTCGACGCCGTGCCGGAGGAGATGCGCGGGCGGGCGATGACCGTGCAGTCGGCGGGACTGATGACGATCCAGGGCGCGGGGATGGTGGCGGCCGGTGTCGCCGCGGAGTTCGCGCCCGTCCATCTGGTGAACGGCTGGTCCTGCCTGTTCGGCACGCTGTGCGTCCTCGCGGTGCTGCGGACCGTACGGTGGAAGACACGGCACAGCGGATGATCAGCCGTGCGGGCCGGGGCACGCGGCGGCCGACTGCGTCATCGTCCAGCCGTCCCCGACCACCTGCACGCTCCTGTCGTCGGGGGAGCGACGCGCCGTGGCGGGAGGAGCCGACGTGGCTCCTGCCGCACCCGTGTCCGTGGGCGGCGCGACGGTCGGCAGCTTCACGTGGGCCATCGTGCACGCCAACTGCCGCATGGCGACGTGGCTGAGGGGAGGGACCCCCTTGGGCAGCTGGACGGAGACGTCCTTGCCGTCGCCGAGCGCCACGTCCGGTGTGTCCGATAGGCGGGGGAGCGCAGTGGTGGCCGTCACGGCCTCGGTCGTGGTCGGTCCGCCGAACAGCAGACGTACGACAGCGCCGAGGTCACCGGGGTCGGGGACCTTCCGGGGATAGGACGCCAGGTCACCGTCACGCAGGAAGTAGAGGGGGATCGCGGTGGGCGCCGGGGGCGTGGCGCGGGGAGAGGACATGCCGCTCGCCGGTACGCCGGCCTGGATGACGTCGGACGGCGGGACTCCGCAAGCCGCCAGCGTGAGCGCGGCCGTGAGCGAGAGCAGCAGCGCCGGGACGCGCGCGCCCTTCACCGGGCACCCGTGGTGTCGTCGCCGGCCGCTACGGAGTCACGGCGCAGAGGGAGTTCGACCGTGAACACCGATCCGCCCTCCGGCCGGTTCGCCGCACCGATGCGCCCTCCGTGCAGGTACACGTTCTCCGCCGTGATGGCCAGGCCCAGCCCGCTGCTCTCGCTCCTGGTGCGCGCGGTGCTCGCCTTGTAGAAGCGTTCGAAGATGTGCGGCATGGCTTCCTCGGCGATCCCCGGTCCGTTGTCGCTCACCTCGATCACGGCCCATGCCACGTCCGCCCGTTCCTCCCTCACCCCCATGGTCAGCCGTACCGGCGGTGCCCCGTGCCGCAGCGCGTTGCCGACCAGATTGGCCACCACCACGTCGAGCCGCCGCGGATCCACGCGCGTCCTGAGCGCGCCGGGCCGGGGCAGGCGGGTCTCCACCCGGCCCTGCCACCCCCGAGCGGCGAGGGTGCGGCGGACGGACTCGGCCAGGTCGACCTCGTCCAGGTTGAGCCGGACGGCGCCCGCGTCGAAGCGGGATATCTCCATCAGGTCCTCCACCAGCACGCTCAGCCGACTGGTTCCCTCGCTGACGAGCCGCAGCGCGTCGCCGGTCTCCCGGTCCAGGCGCGGCGCGTTCTCGTCCAGCACGTCGGTGACCGCCGACATCGCCGCGAGCGGCGTCCGCAGTTCGTGGGAGACGTCCGCGGCGAAGCGCCGTGCCCGGGCCTCCAGGCGGCGCAACTCCGCGACCGACCGCTCCAGCGCGGCCGCCGTGTCGTTGAAGGACCGTGAGAGGTCGGCCAGTTCGTCGGAACCGTCGACCGCCAGCCGGATGTCGAGGTGCCCCTCGGCCATCCGGCGCGTCGCCCGGCGCAGCGCGCGCACGGGACGGAGGACACCGCTCGCCGCCAGCAGCGCCAGGACGACGGCGAGGCACAGGGCCACCAGGGTCGCGCGCTCGATGCCGCTCACCATCGCCTGGACGTAGGCCTGTTCGGTGTTCTGCGGCACCACCAGGTACATCACGAACCCCGAGAGCTCGGCATCCGTTCCATCGCCGGAGTCGGACGTGACCGGCATTCCGACGACGAGATACGGATGCCCGTCGGCGTTCACCCGCTGGAACACCGCGGCGCGGCGGGTTCCCACGGACCGGCGCAGTTCGGGGCTCAGCCTGACGGAGATGTCGTCCGGCGCGAAGGCCCGGAGACCGCCGTAGGTGGCCATGACCTGCCAGCCCTGTGACGGGTTGGCACGGAGCACCTGGTTCACCGCCGTCGCCAGGTCCGACCGGCTCGGCGGCAGGGGAGTGTAGGCGGCCACGGCGTCGACGCTGGTCCGGAACTGCCGGATGACGGAGTCCTGGCTCTGCTGAAGCACCCCCGTGCGCGCCTCCCGGAAGGCGAGCGCGCCGGTGCTCAGGGCACTGACCACGGCCACCAGGGCGAAGGCCACCACCAGGCGGGGGCGCAGTCCCCGCAGCGGGAGGGGCGCCTTCGCCAGGACCGCCCGGAGGAACCGCACCGGCCCACGGCCCACCCGGGCCGCGGCGGCCTCACGATCCCGGACCGCCCCGCCGTCCCGCGCCGACCGGCGGTCCCGTACGGCTTCGGGTGTACTTTCGGTCCTCCGTGCCCGCACGACTCTGGGGACGCTCATGAGGCACCGAAGCGGTATCCGAAGCCGCGTACGGTCTGGACGTAACGGGGGGCGCCGCCCAGCTCACCTAGCTTCCCGCGCAGTCGCTTCACACAGGCGTCCACCAGCCGTATGTCGCCGTGGTAACTGTGTTCCCAGACCGCTTCCAGCAGCTGCTGGCGGCTGAAGACCTGGCCGGGCGAGGCCGACAGGGTCAGCAGCAGCCGGAGTTCGGAGGGGGCGAGCGCGACGGGTTCACCCCGGTGTGACACCAGGAGTCCGGCCCGGTCGATGACCAGCTCGCCGTGCGACTCCGCCCGGGGCCGGACGGCGTCGGAGACCGACACGTCCTGCCTGCGCAGCACGGCCCGTATCCGCGCGTCGAGCACCCGGGCCTGCACGGGCTTGACCACGTAGTCGTCCGCGCCGGCCTCCAGCCCCACGACGACGTCGATGTCGTCGCCCTTGGCGGTGACCATGATGATCGGCACCTGGTCGCGGTCCCTGATCCGGCGGCACACGTCGAGGCCGGAGATGCCGGGCAGCATGAGGTCGAGAACGACGACGTCCGGATGGAAGGGCCGGAGCTGTTCCAGTCCCTCCTCACCCGTTCCGGCGGCGAAGACGTCATGTCCTTGATGTCGCAGCGCCAGCTGGACGGCCTTACGGACATCTGGGTCGTCTTCGACAAGTAGGACTCGTGGCACTTCGCCAGTATGCACGGAACGTGTTCGGTGACTGTTCGAGAGGAGGGCCCCGCCCGGGAGCTGTTACAGAAGGATCACATCGGATCGGGACGCGCCCCGGGCTCTCCGGTCCGCGGTACCAACGGGAACCTCTCGTTATCTCTTCGTTACCGTCCGAGCTCATGGTCATCATCTGACGTGACCAGTCTCGGCTGCCATGTATGCGGCACGAGAGCGGGAAACCGCGTCACCGACCGACAGCGACGTGGCTCCGCGTCGCGGCGGCCGTCAGTACCGGCCCGCCCACCGCCGGGGCCGGCCGAGCCGCCGGGGCCGTTCGAGCCGCCGGGGCCGTTCGAGCCGCGGGGGCAGGCGCTGGCTGATCGGCACGCTGCTCACCGTCGGCCTGCTCGGCTCCGCGACGTTCCTGCTCGACGGCGGACGGAGCGACGCGTCCAACGACGCATCGAGTGGTACGCCGGGCGGCCCGGCGCGTCCCCAGGGCACGGTGCGCAGGACACCCACGCCCTCCCTCACGCGGCCCCCGACCCCGACCCGGAGACCGACCCCGACCTCCACGAAGATCGACATCCCCTCGACCGGCACCGGCACCTTCGTCGCCGCGCAGGCCACCGGCGCGAAGGCTGGCCGCGGCACACGTCCGCTCCGCTATGTCGTGGAGGTCGAGACCGGGATCGACCTCTCGCCGACCAAAGCGGCGGACGAGATCGCCGGCATCCTTGCCGCGCCCCGAGGCTGGACCCACGACGAGGCCCACTCGTTTCGGCTGGTGAGCGCGGAGGCGCCGCACGATCTCACGGTGAAGATCGCGACACCGGGAACGGCGGACGCCCTGTGCTGGGCGGGCATCCACCAGGACACCGGAGGCGAGTACAACTGCGAGACCCCCGGCGGGGTGGTGGTGAACCTCAAGCGCTGGGTCAGGGGATCGCCCACGTTCGACGGTCCGATCCATGACTACCGGGCGCTGATCGTCAACCACGAGATGGGACACTTCCTGGGCTACACGCACATGACCTGCGCGGGCCCCGGGCGACCGGCCCCCGTCATGATGCAACAGATCAAGGGCCTGCACGGGTGCGTCGCCAACGCGTGGCCCTACGACCGCAACGGTCACTTCGTCTCCGGGCCGCACGTGCTGTGAACGTCGTCCTCGTCCTCGCGCCCCCGGCGTGACGACCCCGGACCGCGCGCCCCGCCGTGTCCGGTCGTGGCGGACCAGGTGGCGAGCAGCTTCAGGGCGTCCGCGGCGGGGGTTTCGGGCCGCGGGCTGTAGACGACCACGCTCAGGCCGCTCTCGTCCGGCAGGCTCATGGTCTCCTGATCGAGTTCCAGGTCGCCGACGAGCGGATGGTTGAGTCGTTTCGTGCTGTCGCGGAAGACGTGCACGTCGTGGGACCCCCACAGCACGCGGAAGGCGTCGCTGCGGGTGGACAGTTCACCGATCAGGTTCGTCAGTTCCCGGTCGTAGGGCCGTCTCCCCGCCTCGACGCGCAGCGCACCCACGGCGAACCGGGCCATGCGCTCCCAGTCCGTGTAGAACCGTCCGGCCGCGGGGTTGAGGAACGCGAACCGCGCGACGTTCCCACCACAGGCCGGGTCGGCGAACATCTCCGAGTACAGGGCCCGGCCGAGCGGGTTGGCGGCCAGGGTGTCGAGGCGGTTGTTCATCACGTACGCCGGCAGCTCCGGCATGCCCTCGACGATCCGTGTCACGCTCGGCCGCACCGTCGGCCGGGCCGCCCGCGGCCGCGCCCGGGCCCCGGGCGCCGGTCCGGCGGCGCGGGCGAGGTCGTACAGGTACGTGCGCTCGGTGTCGTCGAGCCGCAGGGCGTGGGCGAGGGCGTCCAGCACGCTGTCGGAGACGCCTTTGAGGGTGCCGCGCTCCAGGCGCGTGTAGTACTCGACGCTCACGCCGGCGAGCGCGGCGATCTCACCCCTGCGCAGTCCGGGCACCCGCCGCTGACCGTACGTCGGCAGACCCGCCTGCTCGGGGGTGATCCTGTCGCGCCGGGAGCGGAGGAATGCGCTGACTGCGTCCCGGTTGTCCATGAGGACAGGGTAGGCAGGCAGCCCGGCGGGCGGGGGTCCCTGCCAGTACCCCTCACAGCGAGGACTCCCCGGGCACGGCCGTCTCCCGTTGCATGGTGTCCGCCCCGGTCCGCTCGGGGTGCGAGTACCGGAACACGACTGAGGGAGAAGACGAGATGAGTACCCTGAACGAGACGGTCACGGAGAGCCGCGCCGACGTCGTACGAGGGCTGTACGACGCGCTGGGCAAGGGCGACGTACCGGGTGTCCTGGCCAGGCTCGCCCCCGAGGTGGTCGTCGACGAGCCGAACCAACTCCCCTACGGCGGCGTGCACCAGGGCCGGGAGGCGTTCGCGCGGTCGGTCCTGGGCGCGATGACGGGCTACGCCGAGGTGGCCATCACCGCCGCCGAGGTGTACGAGGGTCCGACCGGCGTCGTCGGAACCCTCACCGGAACCCTCACGGCCCACACGACCGGTGAGGAGTTCCCGCTGACCTTGGTCGAGATCCACCAGGTCGAGGACGGTACGGTGCGCAGGATCGACGTCTTCACCAAGAACCCGCACGAGTTGGCCGCGTTCTACGCCCGCGCCGAGTCGGGCACCGGCTGAGGCGGTGCGGCTCCGGTCCGGCCGGGCCGCCCCGCGGCAGCGCGGGCGTCCCGGCTTCCCGGGGTCGTCCTTCCGGCGTTCCCTCTTGGCGTCGGCGCCATCGCGCCCACGCCGACGGGGTTGGCCGGTCGGCCGTTCCGCCGGCGAGCGACCGTCGTCCGTGGGCGGCGAACGCCGTCGCGGGAGGCGACCCCGGCCGGTCACGGCGGGATCGCGTCCAGCACGCCCCGCAGGTGCCGCAACACGTTCCCGAGCTCGTCCCGGGGTGGGGTGGCGAGTGCCAGGCGCAGCGCCCGGGGACGGTGGGGACCCGTGGCGAAGGCGTCCGCGGTGGACACGAGGATGCCTGCCCGGGCGAGTCGCGCGGCGACGTGATCCGGGCGCTGGTGCGACTCCAGGCCGAGCCAGACCATGTAGGAGACCGGATGCGCCGTGAGAGACATCCCGGCGAGCGCCGAGCGGGCGATGTCCTGCCGGGCGGCCGCGTCGCCCCGGCGGTCCTCCTCCCAGCGGGCCACCGTGCCGTCCGCCAGCCAGCCCGTGGCGAGCGCGGTGATCAGTCCCGGGGCACCCCAGGCCGCCAGGCGAAGGCAACTGGTGACGGCCTCCACGTGGCGGCCGGGCAGCACGGTGAAACCGAACCGCAGGCCCGGAGCCACGTTCTTGGACAGTCCGGCGACGTAGCAGGTGCGTTCGGGGGCGAGGGCCTGAAGGGGAGGCGGCGGCGACCGGTCCAGGAAGGCGTAGGTGCCGTCCTCGACGATCAGGCAGTCGTGCGCACGGGCGACGGCGACAAGGCGGTCACGCCGTTCCTGGTCGAGGACCCAGCCGAGCGGGTTGTGCAGGGTGGGAATCGCGTAGATCGCACGGACGGGCCGTGCACGGCACAGGAGGTCGAGCGCGCCGAGGTCGGGCCCCGTCGCCGTGACCGGGACCGGGGCCAGGCCGAGCCGGTGGGCCGAGGCGAGCAGTTTGATCCCGGGGTAGCTGAGCGCGTCGACCGCGAGGACGTCACCGGGCCTGGTGAGAGAGCGCAGCACGCAGTCCATGGCCTGCTGGGTGCCGCTGGTGAGCAGGACGTTCGCCGGCGCCGTGTCTATTCCCCGCCCGAGCAGGTAGGTGGCCACGAGCGCCCGCTCGCGCAGGCGACCGCCCGGCGGGTCCTGCCGGAGCAGTGCCTCGGCCTCGCCCGAGACGGACAGCGCGCGCAGGGCCCGCCGCAGCCGGTCGGACCGGCCCTCGCCGGAAGGCTGGTTGAACGACAGGTCCGCGACTCTCGGCACCGGCAGGGCGCGGGAGGGTTCCAGACCGTCGTAGCCGGGCTGGACCCGCACGAACGTCCCTCGCCCGGGTTCCCCCACCACCAGGCCCATGGCGGCGAGTTCGGCGTAGACCCGGGTGGCCGTGGCCAGCGCGATCCGCCGCTCGCGCGAGAGCGCGCGGTGCGTCGGAAGACGGGTGCCCGCGGGGAGCCTGCCGGCTCTGATCGACGCGGCGAACTCGTCGACGATGGCCTCGTAGGAGGGAGCACGCATGGGGCACCCGCACCGACCTGTATCTAGGACAATGAGTGGATCGCCCCAGGCTACGGCTCCTAGCCTCGACCCGTCCGAGCACCGACCGAACGGAGCGGGTGGGATGACCGTACGGACCGACCGGGACGAGAGTGTCGTCACGATCACCATCGACAGGGAACGCAAACTCAACGCTCTCGACTACCCCACGATCGACGCGCTCCTCGCGAGCCTCGACCGCATCGACGCGGACGACTCGGTCCGCGCGGTCGTCCTGACCGGCGCCGGGCACAGGGCGTTCAGCGCGGGCGCGGACATCCCTTCGCTGGCCGGGAGCATCGCGGGCGGCCCCGAACGCGCGCTGCGCGAGGTCGTGCGACGAGGACACGCACTGACCCGCCGGATCGAGGAGTTCCCCAAGCCCGTGATCGTCGCCGTCAACGGACTCGCGTACGGGGGCGGTTGCGAGATCACGGAGGCGGCCCCGCTGGCGATCGCCGCGGAACACGCCACGTTCGCCAAACCCGAGATATCCCTGGGTTTTCCGCCGCCCTTCGGTGGCTCACAGCGGCTGCCGCGGCACATCGGCCGCAAGCGTGCCCTCGAGATGATCCTCACCGGCGACCCCGTCACCGCCGCCCGGGCCGAGGAGACCGGCCTCGTCAACGCCGTCGTCCCCGCCGATGAACTCCTGCCCGCCGCACGGGAGCTGGCCCGCCGGATCAGCCGGCACGCACCGACGGCCGTGGCGGCCTGCCTGCGCGCGGTCACCCGCGGCGTCGAGCTGCCCATCGACGAGGGACTCGCCCTGGAGGCGGCGTGCTTCACGGCCACCGTGGGCACCGACGGCGTGCGCGTCGGGCTGCGGCGGTTCCTCGACCGAACGGCCGGCGCCCGCTGAAAGGGCCTTGACGCGAGGCCCGTTGTTCGCCGACGGCGAGCCGACGTCCGGATCGGGTGGGTCCGGACCTCCGTGTCGACGCGGCCGTGTCGCGGTGAGGGATCGCTGCATGATCGGCCGCGTCTCGGGGAAGCCCGTCGTCCGCCGGGATCGGCAGGACCGCGCGCCCGGCGCCCAGGGCCGGCTGGAGGACCAGGCGCGCGCCGGTGCCCTGGAACGGCAGACCGACGACATTCGGCACGTCATCGGCCACCCGCCCACGACCCTCGACCGGGCCGTCACCGTCACCGCCGCCCCCGCCCGACCCGCGGGCCCCGCCCCCGGGTGACGTCCCGGCCTGGCGCCGGCACGGGACACCGAGGTCCCCGCGCGCGGGCGACCGCGTCCCCGGCGGCCGCGCGAGGGCGAACGCCCCTCATGTGGCCGCCGGGTCCCCGCTAGGCCGCGTTGCGCCCCCGCTCCCCGTACTGGCGGATGATGTCCGCGTACCGGTGTCCGCTGCCCTTCACCGTGCGCTTCTGCGTCTTGTAGTCGACGTGCACGAGTCCGAAGCGCTTGTCGTAGCCGTAGGCCCACTCGAAGTTGTCGAGGAGGGACCAGGCGAAGTAGCCCGCGAGCGGGACACCCTTGCGCGCCGCCGACGCGCAGGCGGCGAGATGGCGCTCCAGATAGTCCGTGCGCTCCGGGTCGTCGACCGTTCCGTCGGGCCGGACGACGTCGGGGTACGCGGAACCGTTCTCCGTGACATAGAGCTTGCGGGCGCCGTAGTCGTCCGTCAGACGGTGCAGGAGGCGCTCGATGCCGGAGGCCTCGACCTCCCAGTCCATGGCGGTGCGAGGCACTCCCGGACGGCGGATCGCGCTGACCTGGGGGATCGGCCCCGTGGGGTCGTCGACGACGCTGGAGGGGAAGTAGTAGTTGAGGCCCAGCCAGTCCAGCGGCTCCGCCATCGTCTCCAAGTCACCGGGCTGCTCGGGGAGTTCGACCCCGTACAGCTCACGCATGTCCGCCGGGAAGCCACGGCCGTGCACCGGGTCGAGCCACCAGCGGTTGGTGTGCCCGTCGAGGCGGTGGGCCGCCGCGACGTCCTCGGGGCGGTCGGTGGCGGCCTCGACGCTCGCCAGGTTGTTCACGATGCCGACCTGGGCGTCCGGGACCGCCGCGCGGATCGCCTGGGTGGCAAGCCCGTGCCCTAGGAGGAGGTGGTACGAGGCGGGGACCGCGGCCGCGATGTCCGCGAGGCCGGGGGCCATCCGCCCTTCCAGGTGACCGATCCAGGCCGAGCACAGCGGCTCGTTGAGGGTGGTCCAGTGCTTGACGCGGTCACCGAGGCGCTCCGCGACGACCGACGCGTACGAGGCGAAGTGCAGCGCCGTCTCACGGGCCGGCCAGCCACCGCGGTCCTGGAGCGCCTGCGGCAGGTCCCAGTGGTAGAGGGTGACCGAGGGGGTGATGCCCGCCTCCAGCAGACCGTCGATCAGCGAGTCGTAGAAGTCGAGGCCCTTCGCGTTGACCGGGCCGTCGCCGCCGGGTACGACGCGCGGCCACGCGACGGACAACCGGTAGGCGTTGGTGCCCAGTTGGCGCATCAGGTCGATGTCCTCGCGCCAGCGGTGGTAGTGGTCGCAGGCGAGGTCCCCGTCGTCGCCGTTGTCGATCTTGCCGGGGGTGTGCGAGAAGGTGTCCCAGATGGAGGGGGAGCGGCCGTCCTCGGTGACGGCGCCCTCGATCTGGTAGGCCGACGTGGCCGTGCCCCACAGGAAGTTCTCGGGAAGTGCGGCAAGGTCGATGGTCACGGAAGTCCCTTCGGGGGTGGTGGAGTGGGTCACTTGACGGCTCCGGCCGTCAGCCCGGCGACGAGGTAGCGCTGGAGCAGCAGGAAGCCGGCGACCACCGGGACGCTGACCACGAGCGACGCGGCCATGATCTGGTTCCAGTACACGTTGTTGAGCGTCGAGTAGCCCTGGAGCCCGACGGCGAGCGTGCGCGTGGTGTCGTTGGTCATCACCGACGCGAACAGCACCTCGCCCCAGGCGGTCATGAAGGCGTAGACGGCGACCGCGACGATGCCGGGGATCGCGGCGGGCACGACGACCCGGAACAGCGCGCCCAGCGGACCGCAGCCGTCCACCAGAGCCGCCTCGTCCAGGTCGCGCGGGACCGAGTCGAAGTACCCGATCAGCATCCAGATCGAGAACGGCAGCGAGAAGGTGAGATAGGTCAGGATCAGCCCGCCGCGGGAGCCGAACAGGGCGATGCCCGTCGCGTTGCCGATGTTGACGTAGATGAGGAACAGCGGGAGCAGGAAGAGGATGCCGGGGAACATCTGCGTGGACAGCACGGTGACCGTGAAGGTCCGCTTGCCCCGGAACTCGTAGCGGCTGACGGCGTACGCCGCGAAGACCGCGATCACCACCGAGCAGACCGTCGCCGCGCCGGCCACGATCAGCGAGTTGACGAAGTACCTCGCCAGCGGGACCGTCGACCAGATGTCGATGTACGGGCGGATGGTCAGTCCGCTCGGCACCCAGCGGAACTTGCCCGAGACGTCCGCGAGCGGCTTCAGGGAGCTGGAGACCATCACGTAGACCGGCACCAGGACGAAGCCCGTGAGCAGGGTCAGGAAGATCCGCCGGGACCACAGGAAGGAGGGCGGCGGAGCCATCGGCGAGCGGTGTGCCTGCGAGGTGCTAGACATCGGCGGTCTTCCTTCCCCGGGAGGTCAGCAGCAGGTAGGCACCGGTCACCACGAGCAGGAAGAGCAGCAGCAGGACCGACATGGCGGACCCGGTGCCGAAGTTCCAGGTGACGAAGGACGCCTGGTAGATGTGGACCGAGATGAGGTCCGCGGACTCCGGGGCGGTCCTGCCGAACAGGACGAACGGTGTGTTGAAGTCGTTGAACGTCCACAGGAACAGCACCAGGATCAGGACCTGGTTGACCGCCCGCAGCGACGGCAGGGTGATCCGGCGCAACTGCTGCCACAGGCCCGCGCCGTCCAGGGCGGCCGCCTCGTACAGCTCGCCGGGGATGTTCTGCAGGCCGGCCATGATGATCAGGAAGGCGAACGGCCAGCCCTTCCACACGGAGACGACGAGCAGCGCGTAGAAGCTGTTGTCGCCGATGAGCCAGAAGGACGGCTTGTCGGTGAGGTGCAGCTGGTCGTGCAGCACGTGGTTCACCAGGCCGTTGTCGTGCTGGAACATGAACACCCAAGTGATGACCGCCGCGTACACCGGAAGGGCGTACGGGACGAGGAACAGCGCGCGCAGCAGGCCGCGCCCGCGGAAGGTGTCCTGCATGTAGATCGCGGCCGCGGTGCCGATCAGCCAGCACAGGCCGACCGAGAGCAGGGTGAAGCCGACCGTGACCATGAACGAGTGGAGCAGCGCCTTGCCGACGGGCGCGCTGAAGTCCACCGAGACCTTGTAGTTGTCGAGGCCGGACCAGGGCGCCGTGCCCCAGTCACGGATGTAGAACTGGGTGAGCTCCTTGAAGCTCATGACGATGCCGATCACCATCGGCACCAGGTGGACCAGGAGTTCGAGGAGCAGGGCGGGCAGGAGCAGCAGGTAGGGCAGTCCGATGCGGCGGATCCGCCCGGCGCGGCGCGGGCCGCGCGCCGCACCGGGGGAGTCCTTGCGCACCGTCCGCTCGCCGGAGTCGGCGGAGGCGGCGGTCGTGGTGGTCATGTGGGTGTCCGCACTCACTTCTTCGGCATCTGCTGCTGGGCCTTCTCGAGCTCGGCCTTCACCGAGGCCGTGGTGACCGGGTGTCCCGCGGCGGCGGCCGCGAACAGCTCCTTCACGGCGGTCCCGACCGCCGTCTCGAACTGGGACTCGTCGGCGACCTGCGGCAGCGCGGCGGCGCTCTTGGCGAGGGTGTCCTTGAGGACCGCGTTCGAGGGGGTGTTGAAGGCGGCGTCGCCCTGGGCGGTCTTGACCGGCGGGATCGAGCTGTACGCCGTGTTGAGGATCTTCTGCTCCGCGTCGCTGGTCATGAACTTCACGAACTTGGCGGCGCCGTCGAGGTTCTTGGAGTTCTTGAAGACGGCGAGGTTGATGCCCGCGACCATCGAGTTGACGTTCGTGCCCGTGCCGGGGGTGCCGGACTGCACGGGGACCGGCGCGATGCCGTACGCGTCCTCGCTCATGCCCTGCGACTTGAGGTTGGCGGACGCGGACTGCCACAGCAGCATGGCGTTCTTGCCCTTGGCGAAGTCGCTGACGGACTGGTTCTGCGCGTACTCGGCGTTGCCCGGCGCGATGATCTTGTCCTTCGCCATCAGTCCGACGTACTGCTGGACCGCGGCGACCACGCCGTCGTTGGTGAAGTCGGCCTTGCCGTCGGCGGTGAAGAAGTCGGCCCCGTGCTGCTTGGCGAAGACGAAGACGTGGTGGATGTTCTCCGACACGTTCGAGCCCTCGGCGCCCAGGCCCCACTTGCCGCCCTTGGACAGCTTCTTGCCGTCGGCGACCAGCTCGTCCCAGGTGGCCGGCGGCTTCGCGATGCCGGCGTCGGCGAACGACTTCTTGTTGTAGTACAGCGCGTACGCCATCGAGTACAGCGGCACCGCGGCCGGGTCCTTGCCCTCGGCCCCCGTCGAGCCGAGCGCCGAGTCGACGAAGCGGTCCTTGCCGCCGATCTTGGCGAAGTTCTTCGCGTCCCACGGCAGCAGGGCGCCGGTGGCCTGCAGGGAGGCGCTCCAGGTGTTGCCGATGTTGAGGACGTCCGGGCCCTGCCCGGAGGTGGTCGCGGTGAGGATCCGGTTCAGCAGGTCGGACCAGGGTACGACCTCCACCTTGACCTTGATCCCGCTCTGCTTCTCGAACTTGTCCAGCTCGGGCTGGAGCACCTTCTTGTCGATCTCGATGCTGGCGCCCTGGTTGGACGCCCAGTACGTGAGCGTTTTCGGCGAGTCGTTGGACCCGCCGTTCGACGAGCCGCCGCCACAGGCGGTCGCGGCGGTCAGCAGGGAGATGGTGACCGCACCGGCGGCCGCGGCTCGGATTCTGCGCATGGCTGCGTATGTCCCTTTCCCGGAGGGAGCCACGAGGGCCGAGTCCGTTCACTTCCCGAACGACCCTCATGGCTTAATTTAGGACGTGAGTTAAGACCCGGAAGAAAGTCGCGTCAAGGGATCGCGCAGCTGTATCTTGCAGGTCGGGCAGGCCGGAAGGGATTCACATGGCGGGGCGCAACGGTCGGACAGTGCGTGACCTGCGGCGGGGCAATCGCACCGCCGTACTGCAACGTTTGTATTTCGACGGCCCGATGAGCCGCTACGAGCTGGGCCCGGCCACCGGGCTGAGTTCCGGTTCCATCAGCAACGTGGTCGCCGAACTCGTCGCCGACGGACTGGTGGAGGAGGCCGGAAGCGTCGAGTCCGACGGCGGACGGCCCCGTACCCTGCTGCGTGTCGCGCCCGGCAGCGGCCACATGATCGGCGTGGACGTCGGCGAGACCCGGGTCCGCGTCGAGCTGTTCGATCTGACCCTCACCGAACTCGCCCGCACCGAAAGGCCGTTGGAGCGCCAGGGGTTCGAGGTCGACCGGCCCTCGCAGCGTCGGCGGTACGACGTCGACGTCATCGTCCGGCACATCCGCGACGGCATCAACGACGTGCTCACCGAGGCGGGGATCGACCCGGAGCAGCTCCTCGGCGTCGGCATCGGCGTCCCCGGCATCGTGGCCCGCACGCCCGAGCGCGGCGCGGTGGTGCACGGCCAGACGATCGGCTGGGACGCCGTCCCGCTGGAGTCCCTGCTCCGCTCGACCTGTCAACTCCCCGACACCGTGCCGTACTTCGCGGACAACGGCGCCCGGACCCTCGGCCAGGCCGAGATGTGGTTCGGTGCCGGACGCGGCGCACGCAACGCGGTCGTGGTCCTCTTCGGCTCCGGCGTCGGCGCCTGCCTGGTCACGGAGGACGTCGAGAACGGCAGGTCCGTCGAATGGGGTCACCTGACCGTACGGGTCAGGGGGCGCCGCTGCCGTTGCGGCTCCCTCGGCTGTCTGGAGGCCTACGCGGGTGCGGAGGCGCTGCTCGATCGCTGGCGCGAGGAGGGCGGACGCCCGCCGGAGGGCACCGACGAGGAGACCGCCCTCACCGCGATGCTCGCCGCCGCCTACCCCGCGGGGGACGCCGAGCACGACCCGGTGGCGCTCTCCGTGCTGGAGGAGACCGCCGAGTACCTGGGCGCGGGCCTGTCCGACCTGATCAACCTGTTCCAGCCCGAACGCATCCTCATCGGCGGCTGGGCCGGACTCCAGCTCGGCACCCGCTTCCTGCCCGCGGTACGCCGGTACGCCACCTCGTACGCCCTGCGCTATCCCGCCCAACGCGTCTCCATCGACCTCGGCCGGCTCGGACCGGACGCGGTGACCGTCGGCGCCGCGATCCTCCCTCTGGCCGATTTCTTCGCCCGGGGCGGCAGGCGCGCCGAGCCGGTGAACGAAGGGCCCTCCCCGGCCTGGCGCACGGCACTGGAGGAGCGGGCGCCGCACTGACCCACCGGCCCGCGCGTGGCCATGACGTCCGGGGTAATCGACCCGGCACCCGCCTCCCGGAACCATGAGGGACGTGCCGCGGACGTACCGCGGCACTCACGCGTCGTGACCGGATCCCGGGAGGATTCCCATGCCGTACTTCGAGAGCCCCGTCGACGGCACCCGGCTGCACTTCGTGGACTACGGACCCGCCACGGGCCCGGTGATCGTGTTCGTCAACAGCTCCTACTTCGGCACCGAGATGTGGGAGTTCCAGATGCTCCCGCTCGCCGACGAGGGATTTCGGTGTGTCGGCCTCGACCGGCGCGGCCACGGCCGGTCGGACGACGTGTGGGACGGCTTCGGCCTCGACAGCCTGGCCGACGACGTCGACGGACTGCTGCGCCACCTCGACCTGCGGGACGTGACCCTGGTCGGACACTCGGTCGGGGCCGCGGAGGTCGTGCGCTGTCTCACCCGGCACCCCGGCGCACGGGTGGCGAGGGCGGCGCTGGTGGGAGGCGTGGTGCCGGGCGTCGTGCGCACCGCGGACCATGCGGCGGGCGTCGATCCGGCGGTCGTCCGGGCCGGCAACGAGACCGTCCGCCGCGACCCGGCGGCCTTCTTCGCGGCGGGAGCCGACGCCTTCTTCGCCCTCGGCCTGCCCGGCAACGACCTCTCCCCGGAGTACGTCCGCGGCGCGGTCGACCGCTGTCACGGTGCGACCGCGCGCGCCGGCGCGGCTGTCAGGGAGCTCGTCGCCACCCTGGACCTCACCCTCGATCTGCCGGAGATCGACCTTCCCGTACTCGTCGTGCACGGCACCCACGACACGTCCGCGCCGCTCGCCCCGACCGGCCGCCGCGCGGCGGAACTGCTGCCCGACAGCACGCTCAAGGTCTACGAGAACGCGGGCCACGGCCTCTATGCCACCCACGCGGATCTGCTCACCGCGGACCTCCGGGAGTTCGCGGCCCGCGCGTGAGCCATGGTCCGGCCGACGGGTGACTTCGGCCGATGGATGACTTTGGTCGATGGATGACTTCGGTCGACGGGTGGCGTGGCCGGACCGGTGGCTTCGTCGGACAGGGGTGGCTTCGTCGGGCCCGAACCCGGACCCGGGCCGTCCCGAGGTCAGGTCACGCGAACGCGTTCACCCCGGTCAGTTCCGCCGACAGCGCCCACAGCCGGGCGGCCTGCTCGGGGTCGATCGCGTACTCCCGTACGCCGGTCCGCTCGCCGTCCGCGGGGGTCACCTCGGCGATGTCGCAGTCCTCGCAGTACACCCCGCCCAGACCGGCCAGTTGCGGCGAGGTCGCGGCCCACACCTGGGTCGCGGCGCCCTGGGCGGGCGACTTGAAGGCGTCCGGGTTCAGCGGCACGCCGTTCTCGTCGATCCACCCGCGCTCCATCATCTCCTCCTTGGCGAGGTGACGCTGGAGCGGCGTGAGGATGCCGCCGGGGTGGAGGGCGAAGGCGCGCACACCCGAGTCCCGGCCGAGCCGGTCGAGGTGGACGGCGAACAGGACGTTCGCGGTCTTCGCCTGGCCGTACGCCCCCCACTTGTCGTAGCCGTCGCGCCAGTGCACGTCGTCCCAGCGGATGCCCGAGTTGTGGTGGCCGGTCGAGGACACGGAGACGACCCGCGCGCCACCGGGCTCGATGGCGGGCCAGAGCCGGTTGACGAGTGCGAAGTGGCCGAGGTGGTTGGTGGCGAACTGGGCTTCCCAGCCGGGCCCGACCCTGGTCTCGGGGCAGGCCATGATCCCGGCGTTGTCGATCATGATGTCGACGGTCCGGCCGGAGGCGAGGAACCGCTCGGCGAAGGCGCGGACGCTGTCGAGGTCGCCGAGATCGAGCTCGTCCACCTCGACACCGTCGATGTCCGCCACCGCGTCCCGGGCGACGTCGGGACGCCGGGCGGGGACGACGACGTGGGCCCCGGCCCCGGTGAGGGCGCGCGTCGTCTCCAGGCCGAGCCCCGAGTACCCACCGGTGACGATCGCGAGCTTCCCGGAGAGGTCGATCCCCTGGAGGACGTCGTCGGCGGTGCTGTGGGCGCCGAACCCCGAGCCGATCTTGTGCTGTGCAGTGGTCATGCGCCGACGTTACGGATTGGAGAGCACTCGAAGTCAAGCGCGCGCCGCCGCTCGTGAGCAGGAGAAAGGCCCCGACCGGACGGGGGAATCGCGGTCGGGGCCGTCTGTGGTGGGCACGGATGGCGGTCGCCTCTCGGCGAAGGGCTCCACAGGGCATCAGCCGGACGATCATCCCTGTGGGCTATAGGTGAGGCCCGGGGACACTGTCCCATCCATACCCACGGTTGATTTAACGGGGAACTACCGGCTGGTGTTCCCCCGGGACCAGGGAGGGGGCGGTGATGTGGGTCACCTCGAACGGGAGGTGGGGAGGGCGGACCGAGGCCGCCGCAGAGTGCGTGCCCGCCCCCTGGCCACCGCCGTCACGGGCCCGTCGCGCGGGACGGAGCAGTCCGGCTGCGGGTCCAGGCCGGCAGCTCGTCCGCGGTCCAGGTGGTGATCACGCGCTCGGCGGGCACCCCGCACTCCTCGGCCCGCGCACAGCCGTGGACCTGCCAGTCCAGCTGACCGGGGGCGTGCGCGTCGGTGTCCACGGAGAACAGCACGCCCGCGTCGACCGCCCGGCGCAGCAGCCGGCGCGGCGGGTCGAGCCGTTCCGGACGGCTGTTGATCTCCACAGCCGTGCCGGATTCGGCGCAGGCCGCGAAGACGGCGTCCGCGTCGAACTCCGACTCGGGGCGTCGGCGCCCGGTGAGCAGACGGCCCGTGCAGTGCCCCAGCACGTCCGCGCGCGGGTTGCGCACGGCGGCGATCATGCGGCGGGTCATCGACCGCGCGTCCATGCGCAGTTTGGAGTGCACCGACACCACCACGACATCCAGCAGGTCCAGCAGCTCGGGCTCCTGGTCCAGCGATCCGTCGTCGAGGATGTCGCACTCGATCCCGGTGAGCAGCCGGAACGGAGCCCACCGCAGGTTGAGTTCCGCGACCACGGTCAGCTGTTCGCGCAGGCGCTCGGGCGACAGGCCGCGCGCCACGGTGAGCCGTGGCGAGTGGTCCGTGAGCACCGCCCACTCGTGTCCGAGCCGGGCCGCGGTCCGGCCCATCGCCTCGATCGGGCTGCCGCCGTCCGACCAGTCGGAGTGCAGGTGACAGTCGCCGCGCAGCAGCGCCCGCAGCGCCTCGCCACCCCGGGCGAGCGGCTCCCCGGCCGTCCGCTCCAGCTTTTCCAGGTAGCCGGGCACCCGGTCGCCGAGCGCCTCCCGTACGACCTGTGCCGTCTTCGGCCCGATGCCCTTCAGCGACTCCAGGGTCCCGTCGGCCGCGCGTCGCCGGACCTCGTCACCCGGGAGCCCGGCCAGCAGGGACTCGGCGGTGCGGAAGGCCCGTACGCGATAGGTGGGGGCCTGGGACCGCTCCAGCAGGAACGCGATCCGGTCCAGGGCCTCGACGGGATCCATCGGCGCCACCTTCCACCAGCTCCGCGGGCCCTTCCAGCCTCGCCCAGCCGCCGTGCGCCCGCACGGCGGGGCGGCTCACCCGGCTGGACGCGCGCCCCCGCCCACGTGCGCGAATCGATCTACGCTCTATTCATGACCGAAATCGCGAGCCCCCACATCTCCCAACCACGGATCCTGGTGCTCGGGGTACAGCCGGGCACGCCGCCGTTCCGGATCATGGAGATCGACGGCGAGGTGGTCTGCGAGGCGAGGGCGATCACCGACGTACTCGTGACGGCCGCCGCCTACGGGATCACCGTCCACGATCTCGACGACCCGGACGTGGTGCGCTGGGTGGGCGGCGACAAGTTCACGTGGCTGCCGCGCCACAAGTAGCGGCGGCATCACGGCACCGGCCTCGGCACCGGAACCGGCACCTGCGCCGGCACCGGGCGAGGGCGTGGGGGAGCGCGCGGACCTGCGGGTTCTGCGCCGGCGTGAGCTGTTTCAGGAGGAATGACACCACACCCCGATAAAGATCATCAATTGTCGGGAACCGGGCATGTCGGCCGACCCGTGCGACTCCTTCGCGCGCTGTGCGCCACCACGCCGGCGGCGCTCGCGCTGACGGGCTGTGCCACGGCGCCCGCACGGCGGACCGTCCCGCCGTCGCCCAGGGCCGAGCGTGACCGGGACGACCTCCTCGACGCCGCGCAGCGGGTCCTCGTGGACCGCTGCCTGGCCCGGCAGGGGCTGTCCCCGCGACCCACCCCGGACGGGGACCGCCGACTTCAGGGGGCGCCCTCTCCGGCCGCGGCCGGCCCGAGTCGGCCGTCACCCTCGCGACCGGCTGCACCGTCACCGCCCACACGGACGGTTGCCTCGCCGCCGCCCAGCGCGACCTGCACGGGGACCAGGAGCGGTGGTTCCGTACCCGGGTCGTGGTCGACGACCTGCGGGCCGAGGTCCAGCAGCGTATGAAGCGCGACACCGGATTCCGTGCGGCGACCGCGTGGCGAACGACCGCGGCGACTCGCACACCTGGTCCACGGGCCGCTGACCGGCCGCCGACGCACGCCGTCCGCACGCGGCGCGAGGCCGTGGGCGGAGGGTGGGTGGTGTGCGCGCCCCGGGTGCTGAACCCGGGGACATGTACGGGGGACATGCAACGGGGGGCATGTAACGGGGGGTCCGGCCGGGGTGCGAACCCCCACCCCGACCCCCCGCCCCCCCGCCCCCCCGGGGGTGGGGAGAAGGAGAGGTGGGGATAAAAAGATAAGGAGAAGACGAGAAAGGCAATGTTGGTAGAG